>JABDBM010000053.1 GCA_013288685.1 Bacteroidota bacterium | reverse complement strand
TTGCCACAGGCCTTTTGCCCCTTTTGATGATGTGCCTTCGCATAAGCCCGATTCCACTAAAGGAATGTACTTAAAGTCATCAGGAATGCCCCAGGCCTTTAAAATAGGCTCGATAATTGGGAATAGCTCACCGGCCTTGGCCTGCAGGATATTTGATTGCACATAGCGGTAGGTATGTCTCCGCAATGAGCGCTGCATTTTACGGTTTACACCGTCATCGTTTATTGGTAAAGCTTCATTCGCGAAGCTAAAATCATTATCGCCCGCCGGTCCTTTTGCAAAGGATTCCGGGATAGCGGGGGTAGAATTTGCAGCTTTATGGCGCCTTGGTTTAGGCTTTGTGCTGTAAATATTTAACCCCGAAATGATAACCAGCAGCACTAATACGGAGCACGTAATTAAGCGTCTTTTAGTCATTTCTTTTTTAATCATAAAGTAAACATTTGGTAGAATGTGGTTGCAAAGGTAACATATATAAAGCAGATTATCAAATACTTAGCATTTTGACGATCTGGACGGCTTTGGTTTTTGGTTCAAAAACAGCTCTTAAAACCCTGTAAACGTTGTTTTTGGACCGGGTGATAACTGGTTAAAAAAAGTGGTTGAATACCCTGTTGTGCGGCAGCCTTTAACATGCAAAACTACATTTGGCTTTCAATTTTGCGACACAAAAATTAATAACATCTATGGTGCGTAATTGTTTTAATAGTTAAAGAAAAAAGGCCGGCACTTCCTAATGAAAAACCGGCCTTTGAATGCTCCGTAATATTAAATCTCTCTTATTTTATAATCCACAACCACCCGGTTTATAAATAATCTTTATAGCCATACTTTTCGGGTTGGCTAATAATCTGTTTCATTGCAACAAGGTTATATACGTAGGTTCCGGTTTCATGATTAAGGTGCATTCTAAAATAATTATCCTCATTTTGCCTGTCAATGGCTTTTGCAATTTTGCCGTCTCCATCGTTGTAAGCGGCGGCGGCCAGTGTCCAGCTGTTAAATTCGGCATAAAGATCCCTGATGTGTTTACAAGCGGCGATGGTTGATTTTTGAAGGTCGAGGCGTTCGTCGCCTTTGCGGCCAACCCTAAGGCCTAAGATACGGGCAGTGCCGGGCATTAGCTGCCAAACACCTTTAGCGCCTTTTGGCGATGTACCTGAGTTTAATCCCGACTCAACAAGCGGCATGTACTTAAAATCATCAGGAATGCCGTAAGCTTTTAATATGGGTTCGATAATAGGGAATAGTTTAATTGCTTTGGTTTGAAGGATGTTTGACTGTATGGTTTTGTAGTCGTGTTTTTGCAGCGAGTGCTGCAGCTTGCGGGTTACGGCGGCATCGTTAACCGGCAAAGCTTCGTTGCAGAAGCTTAAGTCGCAGTTAGTGTCTTTTGGCATGGCTTTTGGCTCTTTAAGTAAAGACACCGAAGTCTTTACATTTTTATTGCCATTAGCGCTGTAACTGAGCGCTGAAATGATGACGAGAATTGCTAATACGGAGCACGTAATTGAGCGTTTTTTGTTCATTTCGTTTTTCTTCATAAGTGCAACATTTTTTAGAATGGCTGCAAAGTTACTCTGCATACATCAGATTATCAAGTAGTTGCATTGTTGCGACCGGTAGACCAAATTGGTTCCTGGTCCAAAAAGTTAATTTATTTACGCTTAAAGAAAGTTTTTTAACTTAAAAAAAAGTGAAAAAATCTTTAAAAAAGCAGTATCTTTGTGCCTTCACGCTGCGAAAGCGCTAATCAAAATACTATGGCATTTAACCGATCAGGCAACAGCCGCGACGACAAGTCCGGACGATCATCAGGTAAGACAAGTCGTACCGATGACAGACCAAAAAGATCACCATCCTCTTCAAGAGGCAATTCTGCATCCTCTTCAGATGCGACCGGAAAAAGAGACAGGCCGTCTAAAAAATACAACAGTGAGGGTCCCGGCGAAAAAAAATCATTTTCTTCATCAGGAAGCAAACCTTATAAAGGTAAGACTGACGGCGATAAACCGGCAAGCAGCTTTACCGGCGGATCATCGGGCGAAAAGAAATCTTTTAGCCCCCGGAGCAGGCCATATTCGGGCCGCCCAACAGATAGCGGTGCATCATCGGGCGAAAAAAAGTCTTTTGGTCCAAGAAAACCTTACTCTGGTAGGACAGCCGATAGCGGTGGTTCCGAAAGAAGCTTTGGCGCATCAGGCGATAGTAAATCAAGAAGCAAACCTTATTCGAGCCGTGCGGCAGATAACGACGACAGGCCAAAACGTAGCTCCGATAGCTCCGGCGAGAAAAAACCATTTGGATCGCGCGCTAAATCGGCAAGCCCATCGGGTGCAGGCAGCAGGCCAAAAAGAAATGTTGGTCACGAAGGCGACAGCGAACCAAAATTCAATCGCAGACCAGCGGGTGTCAGCGCTCCTAAAAAAGCGTATGGCGATAAACCAAGCGGAGATGACAGACCGGCACGTTCAAAACCGACTTACGATAAAATAACCCGGGACCGGGACGCACCTGCAAAGACGTTGCGCGGTCGAAAAAAAGGTCCGGAACCTAAAGATACAGGCCTGATACGCCTTAACCGCTATATATCTAATGCAGGTATCTGCTCGCGTCGTAAAGCCGATGAGTTGATTGCTGCCGGTGTAGTATCGGTAAATGGCACTGTAATTTCGGAATTAGGCCATAAGATTGATCCTTACAAAGACGAGATACGCTACAACGGCGAATTACTGAAACGCGAAAAAATGGTTTATGTATTATTAAATAAACCAAAAGATTATATTACTACTACAGAAGATCCACAAGAACGCCGCACCGTAATGCACCTGGTTGAAAAAGCGAGCAAGGAACGCATTTACCCTATTGGCCGTTTAGACCGCAATACAACCGGTTTATTATTGATGACCAACGATGGTGACCTGGCCGACAAATTATCGCACCCACGTAACAGCATTGTTAAATTATACCAGGTTGAACTAAATAAAAGCTTAACCCAGGGCGATTTGAATAAGATAGCCTTTGGCCTCGAGCTGGAAGACGGTTTGATAAAACCGGATTCGGTAAGCTATGTATCCGGAGGTTCAAAAAGAGAAATTGGCATACAAATACACAGTGGCAAAAACCGCATTGTACGCCGTATTTTTGAACATTTAGGCTACGAAGTAGTGAAATTAGATCGTGCCGTATACGCCAATCTTACCAAAAAAGACTTGCCCCGCGGTCGCTGGAGGTTTTTGGAAGAAAGCGAAGTGATACAATTGAAGCACTTGATTAAGTAATTTTTCTGAGTCCGGAAAATCAGTAAAGACCGGAAAGTCGGAAAACCAGAATATATTAGACAGGGTTGTTTGCTAAGTTAGCAAGCAACCTTTTTACTTTTCGGGCTTTACTGACTTTCCGGACTTTCGGACTTTTTCATTATCTTGCCGGTCAATAACCAATTGAATCCAGCAATGAAAAAATTCCTGTTAATACTTTCCATTCTTTTTCCGGTGCTTACTTATGCACAGAAAAAAAAGGCAGCCCCATCAACTTACGATCTGCTGATTGGTACTTATACCAAACCCGGCAAAAGCAAGGGTATTTATGTGTATCGCTTTTATGCCGAAACCGGCAGATTAGCCTACTTAAACGAAATTGATGATGTGGCGAATCCATCGTACTTAACCGTTTCGGCCAATAATAAATTTGTTTACGCAGTAAACGAGACCGGTAAAAATGGCGAAGTAAGCGCATTTTCGTTCGACGGGAAACAGGGTAAACTTGTGTTTTTAAATAAACAACCTTCCCTTGGCGCCGACCCATGCTATGTATCGGTTGATAAAGCGCAAAAAAATGTATTTATTGCTAATTACAGCAGCGGTAATTTAACTGTTTTGCCTGTAAATGCTGATGGTTCTTTGAGCCCGGTATCCCAAAACGTGCAGGATAAAGGTCAGGGAGTTAACAAGGAGCGGCAGGAAGGTCCGCATGTGCACATAGCCCAATTATCGCCGGATGAAAAGTATTTGCTGTATTCTGATTTGGGTACCGATAAATTGAATATAATGCGTTACCACGCATCGCACCCGCAGCCTTTAACACCGGGTACACCAGCATCGGTAAGCGTGAAAGATGGTGAAGGGCCAAGGCATATTGTTTTCTCGAATGATAAAAAACATGTATACCTGGTTACCGAAATGGGTTCGGCGGTACATGTTTATGATTATGACGGAGGAAAACTGAAAGAAAAACAATCCATCACCTTGTTAAAAGATGGGTTTAAAGGACAAACCGCAGGTGCAGCTATCCATATATCACCCGATGGTAACACCTTATACGCTTCAAACCGTTTAGAAACAAACGAAATCTCAGCGTATTCCATTGCGCCTGAAACAGGCGAATTGAAACTGGTACAACGCATCAGCAGCGGCGGTAAAAACCCGCGCGATTTTACTATTGACCCGGCCGGCAATTTTATGATATTGGCCAATCAGGATAGTGACAGTATTTTTGTTTACAAAATTGACAAAGCAACCGGAAAGCTAAACCCGACGGGTACTAAATTAGATATTGGTAACCCGGTTTGTTTGAAATTTGCTCCGGCAGAGTAAGGAAGTAAAAAGGCGAAAGCTGAAAGCGCAAAGCAAATAACGAAGCCGAAAACAATTGTTTAAAACAATATCGTTTTCGGCTTTTTGCTTTATGTCCACAAATATTTCCTGATGTTTATTAGCCTTATCAGCATTGCATTGTCAGTTTCATACTGCCCTTCGCCCCAAATTGAGTCGATCTCACCTGCGTTATCTTTAATAATGCGTTGTTTCCACCAGGCATATAACTCATCTATTTCTTTCCTGGCATTGCTATGCGCATCATCATGCTGCCAATCAGCAATGTCATTAGCAATCTCCTGTTCCACAAAATCAGTAAGTAATTGGAAGCACGCGTGGAGCATAACGTTATCCTTATCGCTCCATTTCCCATCAAGTGTGGTTATATTTAATTTTTTAGGATTACGCACCGCGACTTCGCTTAAGCTTTAATCTCCTTACACTTCTCAATCACCTCTACATAGTAATTTTCATAGAGGGGTAATATATTGGCCAAATCAAACTCTTTGGCGCGGGCAAGTGCATTTTCTTTAAAGATATTCAAACGTTCTTCATCTTCCAGCACGTAAACGGCTTTTTCGGCCATTCCATCTACATCACCAACGTCTTTTAAAAATCCGGTTACGCCGTCGAGGTTTAATTCGGGCAAACCACCGGCATTCGAGCTGATTACAGGCACTTTGCAGGCCATCGCCTCCAGCGCAGCTAAACCAAAGCTTTCTGATTCTGATGGCATCAAAAACAAGTCGGATACGGAAAGTATTTCTTCAATGGCATCCTGTTTACCCAGGAAACGGACATCCGAACTTACACCCAAATCGCGGCTTAGTTGCTCGCAATAGGAGCGGTCGCCGCCATCGCCAACCATTAAAAGCTTGGCGGGGATGGTTTTTACCAGTTGCGCAAATATTTTTATCACATCGGCCGTGCGTTTTACCTTACGGAAGTTGGAGGTATGTACAATGATTTTCTCGCCGGCCGGGGCAATCGCTTTTTTAAAATGGTCGCGGGGCTTTAGGCTGAACCGGGTAAGATCAATAAAATTGGGTATTACTTTAATATCGTTTTCGATATCAAAAAACTTAAAGGTATCATTTCTCAAATGTTCGGAAACCGCCGTAACCCCGTCTGATTTATTGATGGAGAAGGTTACAACTGGTTTAAAAGTTTGGTCTTTCCCCACCAGCGTAATATCAGTTCCGTGCAGCGTGGTTACTACCGGGATATAAATGCCATAAGTCATCAATATCTGTTTAGCCATAAAAGCGGCCGATGCATGCGGGATCGCATAATGCACATGTAACACATCCAACTTCTCAAACCGAACCACATCAACCAAACGGCTTGCTAAAGCCAACTCGTAAGGCGGAAAGTCAAACAGTGGATAATTGGATACCGAAACTTCGTGGTAAAATAAATTTTCGGAAAACAGATCAAGCCGGGCGGGCTGATTATAGGTTACAAAGTGAACCTGGTGGCCGCGGTCGGCCAGGCCTTTGCCCAGCTCGGTGGCAACAACCCCGCTTCCGCCAAAGGTTGGGTAACAAACTATTCCGATTTTCATCTACGTGATATCCTGTTAATTGGTAATGAAACTACCCTATGCAGGTTTTGCATTGCCTTTATGCATAGGGCGGTTTCACTGCTGCAAGTTTAACAGCAAATTATGTGAATAGTGTTACGGCTGTGTAAAATCATTTTCATTTCGGATTTGGGGTTTTCTCCCCGTCTATGTCATTATAAGCGCAGCGAGAAAACTTTACAACCCCGCTTATCGAACTTTCCCTGTGTGACGTAGTAGACAAACGTTATTCATCAATGGCTTTATTTAACAACCGCCATTCGGGTTATCTATGGTGGCTGCAAGTTCGTAAAGTTTTCTTACTGCGCTCGAAATGATAGGGAGGAGAGGGGAATCTCAAAATCCCAAATTAAACCGAAGTGATCCACCATGTATTACCAAAGGCATCATTAACACCTCCGCTACGGCCATAAGGCTGGTCGGCAGGGGGCATCCTGGTGGTTGCACCATTATCAAGGGCCTTTTGATATACAGCATCGCAGTTATCTACATATAGAAACATACCTGCGGGCTGTGGGGTATATAAATCGGTAGCATCGGCCAGCATAATTATACTTGCGCCGATGCTGAGTTCGGCATGCATGATGGTGGTTTCATCGCGCATTTGCTTGTATTTTTCTACAGCGCCAAAAACTTTTTTAGTAAATTCAATAAAAGCTGCGGCGTTGGGCACAATTAAATAAGGCATTAGCTGTGGGTAGCCCTCTGGAATGTTTACTGTTTTCATGATATCTTTTTTAACAAAAATAGCTATGCAATGTTAGGGCTAATTGTAAAAACAAGACATCTTACACATATTTATATTCTGTGCCTTCGGCATTTCCCGAAAAGTAAAAGCTTGGGTGATAGCCAGTAAAAGCCTTTAAATCGTGTATAAAATGCGACTGGTCGTAATACCCGCACTCCAATGCTATTTGGGTGAGCGATTTATTTACGGGGCACTGCTGGGTAGCATTTTTAAGCCGCACCAACCTTAAATAGGTTTTAGGGCTAAAACCGGCATACGCTGCAAACTTACGGTCGAATTGCCTTGCCGAAAGGTTGAATTGATCGGCAAGTTGTGCGACGGTGCCGTTTTGCTTAGAGTGGATTACATGTTTAACAGCGGCAACAATATTATTGTCTTTTAACAAGCGGTTGTTCATCCGTTGCTCTAAAAATGCTGCTAATATCGCGGCGCGTTGGTTATTGTTAGTTGCCAGCATTATTCGTTCCTCCAACTCCCTGCCTTCACGACTTAAAAAGGTATCCCAATCAAGGGCCTGGTTGCTGCCCTCGCAGGCAGGCATCCTGAAAAAATACGGCACGGCAAATGGGTATATATAAGCGCCAAAAATACCAAAGCTTTGTTTAGCAATAAAACGCCTGTATTGTGTAGTTTGAAATTGAATGCCCGACAGCGATGATTCCAGACTACCCGAAGTTGTTATTTCATCAAACAGGGTGTGATAATGAAACACCATTTCGGTACAGCCATCGGCAATGGACCGGTAAATGTAGGATGGCTTATCCGCACCCAATTCATGCTCCAGCACCCAAAAGCACCTTACATAAGGCTGTAGATGAAGCGGCGGTGGGATGGTATAGTAGCGCATTTCGGATTTCGGATTTTCGATTTCGGATTTACTAATTTAAGACTTTTTCCCGTTGGAAGTGGCTTAACAAATCCGAAATCGTAATTCCCAATTCCGAAATCCCTAGATCCCTTTCTGTATCGCCTGGTAAATCACATCCTGTATCCTCGGTCTGATGTTTAAAGTGCCCAACTTAGGGCTTACCGATGGGTTTACCCTGTTTGATAAAAATACATAAACCAATCCCGATTGTGGATCAACCCATACGCAGGTGCCTGTAAAGCCGGTATGCCCAAATGTGGCCGGTGATGCCAGTTGCGATGGGTATTTATGCTCCAAAATGGGGTCCCATCTGTCAAAACCCAACCCCCGGCGACTTACATCCGATTGTTTGGCCGTAAAAAGGTCAACCGTCTCAGGTTTTATATATTGTACGCCGCCGTAGCTGCCACGGTTCAGCATCATTTGGTATAATATAGCAACATCATTAGCATTGGCAAACAGACCTGCATGGCCGGCTACACCACCCATCAGGGCGGCGGTAGGGTCGTGCACATATCCGTCGAGCAGGGCATGGCGGTATGTAGGGTCGTCCTCTGTCGGTATAATCTGATCGGGTTTAAAGCGGTAGAGTGGCAAAAAACCGGCAGTTTGCATACCGAGCGGCGTGTACAACTGCTGCTGTACATAAACGTTTTCGGGTATGGAGGTAATGGTTTCAATTACCTGCTGCATAAAGCACATGCTTAAATCGCTATAAACATAAGCTCCGCGTGTACGTAGTGGCGAATTCAACATCAGCGGCCACATCACCTCCTTAAAATAATCTTTTCGCAGGTAATAGTTTTCGTTTACTTTGGTAGGATAAGCCGCAGATGAATCAACCGTATAATCCGTAGGTTTTACTGCTTCAAGCGTAGGAATATCCGGTATTAATCCGGCCTGGTGCTCCAAAACTTCGCGAATTTGCAGGTCTTTTTTGTTGGTTTTTCGGGTATCAGGCAGATAATCGCCCAGTGTACCGTCAAGCTTCAATTTACCCTGGTCATACAACAGCATGGTTTCCATGGTAGTGGCTGATATTTTGGTCATGGATGCCAGGTCAAAAATGTCGGTCAGTTTATCGGGTGCGGTATTATAATAAGTATGATATCCATAAGCCTTGTTAAATATTACCTTGCCATCTTTAGCAACTAACACCACACAGCCGGGGGTGGCATGTTCCAATATCGCCTCGTTGGCAATGTTATCAATGCCTAAAAGGTTATTGGCATTAATCCCTGCATCTTCGGGTACGGTGTATTGCAGCCTGGTTTTGGTAGTGGTAAACCCCATGTTTTTAAGATAGGTTGCCGATATGTTCCGGGTAAGCTTTTGTGTAACAGCTACGCCGCCGAATATTGCCTGCGCGCTGTAGAATGCCGAAACCGGTGTAACCCGCTCGGCCCAGATAATAGGTACGGTAACGTCATTTAGCTTGGCCAGCGCGTTGCCGCTGCCAAACAGGGCTATAATTACATTTTTTATATTGTGGTTATCATTAATAAAGTTAATGATACGGGCATCGGCGAGATCGTTATCGTTAATCTGAACTATCAGGGTATTGTACCATTTCAAGTCGGCCGAAAGATCATCGAGGTCTTTTGCGCCTGAGTAATCGCCGCCGTTAAACGCAACCACTTTGGTATATTTATTCAGCAAACTATCAAAGCCGGCGGCATACCGGTTGGTAAAATGTATGCTGGCTACTTTTGCCTGGTCAAGGTTTTGCAGAGGGATTAAATACGAAGCATTGTTCAGTAAAACGGTTGATTGCTGATCAAGTTTTTCCTCATTTACATAGTCCTGCCCGGTAAACGGCGGGTTTTGTGCACAAGCCGAATTGAATAATGTAAATGCCAATAAAATTAACGCATACCATCCGCACCTATTTTTTCTCATAAACACTTTCTCCATTAATATAGGTACTTAACACTTTAACCTTCGGAATTGTTGCGCCTTTTGTTGTCATAATATCAGTATCCAAAATCACAAAGTCGGCATATTTACCGGGTTCAATGCTGCCTTTTTCTTTTTCTTCGAAGTTGGCTTTAGCTGCCCAAATGGTGATGCCACGCAATGCTTCCTCGCGGCTTAAGGCGTTTTCGGGCTGAAAACCGCCATCCGGGAAACGTTTTAAATCCATCCGTTCAACAGCAGCATAAAAAGTATACATAGGGTTAATATTTTCAACGGGGAAATCGGTGCCTAAAGGCAGCCAGCCATTTTGCAATAGCAATTTTTTGTACACATAGGCATCTTTTAGCCGTTTTGGTCCAAGGCGAGCGCCTGCCCAGTACATATCAGATGTTGCATGTGTGGGCTGTACCGATGGTATAATATTATAATCGCCAAAATATTTAATATCGTCGGGCGATAGGATTTGTGCATGCTCAATGCGCCAGCGACGGTCGTTTTTACCTTTTAATGCGGCGGCATATATTTTCAGCATCACGCGGTTGGCCGAATCGCCAATGGCGTGGGTGCACATCTGGAAACCTTTGGCGGCCAGCTTTTGCGCAATCTCGGTAAAGTGCTGTTGGCTGCTCAGTAAAAACCCATTCCAGTTCTTTTTATCTGCATAAGGCTGCAACAAGCATGCGCCGCGCGATCCTAAAGCCCCATCGGCATACACCTTAAATGCACGCACATCCAAGCCGGGAGTTTTATAAACGCCACGCTTAAATAAGTAAGCGTAATTATCCGGATTGTCTGACAGCATTACATACATCCTCATCTTCAGCGAGCCTTTATGCTGCAGTTGAGCAATGGTATTTACCATGGTATAGGGCAAGCCACAATCATCAACAGTAGTTAAGCCAACGGCAAAGCAGTTGGCCTGGGCCCCTAAGAGGGCGTCTTCGGTAATTTGTTCGGTTGGCTCCGGTACCTTGCGGCGGATTAGTCCCTGCGCGTTATCAACCAAAATGCCGGTAAGTTTACCGTTTATGGTTTCGATACTGCCACCAGGAATAGTTTGGCCGGGTTTAATGCCTGCGATGTTTAAAGCGGCCTGGTTAACTATTACCGCGTGCCCGTCAATACGGCTTAGCATTACCGGCCTTGCTGGAAACATCGAATCGAGTTTGGCCTTATTGGGGAATTGCTTTATTTTCCATTTATTTTGGTCCCAGCCATCGCCGATGATCCAGCCATCTGGATTCCGGCGCGCATAAACATTTATCGTATCAATCACATCCTGCCAGCTGCGGGTTTTTACCAGTTTTGCTTCCTGCAAACCCATACCGTATTCGTAAAAGTGCGCATGGGCGTCAATAAAACCCGGGTAAACCGGTTTGCCGCCGGCATCAATCACCTTGTGGGCGGTATATTCCTGCTCCAAAGTATCGGCTTTGCCAACCGCAACAATTTTTCCGCCTGTTACCACAAAGGCATTGGCTGTTGAAAATTTTTCATCGACAGTATAAACTACTGCATTTTTCACCAGTAGGTCGGCGTTGTAATCCTTTTGTTTACATGCAGTTGCAAGTAGCAACAGCCATGGCAATAATTTCTTCATTAGTAAAGTTAAAAAACGATGTAAACTACAAAACTATATACAAAATCAAACACAGAAAGTTGTAATGGGCAAATAATTAATTTATGTGGTTCTCTACCCTCTTTACGGCTTCGCCGTAGAGAGGGTGGTCCAGCGAAGCGTAGACCGGGTGAGTTAACTATCAAAGCGGCGTTAACCTACAGGCATGGCGTTTAGTTGTCACCCCGGTCTTATCCGCCTTTAGGCGGATCGCCCCCCCTCTATACGAAGTATAGAGGGGAAAAATGGCTTTTCATCGGTCATCTTCTCCATCAATCATAAAGTATGCCTACAAATATTTAATTTAGCAGCGGAGAAGGGAACATATAAATAATGCCAGATATAATACAGCTTTTGCCTGATGCCGTTGCCAACCAAATTGCCGCTGGCGAAGTAGTGCAACGCCCGGCATCGGCAGTAAAAGAACTGATAGAAAATGCAATTGATGCTGGGGCGGATAAAATACAATTGATTTTAAAAGATGCCGGAAAGGCGCTGATACAGGTGATTGACAATGGCTGCGGCATGAGTGTTACTGATGCCCGCATGAGTTTCGAGCGCCATGCTACTTCAAAAATACGCAAGGCAGAAGATCTGTTTGCCATCCGCACCATGGGTTTCAGGGGCGAGGCGATGGCTTCTATTGCCGCTATTGCGCAGGTGGAGCTGAAAACCCGCCGCCACGAGGATGAACTGGGTACCTGCATTTTTATTGAAGGGTCGGAAGTAATCAAACAGGAAGCCTGCTCCGCCAATACAGGTACGTCTATATCCATCAAAAACTTATTTTACAATACCCCCGCCAGGCGCAACTTTTTAAAAAGTAATGCGGTAGAGATGCGGCATATTATTGATGAATTTCAGCGGGATGCATTGGCCAACCCGAAGTTGTTTTTTAGTATGCATCACGATGGGCAGGAAGTTTATCATTTGCCGGGCACCACGCTTAAACAGCGGATAATACACCTGCTGGGTAATAATTATAACGAACGGCTGGTACCGGTTGATGAGGATACCAATATTATTAAATTGCATGGCTTTGTAGGCAAGCCTGAATATGCAAGGCGCACACGGGGCGAACAGTTCTTTTTTGTAAACAATCGTTTTATAAAAGATAACTATTTAAATCATGCGGTGCTGATGGCTTTTAAGGAATTATTGGCCGAAGATACGTTCCCGCTGTATGTGCTGTTTATTGATATCGATCCGGCGATGATTGATATTAATGTGCATCCTACCAAAACTGAGATTAAATATCAAAACGAAACTACCATATACGCCATTATACGGTCGGCGGTAAAAAGCTCATTGGGTAGATATAACATTACGCCCAGTTTGGATTTTTTACAGGATAATACCATTGGCCAGTTGGTGGTGCCGAAGCCGCTGGAAGAAATTGTGCCGCCTACTATCAACTTTAATCCCGACTTTAATCCGTTTGATGCTGAAATAAAACCTCAAAGGGAGCCATCCTATTCGCGCGGGGGCAGTAATGATTACCGGAGTTCGCCCATCCCAACCAATTGGGATACGCTGTACGAAATTGCCAAACGGGATGACGAGCCGGTGCAGCATGTAATGCACCAGCAGCAAACTATTGTGGCCGATGAGCAGGAGGTGAATAAGCCCAGCGAGCGGCAGCTTTTTCAGATACATAACCGGTTTATTGTATCGCAGATAAAATCGGGTTTTATGCTCATTAACCAGCAAGCGGCTCACGAGCGTATTTTGTATGAAAGGTTTTTGCAGCAATTGCAAAACCATTCGGGTGTAAGTCAGCAAAGTTTGTTCCCGCAGTCGGTTACTTTAAATAGCAGCGATTTTGAGTTATTGAAAGAACTTTTACCCGATATTCGTGCGCTGGGATTTGATATCCGTGAGTTTGGCAAGAACACCGTAGTGGTTGATGGTATACCTGCCGATTTGGGTAATGCCGATGAGCACCGGTTGCTTGAACAACTGATAGAAGGCTTTAAAAATAATGAAGCTGCATTAAAATTAGACAAAAGAGACAGCCTTGCCCGCTCATTAGCACGAAATGCTGCAACGAAAACGGGCGTTCGGATGTCATTAGAAGAAATGAATTTATTAGTGGATCAGCTTTTTGCCTGCCAGATGCCCAATGTGGCGCTAAATGGTAAACTGATAATTACTACTTTTACCATAAATGAACTTTTAGAACGATTTGACAAATGATGAGTCCCCGAGGGGACTATAAACATTTATATTTTTTATGAGACAATCACCTTTTGCAAATTTAACCCCGGTTGTAAAAAACCTGCTGATTATTAATTGTATCTTTTTTCTGCCCTTTTTACTGATTGATCATCTTAGTGCAGCGGGGCCGGTAACCACGATGTTGGGTGGTTTTTATTTTAACTCCCCTAATTTCAGGCCGTGGCAGTTAATTACCTACATGTTTATGCACGGTAGTTTCACGCATATTCTGTTTAATATGTTCGGGCTGTTCATATTTGGTCCCATACTGGAGTACTTTATGGGGTCGAAAAGATTCCTGAATTTTTATTTGATATGCGGCATTGGGGCGGGCCTTTTGCAAATGCTGGTGCAGGCCATAGAAGTACATAATTTGATTGGCAGTTTTACCATACCATCACCATCGCTCGATCAATCTTATTTTCAGGCAGGCGGGCCTAATTACCAGGCTTTATATGATATTTATCATGCGCCGCTGGTTGGTGCGTCGGGTGCAATTTTTGGTGTTCTGGTTGGGTTTGCCCTGCTATTTCCCGATTTGGAAATGATGGCGCTTTTCATTCCGTTCCCGGTGAAAGCCAAATATTATGTTGGGTTTTATTTGGCGTTAGAAGTATACAGCGGCTTTAAACAAGCCACTGGTGACCCAATAGCGCATTTTGCACACATAGGAGGCGCCATATTTGGATTTTTACTGATTAAAGCCTGGGGGTTGAAGGGGCCGGGGGCGTATTAAAGGCAAGCTAAAATAAAATAATCGCTATGCTCAAAAGGCTATTGTATTGCCTATTGGCGATAATTGCAATTGCTATTGCAGGGTTTGCTTTATGGATATATTCTTTTGGTCATAGTTTTATGAAACCGGGCAGATATACCGATGCCGAATATTTTCACATAAAAAATCGCATATCATTCAATGTTGCTTATCGAGGAGAAATACTCGATTCTTTATTAGTTAACCTGGCTAAACGGGATTCAAGTTGTTATACCATTCACGAAAATTTATCGCCCGATGAAATGCCTGATAGCAGTTCACATTGCTGGTGTTATTGCGGAAATTATACCGAAACTCTAAAATTTGCCACTGATCCTAAAGAAATCTATTTGGTTACCTACGATCAGGGAGGTCGTTCTGTGGGAATAGATTGGATTTTACAGTTTAAAAACAATAAATGGAAATGCCACCCTACATCAACGCTGGATACTATAGAACAGCAACGCGTGGAAAACAGGTTCAAGACAATTTTGAAAAAGTTTCCATTAAAAGACACCTCGGCATATTCAAATACCTGGCAAGGGCATAGTGTTGATTACGATTTTGAGAAATAGATTATTCGCAGGTTCGTTTCCCGTCCCGTGTCTTATTACTCAGGAAAGCGGTTGGTAGCTAAATTCGGCTAAAGCCGAGCAACCTCCGCACTTTTCATCCGTTGGTTAAAACCAACGGCAATACATTAAAAAGCTAATCAGGCCCAACTTATCAAAACAGGAAAATTCATTGCCGTCGGTTTTAACCGACGGATGAAAAGATTATAGCGGTCCGGCTTTAGCCGAACCTAAACGACAAGTCGGCTGGAAGTTGCCGGGCTGTCCTGACTTCCCCCTCAAAACACCTGCTCCACTTTCTTATCCGGGTAATCCAGCTTCTCGCTTTTCCTTACGCCGTTTACTATAATGTGTACAATATTTATCTGGTCGTCAAACAGGTTTTGCAGCAGGCTTACTTCAACGGCTACCTTTTTTACCGGTGGTGGTGTTTTGTCCGATTCGAGGTAAATATCTACTGCCTCCTTGTTAATTTCGTACCCCAGGTAACTTAACTTTGATGCTGCATCGTTAGCTTTTATGTGCAGGTTGCCAGCCACGTAGCTTTTTACCAGGGCATCCATGGCCGTGTGCATCTCGGCCTTGGTGAGGTCAATTTTGGTATGATTCTGCTTTTCCAATGCTGCTTCAAAATCATCGGTATACACGGTGCATATCACTTCGAGCTTGTTGTCGGTTTTATTGTATTCAATATTTGTAGTACTTACGTGGATAGGATGAAATCCCTTTTCGGCGATCAAAGCGGGGCGCAACCCGCCCAAACTAATGTAACAATATAATAGCGGTTTGTAAATTAAGCCCAACATAACGTGTCCCTGTTTTAATAGTTAAAAAAACGCCCTAAATTAGTGCTTTCAATGGTTAGTTCGCAATGTCCGACTTCGCTTTTTATTTTAAGATGGGTTGGGAGCATATTATCAGCCGCGATGCATTAGATCATCAGCTGTTTATCCTCGCCCTGGCATGCGTTTATACCATTAAGGACATAAGGCGTGTTTTAATTCTGGTTACCGCGTTTACTATCGGTCACTCATTAACCCTGGCGTTAAGCGTGTACGATATTATCCGCTTTTCGAGCAAATGGGTGGAGTTTTTAATCCCCTGCACCATATTTATTACCGCGCTTAACAACATTTTCCAGGTTGACAGGGAGGGGAAAAGTGCAAAAATAAATTATTACCTTGCCCTCTGTTTTGGCTTAATTCACGGTATGGGCTTTGCCAACGCCGTACGTATTATGCTGGCGAGCGACCAAACCATCGGCTGGGGATTATTCGGATTTAACATAGGTTTAGAGGCCGGGCAAATATTTGTAGTGTCCATAATATTAATCATCGGCATATTGTTCTTAAATTTTTTAAAAGTAAAACGACGCGACTGGATATTTTTTCTTTCAGCGGGGGTATTTGCCCTGGCGGTGAAAATGGCGGTAGAGAGGATTCCTTTTTGAGGAAGTCCGGAAAGTCGGGAAAGTCCGAAAGACGGAAAGTAAAATAGAGAAAAAGGGTTGCTAAGATTGATCTTCAACACCCCTTCTTCTTTACTGACTTTCCGGACCTTACTGACTTTTCCGACTTCAATAAAACGAACTGATCTTAATTAACTATAACAATGAAAAAAGTTTTTACAGCACTATTTATCACGTGCACCTGTATGGGTGCTGCTGTGGCGCAGGATATTCATAACAATCCTGGGAGCAATCACGGCAACAAATTCGAGGAGCTGGGCACTATTTTAAGTACGCCCAACGAGCAGCGCACCGCAAGCGGAGCCCCTGGCGTAAAATACTGGCAGCAACGCGCCGATTACGACATTAAATGTAAACTCGATGAAAAGAAATTGGAGCTTTCGGGCGCCGAAACCATTACTTACTATAACAATTCGCCCGATCCGCTGAATTATATCTGGCTGCAGCTGGATGAAAATCAGCACAACAATTTAAACAATGCCAATTACCAAACCAGCACTACTATGCCTAAAGTGGCAGGTACTGCCGCATTGGAGCGTGCCGAAAGCACTGACGTTGATAATGGCTATGGCGATAAAATTTTAAGCATTACCGATGCTTTAGGTAAGGACATGACCTATACCATCAACAAGACCATGATGCGTATTGATCTGCCCGCCGATTTAAAATCGGGTCAGCATTTGGTGTTTAACATTAAATGGACCTATAAAATATCCGACAGGTTAACACTTGGTGGTCGCGGTGGTTATGAATTTTTCCCGGCCGATGGTAACTATTTATTTACTATGACGCAGTGGTATCCGCGCCTTTGCGTTTACAGCGATTTCCAGGGATGGCAAACACATCAATTTACCGGCAGAGGCGAATTTGCTTTAACCTTCGGTAACTTCAAAGTACAAATGACTGTTCCGGCCGACCATGTAATTGGCGGCACCGGCGAGTGTATTAACTACGCTGCTGTATTAACTCCTGGCCAGTTAGCCCGTTACAACCAGGCAAAAACATCAAATGTTCCGGTTGAAATTGTTACTTTGGATGAAGCTAAGAAACGCGAAGCCAACCCAAGTACCGCCACAAAAACCTGGGTTTTCCAGGCCACTAACGTGCGCGATTTTGCATGGACAGCATCACGTAAGTTTGTTTGGGACGCTATGGGCCAGGATGTGGAAGGCAAAAAGGTAATGTGCATGAGCTACTATGGTAAAGAAGCTTATAACCTGTGGCGCAAATATTCAACTCGTTTAGTTGCACACACTGTAAAAACTTACTCAAGCTTTACTTTCCCTTACCCTTACCCTGTTGCACAGAGTGTTGAGGCATCAAACGGTATGGAATACCCGATGATTTGCTTTAACAACGGCCGCACACAGCCCGATGGCACTTACAGTGAAAGCACCAAAAATGGTATGATCGGCGTTATCATCCACGAAGTGGGTCATAACTTCTTCCCGATGATTGTAAACAGCGACGAACGCCAATGGAGCTGGATGGACGAAGGTTTGAACTCGTTTGTTGAATACCTGACCGAAGAGCTTTGGGACAACAAATTCCCAAGCAAAAAAGGCGCGGCTTATACACAGGTTGACTACATGAGGCTGCCTAAAAATGAGCTGGAGCCCATTATGTCGAACTCGGAAAACATCGTACGTTTTGGCCCGAATGCGTATACCAAACCGGCTACCGGCTTAAATATATTACGTGAAACCATTATGGGGCGTAAATTATTTGATTTTGCCTTTAAACAATATGCCCGCAGGTGGGAATTTAAACACCCAACTCCTGCCGATTTCTTCAGAACGATGGAAGACGCCAGCGGCGAAAGTTTAGCCTGGTTTTGGAGAGGCTGGTTTTACGGAACAGATGCTTGCGATATATCGCTCGATTCGGTAAAAGTTGCCCGTGCTAATTTAGATCCTAACGCTCGCCCTGTATTTGCTTTTGGACCTGGCGGCCCCGCGGCGGCCAGCCCAAATAAAGTTGCTGCACCGGTAGTAAACAGCTATGAGGACATATCAAAAATAAGGAATCGCGAAGATAAAACCATTAACTTCTACGTTGACCGCGACACCGTTGTGCGCGATTTTTACTGGAAATACGATCGCGGCTTAGCATCGGTTGATAGCTCTAAATTTAGGGACATGACAAAGGCCAAAACGATGGCCGACCGCGCTCCTGAGCCGTTTACTGACGAGGACAAGGCAAAATATGCCAACAAATTCTTTTACGAATTAAACTTTAGCAACAAAGGCGGTTTGGTAATGCCAATTATTGTGCAGTTTACTTACACCGATGGTACCAAGAAAATAGACCGTATCCCCGCCCAAATTTGGCGCTTAAACGAAAATCACGTGTCTAAATTCTACGTACAGGATAAAGAAGTAGCCTCCATACAGCTTGACCCATACCGCGAAACCTGCGATATCGACGAAAGCAATAACTATTGGGGTAAATTGCCCGAGGCATCAAAATTCCAGGTGTTTAAACAAAAAACAGCAGGTGGCGCGCGCGGACAATCAACCGGGGTGAACCCGATGCAGGTTGGCAGCGGTAAATAGAACCGGGATTTTTCACCAGTAATTTGTTTTTGCAGGTGTTCAAGAAGGCTCTGCCGTTCAGCAGATTTTTGGATTAATCGGATTTGAAAATCAATTAATCCTTATGAAAAAGCCCGCTAATCACAATGGTTAGCGGGCTTTTTATTGGGTATTACGGCCATACTTATCAACCTGATGGTAAAAACATTGTGGTATTGAACCCCGGAATTGCAAATCACACATCATTGCTTATATTTGCGTTCGCAAAAAATATCATTTTAATAAAAACGATGAGAGAAATACAGTTCAGAGAAGCGCTTCGGGAAGCTATGGTTGAAGAAATGCGCAATGATGATAAAATATACCTGATGGGTGAAGAGGTTGCTCAATACAATGGCGCCTACAAAGTTAGTCAGGGAATGCTTGATGAATTTGGTGAAAAACGCGTTATAGACACCCCCATCTCTGAATGTGGTTTTGCCGGTATCGGCATAGGCTCGGCTATGAATGGTTTAAAGCCCATTGTTGAGTTTATGACCTTTAACTTTTCGCTGGTAGCTATCGATCAGATTATTAACGGCGCGGCCAAAATCATGTCGATGAGCGGCGGCCAGTTTTCGGTTCCTATTGTTTTTCGCGGCCCAACCGGTAATGCCGGGATGCTGAGCTCGCAGCACAGCCAGTGTTTCGAAAACTGGTATGCCAATTGCCCTGGCTTAAAGGTGGTTGTACCATCAAATCCTGCCGATGCAAAAGGCTTATTAAAATCGGCTATTATTGATCCGGATCCGGTTATTTTTATGGAATCGGAATTGATGTATGGCGATAAAGGCGAAGTGCCCGAAGAAACTTATTATATTCCAATTGGCAAAGCAAAAGTTACCAAAGAAGGAAGCGATGTTACCCTGGTAGGTTTTGGTAAGATAATGAAGGTAGTTAATGCAGCTGCCGCCGAACTTGAAAAAGAAGGCATCCATGCTGAAGTAATTGATTTGCGTACCGTACGCCCTATTGATTATGATACCGTAATTGCATCGGTAAAGAAAACCAACCGTTTGATCATTGTTGAAGAAAGCTGGCCATTAGGCTCAATCGCCACCGAAGTTGCCTTCAAAGTACAAAAGGATGCATTTGATTATTTGGATGCACCGGTATTGCGTATAATGGGTGGCGATGTTCCGTTGCCTTACGCCCCTACGCTGATACAGGAATATCTTCCAAACCCCGAAAGAGTAATTAAGGCGGTTAAGGAAGTGATGTATGTAACGAAATAAGTTTACGAAATAAATATTTATGAAGCCTTCTCGGAAACGGGAGGGCTTTTTTTGTAGGCCGTCGTGCTGTCCACCCTAAGCCGGATCAGCATCCCACATACAGGTAGGCGCTTTGCTAACCCACTTACCTGTATGCAGGTAACCAGGCTTTGGGTGCCGAAACCAATTGCCATTTTGGCAAAAGAAATAAAAAACATTAGTTTTGCTGCGATGGAGAAAATATCTAATAAAGACCTGTTTATCCCGGTAATAATTCTTGTGATAATAATTGTTATTTGCCTGTGGAAAATGAGCAGCGCTCTTTGGTTTAATGACCAGACGCATTTAATAGCGGCCTCGGTAGTTATTTTGCTTTGTGTAATTGGAATTATCTGGATGGCAATTTTTATGATGAGGAACAAGAAGAAATAATGATATTTTTTCCCCTTAACCACCTTGTTAATTAATACAGGTTTTAATAATGGACGAAAAAGAGCCTAAAATCCTTTTTATGAGTAAAAAGGCATATTTCTATTTTTTATTTATTGTGATGTTTATAATTAATGTTACCGGCATTATCAACGGTATAGGGCAGCACGAAAACTGGCGCATTATAATCTCCATAATTTCGTTGGCGCTGATATTGATCGCTGCAATTGTACGGCTCATCCCATCAAACAAAAACAGAGAAACGGCGGCCAATCCCCTCGATTAAAACATAATGACTACAAAAAGATTCCTCATTAGCGGCGCCGGCAGCGGCATTGGCCGGGCTATTGCCCAAAACCTAAGCAACAGTGGGCATACTTGTATTTTGCTGGGACGTGATGCCGCTAAATTACAAGAAACTTTAAGCACACTTGTTGCCGGTAACCATTTATATGTTACGGCTGATATTAAAAATAAAGAAAGTTTAAGCCAGGCAACCGCTCAATTGGGCGATATTGCCATTGACGGATTAATTGCCAATTCGGGCATCGGCGGCGAAAATTATTGGGGTGAGGCCGACCGCTGGCATGATATTATTGAAACCAATTTAACAGGTACCTACAATTTTGTAAACACCTTTTTACCGCATCTGCGCAAAGCAGATACCGCAGCGCACATCCTCATTGTTTCTTCGGTTTTGGCGCGATTGGGAGTAGCTAATTATTCGGCTTACTGCGCTTCAAAGGCCGGACTGTTAGGTTTAATGCGATCATGGGCGGTGCAGTTTGCACCGCAAAACATATTGGTAAATGCCATTTGCCCCGGCTGGGTTGATACTGATATGGCACAGCAAGGCTTGCAGGGCATTGCCGATAACATTGGCATCACCAAACAGGAGTTTTATGATATAGCCATGCAAAGCGTTCCCCTGCGACGCATGAGCCAGCCCGATGAAGTTGCCGCGCTGGTGGGCTATCTGCTTAGCCAGGCTTCTATTACCGGACAAACTATTGATATTAACTGCGGAGCGGTGATGAATAGTTGAGAAAGAAGCAAGATGGTTAGAATTAAGAGTCAAGACAACAAGAGGTAAGACAAGAAGAGTCAAGATAATAAGATGCAAGAGTCAAGACTATCGGAACGAAGATTGCGGTTCTCTGACTTGTTTCTTGTATCTTACGGTCTTGCATCTCTAAATCTTGTTTCTTGCCTCTTATTATCTTGATTCTTTCCCCTTATCGCACCATTGCGCCAATACCCGGCGAGCGATCGCTTTCGTTTTTCAGCCTGTCGATAGCTGTAACCACGTACACATAACTTTTTCCGCGTTGCACGGTTTCATCGTGATAAAATGGGGTATCGTCGTATTGTATATGCAATATATGCCGGGGGTCTTCCAGGTTTACGGTTTCATCGGCATTAAAGCGGTAAATAATATAGCCATATACTGGCTCGCTATCCTTTGCCGGAAGCGGAACATCCCATTTTAAGTCTACCGAATTGTGTACCGGCGTTGCCGTTACATTTCGCGGCGGGTTAGGGGGGATGGAATCTAACCAAAGCATCAAAGGCGGCAGGGCCGGGTATTTATAATAGTTTTGCTGGAGTGAGTCGGTAAAGCCCAGGGGATTATTTAATAACGATTTGGAGCTAAAGTAAACGCTGCCCTGTACGCGTTCGTTATCGCGCAGGTAGCGTATCTGGGCTGGCATTTGCCCGGGGTCTTTAAACTTACTGCGCCTGCGCTCATTAATACGATAGGCTGCCATACCAATGTACAGGTGGCGGTTATAAGTGTTATCGCTCCACCAGTCGAGCAGGGTATCAAAAGCAGCAGAGCGGTCGCCAATTGGCCAGTACAGCTGCGGGTTAATATAATCAACCCAACCCTCCTTTACCCAGCGGCGCGAATCGGCAAATTGCTCATAATAGGACGAACCTCCGTGCGTTGCCGAGCCTTGGGGGTTTTGGTAGGTATTGGCCCAAATGCCAAACGGACTAATGCCAAACTTAATGCGTGGTTTGTGTTTATGGACGCTGTCGGTCAGCATTTTTACCAGTTGATCTACGTTATCACGACGCCAATCGCGGATATCGGTAAAATCGCCGCCGTATTCTTTAAAAGTTTCAGCATCATTAATGTGTTGACCGTCTATTTGGTATGGATAAAAATAGTCGTCCATGTGTACGCCATCTATATCATAATTGTCCACCACATCCAAAAAAACGCGCACAATATAGTCACGCACCTCGGGTATGCCCGGGTTAAAAAGCTTAATACCTCCATAAATATAAAACCACTCGGGTTTAATATTGGTGATATGTGTTGGGCTAAGCGCGAAAAACTTACCATCGTTAGTTGCCCGGTACGGGTTAAACCAGGCGTGCAGTTCCATGCCTCGTTTGTGTGCTTCGGCAATGGCAAACTCCAGCGGATCGTAAGCAGGAGAGGGGGCCTTTCCCTGTTTGCCCATTAACCATTTTGACCAGGGCTCGCGGCTTTTGGCATAAAAGGCATCGGCTGCGGGCCTTATTTGCAGCATAATGGCGTTAATGCCCGTGCGTTTATGGGCATTCAGCAGGTTTATTAATTCCGCTTTCTGGTCTTCGACAGACAGGTTTGGGCTGCTGGGCCAATCGATATTTTCAACGCTCGCCACCCACACGCCTCTGAACTCGCGCTTGAGGGGCACATCGGTATCGGCAGGGGCAACCTGTGCTTTTGCGTTTACAATAGTGAATATAACGAATAGAAAGAATAGAAAGCGGCGGGAAATGGGCATTAAATAAATATTAAGAAGCTGCAAAGATAATAAACTGATATTGGGGCTATTTTAGTATTGGGCATAATAATTCCGTATATTTTGTGTTTTAATCTTATTGTGATTATTTTTACAACAATCAATATAAATGTAAGTTTAATATTTGTTAAATAATCGCTCATTTATTACCTACATTGAAAAACCATTAAATTATTAGCTATGGAAAACCAAACAGGGCAGGCCCCTAAGAGAAATTCGAACATTATTTATTTTTTGATAGTGGTAGTATTGGCTTTACTGGCTACCGACGTGTATTTGTATCTGCAAAAAAATAAATCGGACAAGATAGTAGTAACCCAGGGCGATGAAAGAACGCGGTTACAAACCGAGCTCGACAGCCTGGAGGCTCAAATTGAACAGGTGAATGTAAGCAAAACCAAAATGTCGGTAGAGATGCAGGCCAAGAACGATTTGCTGCAACAAAAAATAAATGTTTTACGAAAAGAACTGGCAAAAGGCAAATTAACCCAGGCCGAGTTGGATAAAGCTAAAGACGACATCAGGCAGTTAAGCTATTCGGTTACTACCTACACTGCCCAGATAGATTCATTAAAGAAGCAGAATACATCGCTCGCCATTGAGCGCGACACCCTAAAAACGCGGGTGCGAACAGCCGTGCAAAAGGATTCGGTGCTGTCCAAACAGAATGCTGATTTAGGAGCCAAGGTAAAAACCGGATCGGCAATAAAACTGGCAGAGGCAAATATAGTTGCCTATAAAATAAAAAGCAGCGGCAAAGAGGTTGATGTAACCCGCGCCAGCCCTGCAAAAAAGATAAAAATTAACTTTACCGTAGCCGGCAATGATATTGCCGAAAAAGGTATGCACGATATTTTTATACGCATTATTGACCCAACCGGCAACCTGATAACCGGCACCGATGCTGGCCCCTTTAATGCTGATGGACAAGATTTGCAGTTTACCTACAAAACGTCTATCGACTTTAAAAATGATGGCAGCGGGTATACTATTGATTGGGTAAACCCCGGTCCGTTTCAAAAAGGAACATATACCGTATTGATGTATGCCGATGGGTATACTATGGGTAAAACCGGATTTATGCTGAAATAATTAAGTTCTTTGGAACTTTAGGACGCGCCATTCTCTAAGGAGGGTGGCGCTTTTTTTTGCGGCAATCCCTATTTCTTATTGATGTTAAACGACTGTAATTTGACGTTCGCCCGGCGTTATACATTAGCTCTATCTAATCTTGATCCAATAGCTAAAATTGGCTGAATGTGGTTATCCCCCAACTTTCTTAAAATTCCAAATCTTCTCTGCCTTGCTGCCTATCAACCAAAACGAAATCCCCAAAATAGAAAAGAATAACGTTTTATTGGTATGCTCCCAAAAGTATTCGAAGTATTTGGTATAGATAAAAATGAGCAGAAAAGTTATCCCGAACTCACGGGCGATGGCATCCCTGGTTTTGAGGCCCAAAAACAGGAAACCTGCGGCTACCGTCGCCGAAATAATGCCCCAGTAAACCAGGCTTATTTGTTTAATGTGCCACCAATAATCAATATTGCCTAAATTACCGAATATGCTTAACAGCCAAAGCGACATAAACAGGTACAACAAGCCTGCAACATAGGTGAGTTCCCAAAACCTGTCGAACCATTTTTGTTTTTTGAGCAGGTAGCAGGCGCCTACCAGCAAAATGCTGAACAGTACGAAACGCAGCGGGTAATTTAAGCCTAAAAAATAATCGCTCCAGCGGGTTTGATACCCTGTCTCGGTGCCGAACCAACTGCCTAATGAAACCAGGGCAAACAACCAAATCAGCCGCGAATCCATGCGCCAGGCTAAAAAGCCGTACACAAAGACTGATAATAAAAACAACAAGGAATAATGGCCAGATTTATTATCGAATGTTTTACCCAAAAAGGCAATGCAGCAAGCTGTAAACAGTACCCCGGTAAAAATGATAGCCTCGTTGCTAAATACTTTTTCGGGATATTTCTTTTCCCAGCGCCTGCCAAAAATGAAGGCCGCGGTTGCCAAAATGCCCGATGCCAGGCTGATCACAATATCAGGCGCATAATACAGGCTTTTAAGCCAGGTGAGCACCGCATCGTTAATTATTAACGAACCAACTGCAATTGCGCCGCAAAACAAAGCAATCCAAAACGAGTATTTGGCCAGCCGCATCCAATCGAAGCCTTTTACTTCGCTGGAGTTGCGCAGCGTTTCGGCAAGGCCCGCTTCAATCAGCTTTTCTTTTTCCCAGTGGGAAATGGCCTTGTTTAAAAAATCGCTTTCCTGTTTATCGAGATTTAGCTTGTTCATTTAATTCATGGTTCATTGATCATAGCTGATGGCCCAAGCTGTTTTGGGGTATAAGATTAACAACCATGCCGCAAAAAGGTTACGGCAAGATAGATAAATGAAATGAAAAAGAGATGAATGTGCGTGTCAAACAAACAGCGCAATATCATGACACGCTGGACGGGTTATCGCAACCATCTACTATTCCTTCCAAAACAAAGTCGCAGGATGAAAATGTTTCCACGAATGGTAGTACTCCTGGTAGGCCTGGATTTTATTCAAGCGGCTTCCTTTTAATGTTCCGGATGTCGACAAGCCGTCCCAATCCCATACCGAAGCAGTTTCCTGATCGGTTAACATTCCTGTAGCATCTAATTTAAAATGAAGTTCTTTTCCGTTTACAGAACTATTGAAGGCGTGATAGGTAAGGCTATCTTTTTCTATGGCGAGTAGCACAGGGGTTTTTGCCACGCTGTCGTTCAAAATCTGTTTTTTAAACAGCCGGCGCCAGTCGTATGCTTTAGGTTGTCCGTTTACAATTACGCCCAGCATCCAGCTTTTGCGCATCAGGGTGTCTTTGTTTTTTAACGTACTGTCTTTATCCACAGCTTGCAGGCGGTCGTAGTTTTTCAGATCGGCATAGTCGTTTAGGTAATGCTGGTCGGGCTGCAAAATTAACGAACCGGGGTGTTTGGTTAGCCAGGCGCTCAATGTCGACTGTTCGTAAGGCAGTTCTTGCAGGTGTTGCCCTTTCAATTTGCCTGCCGCTGCGTTCCCGGTTGCCTGGTACCACCAGGTTTTGGTGCCTTCGTCTTCTACTATCGCATTATAATGCCTGGCACCTACCAGCCGGAAGTTTTGACGAACACCATTTACTATCGGGCTATAAACGCGGCCAGTGCGGCACATGGTGCAATAAGTAACCAATACCGGGAGTTTGCCTACATTGTCTTGTACTTTGTGGTGATAGCCAAGGTAAACCAGCGGATAAGCCTTAGCAACGCCATCATCAACAACACCTATTACTACCATATTTTCGGGCACTTTATTATTCATGGCGTTGGCAAATTTTATGGTTTGTGGCTCCTCGAACATCGATTCGGCTTTGTACGCAACATCGGTGAAATAAAAACTGGCAAGGCAAAGTATCAATACCGATGCTTTAACAATTTTGGCCCGTGTGGTATTGCCTGCATAATATTTAAACAGATACCAAACAATTAAAAGCACACCCACTATACGCAAAGGCAGCACGATCTTTTCAAGGTAATAAGATACCGTAATAGCGTTAAGATCCTGACTGCCGGGAAAAGGCATCAGTAAATAAGCATGTACCAGGCCAGGGAGTACCAATAAGATGATGCCCCACCAAAAAAGAGATGGTTTTTTTTTTGATTTCATTATTTAGTTTCGTTGAGGCTTGCATACCTGTTTGGTGATGGCAGGTAGCCGCTTGTTTTAAGGATATTGGCCAGCCTGTCGTAAAAAGCAGGATCTGTTGGCGTAACGCTTGCCAGCCCGTCGACATATTTATTATACAGGCAAAACAGGGCAGCTATTAAAACGGTATCATGTATTTCCAGGTCGGTGGCGCCGGTTTGTCGGGCTTTGTCAACCAAATCGGGGCTTACGGTACGGGCATCAGCTTGTGTCCTACGCGCAATTTCCAGCAGATGTTTCATTTTTTCACTTACCGGGGCGTTTTCCGGGTCGTGCTTAACCTTGCGGGCAGTTTCCGTGTCGCCCAGTAAAACGTCGGCAGCAGCAGTATGGGCGGCTGTACAAAAGCTGCACTGGTTACCATGCGAAGTAACGGTAGCAATCAGTTCCCGCTCGCCCTCGGTTAAAGTTGATTCGCCGCGGAGCAATATTTGCGTAAGTTGCCTTATAGGTAATGCCGTATCCTGCCGGTAATTAAGCAAACCGGTAATACCGGGCAGGTTTTCGTCCAAAGGGATATGGGGCATCGCTTAGTAATTCGTAATAGTTAAAATTTAAAAATGGTTTATAACGGAGTTAAATTTATTAAAATTTACAAAGGAATAAAATTTATTATTTACTAAAAATCAACCTAAAGGAGCGATGCAGTGGTAAGTCGATTTTAGTTAATTGTCTGTTTACTGTTTTAGTTGCAGTAAATAGAGGGTCGAAACCTACTTTCGCGGCTGTTTGATCGAATATAAATAACCATCGGCACTGCCAAAATAAATAGCCCCATTGCTAATCACCGGAGAGGAAACTATCGGGCCAAGTGCATACAATTGGTTCATAACATTCACCGACGATGCATATAACTCGTTGTTCATCCCTTTTAGCAGATAAGCATAGTCCAGCGTGTCATTCTTTAATAATTTATCCGCGTTCAGCTTTCTGCCTGCCGTGGCAAACCCTCCGGATAATTTGTGGGTTGAAAGATTTAACGCGAAAAGCTTCCCTGTAAAATCGCCGAAAAAGACCTTATCTCCTGCTATTGCGGGCGATGAATAAAGATAACCGTTGGCCTTGTAGCTGAATTTTGGTTTGCCTGTTCCGGCATCGAGCGCCCAAAGCAAAAACGTATCCGAAGTTGTGGTGTACACCACATTATCTTTTATGGCGGCGGTAGTTAATATCCACGAGCCATTAGCGCTATACTTCCAGTTCAATTTGCCCGTATTGGCATTTAGCGAATAAAAATAACCATCGCGCGCTCCAAAATAAACTTGCCCGTTATAACAATTGGCTGATGCCTGGATGCCTTCCATTAAATGTATAACCGGCTGGTCGCCTGTTTTAAATTTCCAGGCCAGTTTGCCTGTACCTGCGTCAATTGCATACATATAAGTATCCCAACTCCCAATATAAATTTTGCCGTTAGATAGGGTTGGGCTGGCATGGATAAGGCCGTTTGTTTTAAACCTCCATTTCAGTTTGCCTGTGCCGCTGTTTACAGCGTACAGGTTGCCATCGCCGCTGCCAAAAAACACCATGGGATCTTTGGGATTGTTGTTGAACACAGGCGAGGAAGTAAAGAAATCATAAAGGTCGTCCATGTATTGTTCATGGGGCTTCATGGTCCACAGGCCTTTGGCGCCCACCTTTTTTTCGCCGCCGGTTTTAAATTTCCATACTAAGGCGCCTGTTTTGGCATTAAGGCTGTAAAAATATCCATCAAAGCTGCCAAAACCCACCGTGCCATTGTATACCGCAGGCGATGAGGATACTGGTCCACCGGTCGTAAACTTCCAAAGCTGTGTACCTGTTTTTATATCAATGGCATACAGGCTATGATCCTCGCTACCGATATAAGCGATACCGTTGTTTATGGCAGGCGATGAAAATATTTTGCCGTGTGTTTTAAATTTCCAATTTAGTTTGCCGAAAGTGACGGTTTGAGCGGTTGCTGTAGCAATCCAGCATAGGAGAATAATAAGTGTATATTTTAACATTGATTTTAGGATAAGAAATAGTAGTAAATTTCAAAAGTAAGATTTAGTTGGTTGTTAGGCCGGTTCAAACCGGTTCAACTTTGTTCAATGTAAAACCGGCTGATTTAGTTAATTTTATAAAGATTTTTATATGGAACTGCAAATAATTAAAATCGGTTTAAACGAGATTAAACCTTTTCGGGAGTTGTTTCTACACGGAAATAATTTCCAGTTTGTGCATAATAAATGCCATGAATACGGCTGGGCCGATACCTGGCTTTTTTTGATTGATGGCAATAAGGCGGGCTACGGGAGTGTATGGGGCGTCGAAAAGCGCGAGGACAGGGACGCAATATTTGAGTTTTACTTAACGCCGCCTTTCAGAAAACATGCCAGTTTAGTTTTTTCACAATTTGCCGACGCTACCGGTGCACCGTTTATCGAATGTCAAACTAATGATGCCTTGCTGAGTTCTATGCTATACGAATTTGCCCAAAACATCAATGCCGAATCCATACTTTTTGAAGATCATTTTCATACTAATTTGGCTATTCCGGGCGTGATTTTTGGCAGAGAATCGCCCGACAATGACACTGGAGCGGATGTATCCGGCTACTTTTTAAATCAAAACGGTGAAGTGCTGGCAACCGGCGGATTTATGCTGAATTACAACAAGCCTTATGCTGATATTTATATGGAGGTTAAAGAAGGTTTTCGCCGCAGTGGATTGGGTGCTTTGATAGTACAGGAATTAAAGCGGGAAATTTACCTTTCGGGACGTCTTCCTGCCGCAAGGTGTAACATAGCCAACACAGCATCAAAGGCAACCTTATTAAAAGCAGGATTTAAAGTTTGCGGGCATATTGTAAAGGGAACTATTGTACATAGTGTATCATCGCTTTAGCAACAGTTGTTCAACCACCTTCATTACATTATCCCGGTAATTGCGGCTGATGGGAATGGGCTTGCCGACAATAATCACCTGGTTGCCATCAATAGCTTCTATTTTTGAAAAGGCTACAATAAACGACTGGTGTACTTTTATAAATAAGTTGGCCGGCAATTGCGCCTCAATACCTTTAAGGGTTAGGTAAGCAATAATTTTTTTGCTGGCGGTGTAAATATTTACATAGTTTCCCAGGCTTTCTATATAAAGAATATCGTTCAGTTCAATCTTTTCGATCCGTTTTTCGCATCGCACAAACATGTACGATGAAAATGCCGTTGGCGATGCTGAATCCATCAGTTCGGCATAATCCCTTGCTTTAT
>JABDBM010000052.1 GCA_013288685.1 Bacteroidota bacterium | reverse complement strand
TAATTTACAGAAGTAACTATAGCCGCTGGAATGAGCGCTCCCATGCCCCCTGCCCAATCAACGGGAATAACCTGGTTGTAAGTATCTTCTTCGTTTAATCCAATATGAGTCTTTCTGCCATTTTTAGCATTAAAATAGCTACCGAAATTAAACAGAAAATTACTTTTATGTTGCCAGTAAACTTTTGATACAATTATTGAATTTGAGTATGCCGCGTTATCAGTTAAAAATTTCTCTAACTCATAAAAATAGCTTTCGGCACAAGTTGTGTCATCGTTCCACAACAACAGGTAGTTGGTTTTTAGTTCTTCGATAGCATAATGGCAACCCACATTAATAGCGCCGCTCCACCAAAGGTCACCTTTGGTTCTTAATACAATAACCGCAGGATAATTGTCTTCAATAAACTCAGGGCCATTGTCAGTTGAGCCATCATCTACAACTATTATTTTAAAATCATAAGCGTTTTTACCGTTGTTATGATAGTACGATAGGGCTTTATTCAGTGCATCGAGGCCAATTTTAGTTATTTTAATGCGATTATATATGGGTATTACGATAGATACAACATTCATTCTACTTATCCGATATTATGACTTAAGTGCAATTTGCCAAGTTGCCCCCAAAAGTAACAAACAAAATAACCTTAACCGTTATAAAATTTGCCGATAAATGAGTCTATTTCAAAAAAATGCTTTTCTACTTCATTTAATTGCTTTTTATCCCAGTTCCACCAGGCAATTGCAAGCAATTTTTCAATTCTGTCTTCGCTAAATCTATATTTTAATAGTTTAGCGGGCACTCCTCCCACAATTGCATAAGGCGGCACGTCAGCGGTAACAACCGCTCCAGCCGCAATTATTGCGCCATCGGCAATTGAAACACCATCCAGTACGGTAACATTAGCGCCAATAAAAACATCATTCCCTATAAAAATCTTCTTTCTTTCTTCAATTTTATTTTCTGAACTAACTGATAGCCCATTTTGCTTTAAAGTAGAATAAAACATAGGAGAAGTTGACAGGCCCGTGGTGGGATGTATTCCCCAGCCACACAAAAAGTTGGGTCCTATCGAACAAAATTTACCGATCTCGGTTTCGGATATCCAGGCATTTGGCGAAATATAAGTTCCGTAGCCAATGCTTACCTTTACAATATTACTTGGCGTATAAATTTTTACCGATTTATCAATGGATGATTGTTTTTGGATATTGCCCAGGTAAAACCATGCTATTTGATTATACCTCATTGCAGCCAAAAATTTAAAGGAATTTTCGGCTGCGTTAAATATCGCCTTAAAAAAGGCCTTTATGCTATTCATAATAATTTTCTCTCAAAAGCATCAACGTACGATCCCGCTGTACAGTTATATATTTTAACACTTTTGTACCTGGCATACCTGTTTAATACATGATAGCCATAAAACATTTTTGCATAAATAAACAAAGCTTCGTGCATTTTGTACACCCCGCCATAAAGTTTATAAAAGGGCGCCAATTCGTACTTTACACCCTCATCGTAAAAATGTTTGCTTATTAAGCATACCTCATTTTTAGCATTAACCTTTAATTCCTCGGTCCACGAATGATCAAACCCCAAAACATTAATTTCTTTAAAGCCTAAATTTACAGCCAAAAATATTGTGCCAACTATTACATTTTGTATGTGGGGCGCCGCATAAAATCGCGAATAAAACAAATAATCTAATTTCGTATCGGTATCCAAACTAAATGTGTTAAAACCATACACACTGATATTAGGGTTCGTCTTAAATCTATTTTTCAAAAATTCGCAACCTTCACTTGCAACAACAATTTTTAGCGGCCAGGTTGTTTTTTGTAAAATTATATCAATTATAGCGCGGGCGTTAACCTCAAATCCGTTATCTAAAATCGCCCGGTCATCAAAAAAAATAGGGTCGAGCAACACATAAAAAGCGGGTTTTATTTTGGAATAGTGTTCAGATTTGGCAAAATTATTTACCACAAATGTTTGCTCACGGGCTAAAGTATCTTCTAAAATCAAAAACTCATTAAGCAGCGAAGGACCGTTACCGAGTATATAGCATTTTTTATTATTACCAATATTTAATATTTTTTTTGCAGATGGACGAAAATATCCCCTTTTTAAAACTTGTAATAACACTTTGAGGCATCGGCATATAGCATACGAATATTTAATCATTGGATCAGCTTTGAGTTTTGCGTCCCGCTATAAGCGAAAACATCTGCTATAATCATTTTGTAAAAGGGGGTCATACAAAAACAGAAATAGTAGGTAAAGATGCTCCAAAAATTTTAAAATACTAAATCAGCTCTTCAATTTAGTACGTTGTGCAACATAATATTTACAATAAGCTAACGTTTTACGTATTTATTTTATGATAAATATTACTTAAATCAATCTAAAATAAGATGAAATATTAGATATTTAAATAAATTATAGCGTTTTTTCTTTCAAAGGCATCAACATAAGAACCTTCGGTACAATTATATATTTTAACGTCGCCGGTTTTGGCATATTTATTTAGCAAATGGTATCCAAGAAACATTTTGGCATGCGTTACCAACGCTTCGTGCATTTTATATACGCCGCCAAAAACTTTATAAAAGGGCACCAGGGCCGGCTTTGAATCTCCATCGTAAAAATGCCTGTCGATTAAACAAACCTGATTTTCGGCATTAACCCTAACCTCCTCAAACCACGAATGATCAAATCCCAATACGTTAATTTCTTTAAACCCAAAATTAATAGCTAAAAATATCGACCCAACTATTACATTTTGTATGTGCGGCGCTGCGTAAAAATTTGAATAAAACCAATAGTCCAATTTGGTATCTGTCTCCATACTGTATACACTAAAGTCGTGCACTGTAATATTAGCATTCAATTTAAAACGCTCTTTCAAATAATCGAGCCCCTCGCAAGGCACCAAAATATATAATGGCCAATCCGTTTTTTTGTATTATTACGTCAATTATTGAACGTTCGCCAATTTCCACTCCATTATCCAGCGTAGCCCTGTCATCAAAAAAAACGGGGTCTAACAGCACATAAAAGGCCGGCTTTATTTTGGTGTAATATTCGGATTTTGCAAAGTTGTTAACAACAAAGGTTACATTGTTTGCCAAAACCTGCTCAGCTTTTGCGAACTCTTTAACCAGTGACGGACCATTACCAAGTATGTAACATTCCTTATTATTTCCAAAGCCTGATATTTTTTTTGCCGACGGGCTATAATGCCCCCTCCGCAAAACATGCAGGAACACCTTTAAACTCCGGAAGATAGCATATATATATTTATTCATCAGATAATTTTAAAGTTTTAAAACTGACATTGAGCCAAGGCATCGGGTAAATTTTTATCGCAACGAAAGCTATAATTAAAGCAAAAAAGCCAAAGGAGCAAAAAGTTGCAAGAGCCGCGCCAAAAATTCCATATTGTTTAATCAGTAAAAAATTTAACAACATATTTAGTGTGATGTTTATTATCGACACATAAGCGAATATCTTATTTTTTTTGAGGTAGGAGATATAATTAGTGAAAGCCAGGTAACAACCAAAAAAGAAGCAGCTAAAGGCTACCCAGGGAACAATGGCAGCCCCTTCGCTAAATTTTTCGTTAATAAAATATTTAAAGATGAACGGAGTTAAAACGCTTAAACCCAGTGTGGCGATAAATAAGCCGGCGATAAATAAGTAGGTAATTTTTACAATTTTGGTTTTGCTTTGCACAGTGTTTTGCTCAAGCAATTCAAAAAAATACGGCGTCCAGGCGGTATTAAATGCCATGGCAATCATAAATATGATACTGCCGAGTGTATAAGCCAGGCTGTATATACCCAACTGGGCATTACCGGCAAAATGCGCCACAAAAAACCTGTCGGCCAGGTTTATTATTATAAAACCTATTGCATGCGGTATTAAAGGCACGCCAAAATGAAGCGCATCCTTCATCATATCTTTCTTAATTTTAAACGTTACCAGTTGCTGTCTTTTTAATATTATTATGCCGATGATACAATAGATAAAAGACACGATATATTGTCCAAATAATCTGCCCGCATAGTTGTATTTTAACACAGCGACAAAAATTAAAGAAAGGCCGATATTTAACAATACGCCTGATAAGGTGTACAATGCATACGCGTAAGGCTTCTTTTTTATTTGAAATAACAATACATTAACGTTTTTAACCCCTTCCATAAAACAGAATACCGGAATGGTGATTAGCCATATTTTAGGGAACGAAAACGTATTTGGAAAACAAAGGCCCGCCAACGCCAAAACAACGGTAGCAGCCGCCAATGCCACGATGGAATTAGCAAAGCACGAACTGATATAAGATGATAAATTATTAAAGGCCTTTTTATAGTATTCAATACTAATGGCACCATCCATATTAATTAAGATAATTGGCGTCGCAAAACTGGTAATTGTTGAAATTAAAGCCAATATCCCATAATCAACAGGTGATAGAAAATGGGTAAAAACCGGTATTAATAAAAAATTTATGGCTTGGGAAAGCAAATACCCAATAGTATAAATAGAAAAAGACTTTAGTAATTGCATTGGGCTCGTTATTCAGGGGAGGCTGCTCATCAGTATTGTCACAGCCTCGGCCAGGATATAAATATTTAAAGTTTCAGTTTAACAATAGCCGTGTTGCCATATTTATCATTCGCCGCTACAGCTATACACGCTATGTTTTCTAATTCAATGGTAGTAAAATCAAACGTATAAAAGTATTCATTCGACCCAATTACACCAAAATCAAAGTTATCTGAATAGTAGGAACCTTCGCGTGTTTTTACTGCCAAAAATGGCTGCGGGCCAAAAATTTGCCCATTAGTGACTTTAATTACCAATAAATTATGGTTAAGACCAATACTAAGCTCAATTTTGTCCTTGCTAATAATGTTCTCTTCAAAGTTTAAACAAGCCCTAAAAGCCGAAACTGTATCGTTAAATTTGAAATCAACATCCGGAAATTTTGCAGCCGCCTCCGTTAGTAAGGAATAAACGTGATCCATTTCTACCGACATTTCCCTAAAATCGTGATTCGTAAAGCCCAAATATACATCGTTGCCGGTGGTGCGGGCAAGCGAAAACGCCCTTTCAAACTCAAACTCGTTAATGTTTCTGAAACGGGTATTCATATTTAAACAACGGGAAATTGTTCTTTTTAAAGTGCCTTTTTTTTCGCCAGTCAAATATGTCGGGGTTGTACAGGCTCCAATCATCAGGGGCGCCGCGCCAATCGCCAAACCGGCCATTTACTGAATCAGAAAACTCAATATTATCGGTACTGATAGCCTGATTACTTGCATCAAACGGCAACCACTGCTCGAGCCATAAATTACTATCGGGTCTTATTGTATGAAAACCGGCACGGTTAACTACCGGAAACCAGTCTGCATCTATGAGCCGTCTGCACATTATTTGTAAAAGCTCGTAATACGAGTTGGTGTACGATGTGGCGCATATATTGGCAGCCTTGTTAAAAGGGATAGGATGAAAATGCCATTGCGTTGAATCGTTATCGGATTGTGTTGCCTTTAATTTTTGAAGGTAAAAGTTAAAAACACCCAAATACCCCATTTCCCTACGGCGCGGGTTGGTTAAAAAACCTACATGATCAAGCAAATGCCAGTTATAGATCCAGCCATTTCCAAAACTATCCTTGTACCTGTTTCTGAATGTTTTTGACAATATCCTGTCAAGCATTTCTTCAATTTCGTGCCAGCTATTTTTAAAATGCAGCAACTCCGGATCTATCAGGCGTTTTAAAAGTGCATCTGTTTCCGGAGTGTCAAATACAAAGCCTGCGGACTGCAGGGTACGCAAATTTTCTTTAGTGGGAAGCATATTAAGCGGCTTCCCCAACGACTTCTCTATCCTGAAAAACAATTCAGGTATCGATTCAAAAAGCGGGCCCTCAGTGTCTATATGATGTACAATGTGAACTATCGGTTTAGCTGTGGTATTAGTCATCTTTCAAATTTTCTTTATGCCACTTAAAAAAAGAATAAACATCGTCAAACCCAGCTTCTTTAGCTTTTTGCGAGGCGGTTTGAGAGTATAGATCACAAATTTTAAATTCAGTTAATACGGGCACTTTTATTTTTTTTAGTACAATAAGGTATTCGTAAAATTTTGCAGGTAGTTTATCTTCATAAATAACCGCTTTATTTATCCCCAAATCGCCCCGGTTAATAAAACAAAATAAAGTGATCAATTCAAACCCGAGCTGCGGTAATATGGTAATCAACTTGTCAATATGCGTAAAGTGATTAGGAAAGGCTTTTAGCTTGGCATTACGTTCGGCAATAAACGCAGCCTTGTCATCATGCTCGTAAAAATAGTTTTTACCTGTTATTGCAATCCGGCCACCTGTTTTTAATATCCTATTCGCATCGAGCAGGGCCTGCTCCTGTTCCACACAATCAAACGTTCCCCAGCAAAGGGCTTTGTCAAAAGTTTCATCGGCAAAATCCATGCTTTCCATGGCGCAAACCTTTAGGTTTTTATAACCCAAATCTTTACACTGCACGATGGCCGATGGCTCAATATCAAGGCCCGAAACGTTGCCTGCCATTTCAGAAAGGATCGTATAAAACCGTCCGAAGCTGCATCCAATATCAAGCATCACATCTGATGGATGAACATCCAAAAAAGGCAAATAATTTTTTAATATTTCGTCGTCGGCAATTTTTGTGCCGTCAGACAATGAGCCTACCCTATCTTTCCAATAATTTGTATAGGTATTATCAAATTCCATTTTTGGGTTCACAAGCGTATTTTGATGTTTACGGTATATAATTGATGAGTGTAACAGCAATAGCTACATATTTCTATCGCAACCGTTGTTGGGTTAGGTTACAATCACATTTTTATACCAAACGTAAATTTCCATTTACTTATTAATAATATTATTCGCTATTTGTTTGATAGTTCAGCTTTAATAATTTCTTCGCACACCAACCAATCCAAAGGCGTATCAATATCTACCGAGTGTATTTCGTCCATCACATATTTGCAAACTTTTTCGAACTGGCTGATTGGCTTTTGTTTTAGCGATGCTACATTAATTAAATATACCGACCCATTGTAAAAATAAACCGGTGGGCATTCTTGCCTGGTTTTTAGGTTACCGGGTTTTGATTTTTGCAAGTAACCCGTACTATCCTCTTCGAACAAATTAAAATAAGGGTTGTGGTGCGATACGCCTACCGATACCACCATGTCCGCCTGGTTACGGTATAAGTCAATCATGTTTTTCAAATCATTTTTTTGCCTTATGGGCGATGTTGGCTGCAACAGCATGAGGGTATCGTAGTAAACGCCTTTTTCTTCATAATAGTTTATTGCATGCAATAAGGTTTCATAGGTTCCGGCACTATCGCCCGAAAGCTCAGCCGGGCGCTTAAATGGTACCGAAAGACCGGCCGATTTCACTGTATCTATAATTTCATCATCATCAGATGTAACGCATATATCCGAATCCTGAAAAAAAGCCCTTGCAATATCAATGCTATAATATATCAAAGGTTTGCCGGCAAGTTCTTTGATATTTTTTTTCTTTATCCCTTTCGATCCACCCCTGGCCGGAATGACACAAAGTGTTTTCATCAGCTTTAAAATTTAATGTGCACAATATCCGTCTGGGCTTTCTTGTAGTCGTCATGTTTTCCAATATCCAGCCAATAATCAAATAACGGATAATGAATAAGCGTGCTGTTTTTTTTTTCGAGGATAACCATGTCCATCAGGTCGGTGGCGTTAAAAAATGTATCCTCGGCTATCAGCTCTTTTAACGCAAACTTCAACAAGTATATTCCGCCATTGGAGTAATAAGTAAAACTTGGCTTTTCGGTAAATGCAAAAACTTCGTGTTGCTTAGTTTCCAATATTGCGTACGGAACATTTACAGTATACGGAATGCTTACAACAGCCATGGTGGCGTTGTTCTGCTTATAAAAATTATAAAAATCTTCAAAATCAATATTGGTTAACAAATCAGAATTCATCACTAAAACATCTTCGATATCATTCTTTTTGATCATTGATAAAGCGCCCAGCGTGCCCAAAGGTTCTGTCTCTTCCAGGTAATAAATATTTACCCCTTTGGCAGACCCATCACCAAAATAGTCCATGATCTGTTCTTTCAGATATTTAACGCTGATGTATATCTCCAAAATACCAAAACTAATTAAGCGATCGATATTGTGTTCCAGGATAGCTTTATCGCCTACCTTTAACATCGGCTTAGGCACCAAATCAGTAAAAGGTTTCAGTCGCTCTCCGCGGCCGCCAGCCATTACCAATGCAGTAACAGGTAGTATCGTTCTGGTTTTTTTAAGATCGAGAATTTGAACCAGGTGCAAGCTCCGGTCAAGTACCGGAAGCAAATAAATATCGTCTTTTCTATAAGCTTTAATTGCGGCTACGTTATCATCACCGTCAATCAGGAATTTAAAATCAACATTCATAAACGCCTCAATCTTATTAGAAATCTCGAGGCCGTTTAATAATCCTCTTCTGATGTCGCCATCAGTAAGCGAACCTACTAACTTATCATTTTCGTCAACCACAAACAGGGTGCGGCTGGCATAAAACGGCAATTCATCCAAAACTTTTAAAGCTAACCTTGCCTGTTTATCTTTTTGAATTATATGTTCCTGATATTTTATCATTTTATTTTATAGGTAGCGGAAGAGTGAGGATGTTTGCAATTAAAAATTAATGGGATTAAGATCGTAAAACTGCTTTTTCAGTAAATCATCCAAAGGCGTATTTTTCAGCAGTGGAATAATCATTTCAGATGCGTTTTTATGTCCGTAAGGGTTTTCAACTGTTGTTAAACTACTTTTAAACGCCGGGCTAAGCGCCTCATCAATTGCAGTTTTAATTGCGGATTGCAGGGGCGCACAGTCAATAACGCTGGCAGCCTTTATACGGCCCAGCTGCCTGTCACCAATGTTAATTGTTGCTATTTTAAACGATGGCGCCTCGATAAGCCCGCTCGACGAATTACCCACAACGGCATCAACAAATTGCAAGGCCGATAAATAGCGCAACTGCCCCAGCGAGGTAAAGGCTATAGCCTTTACCGCATGTTTGCTTACATAATCGTCAATAAGCTGATTAATGATACGGCCGTCGGTATCGGCATTTGCCTTTGTAAAAATGATGCCGGTATCTTCCATCTGGTCAATAGCCTCAAGCAATGCCTCAAATTGTTTTTTTGCGGTAGCATTCTCCAACGTTACCGGATGAAACGTCACCAGTATATTTTTTTTATTGAGATGGAATGAAATACTCTCTTCAAAAACAGGGCGCGACAATAAACTCAGCTTATTTATATTTTCGATGCCCAAAGCTCCACAATTATGCACCGAAGCGGGTTGCTCGCCCAATTGGATAATCCGCCTGCGGTATTCTTCGGTAGAAGTAAAATGCAGGTGCGCCATTTTGGTGATTGAATGCCGTATCGGCTCGTCAATAACGCCCTGGGTCGATTCGCCTCCATGGCAATGGGCGATGGGTATCCTCGCAATCATGGCTGCGGCTGCGGCCGAAAAAATCTCGTACCTGTCGCCCAATAGCAGTATTATATCCGGCTGCAATTCCTGGTAGGCGTCAGCAAAACCTATCATGCCCAAACCCATGCTTTTTGAAATACCTGCCGGACTATCAGACGATAATAAAATTTCTATTTTTTTTGTGATAGGAAAACCGTCCGCTTCAATTTGTTTGTAGGTTAGCCCAAACTCTGGCGACAGGTGCATCCCGGTAACTAACAGCTGCAAGTCAACCTCCGGATCGTTGTGCAATCCTTTAATTGTCCAATACAACAGCCCATATTCGGCCCTCGTACCGGTCACTACGCATACTTTTCTCTTTTTTATCATAATGAAATTAGTTCATCACTTTTATAATCCCGGTTTGCCTTGGTCCCAATTACCTTATCCCAGGCCATGGGGCTAATGCCGGTGCCTGGTCTTTTTACGGTTAGGTTTTCGTCCGATAAAGTTTCACCCTGGGCAATATCTTTTTTTGCCACAATGCTTTTTCTAACAATATCGATATTTTTCAGCTCCGATTCTGAGGGAGTTTTAAAACCCTGCCCCAGCGCCAGCTCAATATTTCTGATACTTTGTACCATTTGTTTAAGCTCAGCCGGTTCCAGCGATGCCGGATGGTCGGGCCCTTCCATTGTACGGTCCAGCGTGAAATGTTTTTCAATAACCGTGGCGCCTAATGCCGCAGCAGCTATGGGCACTTCGATACCGAGGGTATGATCTGAATAGCCGGTTGTAATGTCAAGTTCATCCTTAACGGTTAGCATAGCCTTCAGGTTTACATCTTTCATTGGCGTTGGATATTCCGTATTGCAATGTAAAATGGTAATGTTATCCTTTTTTGCCCCAGCCGCTGTCAACGCTTCAATCGCCTCCTTAACCTCATCCATGGTACACATCCCTGTTGACATGATTAGCTGCGGGAATACCCCCGCCATCCGCCGCAAATAGGGCAAATTAGTAATCTCGCCCGATGGTATTTTACCTATAACAACACCCAGCCCCTGCAAAAATGTAATGCTATCATCGTCAAACGGTGTCGACAAAAACTTTATACCCCGTTTTTCGCAATGGCTTATAATATCATAGTGCATTTGTTCGGTAAGCTCCAACTTTTTGAGCATACCATATTGCGAATTATCATTGTTACCTATGTTGGCTTTTTGATACGCCGCCTTTTGTGCCGATTTATTAACCAGCTTATCTGCCTTAAAGGTTTGAAATTTCACATAGTCGGCACCGGCTTCCGCTGCTGCATCAACCAGCAATTTTGCCAGCCCTATATCGCCGTTATGATTTACTCCGGCTTCTGCAATAATTAAAATCTTACTCATAAAACTTTCGCTTTGGCGGGGTTGCCATACACCGTTACATTATCCGGAATATCTTTTACTACAACAGACCCCGCGCCGATAATTACGCTTGCACCTACAGTTATACCTTGTTTAATAACCGTATTTGCACCCACAAAGGTATTTTCGCCAACGGTAACGTTTCCTGCCAAAACCGCACCCGGCGCTATATGAACAAAGTTACCAATGATACATTCGTGTTCAATTACCGATGCCGAGTTACAAATTACCGCGTCGCCAATTTTAGCCCCCGAATTAATAATAGCGCCTGGCATCACCACCGTTCCGCGCCCGATAGCTGATTTCAAAGATACGATGGCTTTTTGATGAACAATAGAAGGGCAGATTACATTTTGGTTAACAAGGTTTTTAAATACCATTGCCCGAACGTTATTATTACCAATACCCAAAAACACATGATGTTGTTTAAGTATGCGCAACACTTCGCTATCACTTTCGGTACCTAAATAATTAAGGTTGTAGGGATTATTTGTTTTTAACTCCTTTTCACAGTAGCCTAAAATACTTATACCGTTAGTTATTAAAACATCTAACAGCACATATGCATGTCCCGAGTAACCAATAATAATCGCATCATCATTCATATCTTACGCTGCTTGGTATATTTACCAATCTGTCGGCCACCCACTCGCTGTTGGTTAAGCAGGCACGTTCTTCGTTTTCAAACATGGGCAACCGGTGCATCAGCTCCCATACCGGCCGGCTCATTACCCCATTACTATTCATATAAGCTAAAAACTGCTGCTGCTGTTCCTTGCTGTCGAGCATTAACACATTTAACCAATAATTGGCCCTCGTGTCAGGTAACTCGGTATGAAAATTCATATTTAAAGCCTCGAACTTCGACTTATATAGCTGCGCCAAAGCTCTTTTATTATCTACAAATGCAGGCAATTGTTCTAACTGTGCACATGCAAGCGCTGCATTAAGGTTAGGCATCCGGTAATTATAGCCTACTTCGTCGTGCATAAAAGCCCAGGGATGTGCAATTTTGGCCTGTGTACTTAAATGCTTGGCGTGTTTGGCCAGCTTTTCATCGTTTGTAACCAAGGCGCCGCCGCCGCCACTGGTTACTACTTTATTACCATTAAAGCTAAATGTACCTATTTTACCAAATATCCCGGTATGTTTCCCCTTATAGTAACTTCCAATTGATTCGGCCGCGTCTTCAATCAAATCAATATTCCATTTAGTACATATTGCTGCAATTTCATCAATCCGGCACGGAAAGCCAAAAGTATGCATGGGTACACAAGCTTTTATCCGGCGTTTTGTTTTATTGTTATAGGCAAAGCCATCCGAACCAATGGTTGCATTTTCATTCAAAAACTGCTCCAAAGCGGCGGGCGAAAGACCCAGGGTATCTTTATCTATATCCACAAAAACCGGCTTCGCACCAATATAGCTGATGGCGTTACAGGTTGCAATAAAGGTAAGGCTTTGTGATATTACTTCGTCATTTCGTTCAACACCGGCCAATAACAATGCTAAGTGAAGGGCATTGGTGCCATTTACAATAGCAATGGCGTACCGGGCGCCGGTAATATCGCACATCATTTGTTCGAAACGGTCGACATAAGCCCCTACTGATGATACAAATGTTGAATCAAGCGTATCCATCACATATTTCCGTTCGTTACCATTAAAAACCGGTGCATGCAACGGAATAAACTTTTTACCTGGATATTGCTCCTTAATGAATCCAGCTATTTCTTCAAAAACAGATTCCATGGTTTTATATATTGTAAATATCAGCCTTATAACGCTTTAAGTTATCAGCGTCCCTAAACCACTCAATGGTTTCTGCTAATCCGGTAGCCAACGTATAAGAAGGACTCCAGTTAGTATGCTCTTTTATTTTTTGGTTCGATCCAAAAAGCCGGAACACCTCGGATTTTTCGGGCCGTATGCGCTGTGCATCGGTTACTATACGGGCCGATGGGTTAATCTGGCTAATTAATTCCTGCGCCAAATCGCCAACAGAAATTTCCGATTCGGTAGCTATGTTGCAATCGTGCCCTATCAGGCTATCCGACTTGGCAATTTCTGCAAATCCTCTTACAGTATCCTTCACAAAAAGCAAATCTCTTGTAGGTATGATATCACCCAGCTTAATTTCTTCCTTCCCGCTAAACAATTGGGTAATGATAGTAGGAATTACCGCACGTGCCGATTGCCGCGGTCCATACGTATTAAAAGGCCTCACGATGGTTAAGGGCAAATTGAAACTTCTGTAAAACGAATCAGCAATTGCATCGGCTCCTATTTTTGAAGCTGAATACGGCGATTGCGGCTGGCGCGGATGGTTTTCGTCAATCGGTATGTATTGCGCTGTGCCGTATACTTCGGACGTTGAGGTCACCAATACACGCTCAATCCCCAAATCCTTTGCTGCCTGTACTATGTTTAATGTGCCTTTTACGTTGGTATCGATATACGAATCGGGCGAGTGATAGCTAAACGGGATAGCGATTAATGCGGCCAGGTGAAACACAATATCAATACCCTTCATAGCAACACGCACCCCATTGGGGTCACGGATATCTCCCGAAAAAATTTCAATCTGATCTGACAGTTCTTTCGAAAATGTATCTAACCAGCCGCAACTATTAAATGAGTTATAATACACAAATGCACGTACTGTACATCCTTCATTAATTAATTGTTCAACTAAATGACTACCAATAAAACCATCAGCACCTGTTACCAGAACCTTTTTTCCATTTAATTTCATCCTAACGACACTTTCCTTTGAAAGATTTTTTTTATTTAGATTTCTGAAATAGTCTTTTTAATTAATAGAAACAGGCAGCTAAAAATCGCGCCCAGCGCAAACCCGGATATCAGCCCCCTTGTTTTCCCAACCCTGGTAACCAGTAATGGCAATACAGGTTTATCAATTACCTGTATCAGCGGTGTTTCCTGCCGCAGGGTCATTTTTGAAAGCTCAAGATTTTTAACTACTTCGCCGTAAATAGCCGTATTGGCTTGTACATCCACCTGCCTTTTTTGCGACGGTACCCTTAGCGAAAGCAATGACGGGTTCGCATTTGGAGCAGCATCAATTGCCGAAGCAACACCACTTATTGACGAATTAAGTATGGCCCGCACACTATCCGACTGTTTTTGCAATATCTGCACAGTTCGGGCTGCTTTTTCGGTTTTAGTTTGGATGTAAAAATTACTGACTGTACTAACCAGTTTATCGGCAAAAACCTTTGCAAACAATTCATCTGTTGAGGTAACCTCCACTTGTATAATACCCAAAGCTTTACTCGGTTTGGCTACATTTAATATGGCGCTGTTAAATACCATTGCAAATTCAGAAATTATACTGTCCTGCACGCGGTTAAACTTCTCCGGATCACCTGTAAACTGCACGTCGCCAATGCCTTTTGTAACCTTCCACCTATCGCGAAATTTATTAAATTCAATGTAACGATCAATCAATAACTGGTTTTTACCGTTAAAATTGGCTTCCGTTAATAAAGCCTTTTCAATCATTATCCGCGACTTATAAAGCTCCAATATGTTATCGCCCTGAAATATACCGCCTGCACTGGTACTGCCTAAGTCGATACCGGCCAGCGATGCTAACCCGGCATATTGGCTCATACCGCCTGCCCGGCTCCCCTCATCTAACACAAATGTACAGGTTGCCTTATATTTGGGCTTATTGAATAATGAATACACAATTCCTAATACGCCAAATAAAGCCCCGGTAATAAAAATCAAAAGCCATTTCCCTCTAAGAAATACAAACGCTGATTTGAATTTAAAGGCAACGTCCTTTAAAGTTACATCCGATGAATTATTTGAAATATTTTCAGTTTTACTGTTACTCATAAATGTTTAGTTGGCTAATAGCGTTTTATTATTTATGCAAACTTAAAATCCCCAAAATAATTGCGCCTAACGATGCCAGCCCTGTGGTGTAAGCTAATATCTGTTGCCCCGTATCGCCAGTTGGCGGCGTGCGCTTAGGCACGTATATCTCGCTTCCGGGTTTTACTGATGGGTGGCTGTTAAACCATAAAAACTTTCGCGTACCTTTTACCGTGCCGTTCGGGTATACAATGTACGCACCCCGCTTTAATGCCTCCGGCCCATATCCACCTGCATTAAGTACATAGGCTTTAAAGCTCTTACCATCATCGTATACCACTGCACTCGGGAACAGCACCTCGCCGTTTACACGTACTATTTGTTGTTCTTTGGGCACGCGTATTTCGTCGCCGTCTTCTACCAGCAGGTCTATACTGGTGCCCGGTTTCTCTAATATCGCTTTCAGGTCTATACCAATATAGTTATTCCTTTGCGTGGTGTCTACCGTTTTGCTCGTGTCTTTATAGTCTTTTTTTATCCGGTTTAACCGCTCTACACGTTCGCGCGCCAGTTCGGCCGTGTCTGCCTTATTTTTGTCTACACCCAATATCGCTATATTGCTTCGCTTCAGCGTGCCGCCGTCCACATCGGCCGATGCTGAAATGCCGCCTGCCCGTTTAATCAGGTCCGATACTTTTTCGTCCTTCTTTTGTATCGTATAATACCCCGGATAAATTACTTCGCCGCTTACTTTTACTGTCCGCTGTTTTTCGTAACCCGGCAGGCCATACACCGATACGATGTCAAATGCATGCAATACGAAGTTCGCATCCCCCTGGTTCAACTGCTTATTTACATCCACACTAAATACCTGGGATACCGGGCTGTTTTTGGACGTTGGATCGCTGTTGTTCACTCTTCTTGATACTTCTATCCGTTTGGGGCTGGCGCCTTCGGCAAAGCCGCCTGCTCTAATGATCAGGTCGGCCACCGTCATGCTATCCGCATAAGCAAAGGTGCCGGGTTTGCGTACTTCGCCCTTTATCGTTATTTTATATTTGTCGCGAAGATCGAATATCGAAATGATGCTTACGCTGTCTTCCCGTTGCAGCGGGATATCTGTGGCTGTTTTATTTAAGATGTCTTTTATGTTAAACGGGATCAGCGCTTTGCTGTTATCGGCATTCAACCGGGTGATGTTTCCTCTTCCGCTAAAAGCGTCTTCTTTCAATCCTGCGGCATTGGTTATCAGTTTTGATACCGTAAGGCCGTTTTGCAATTCGTATTCGCCCGGACGAAATACTGCACCGGTTATTTGCACCCGGTTTTCATAGCGCTCCAATATCCGCTCAATAATGTATTTATCGCCACGCAGCGGCGTGTAAGTTTTATAATCGTTTTCTATTACATCGGTTAGCTTATGTTGCTGGTCGCTTACCTGTATCACTTTTATTCTTGCCGTATAAGCCTGATCGCTAAAACCGCCTGCATAGCCGAGGATATCGGCCAGTGATTCGCCCGGTAGCGTTTCAAACAAACCGGGAATTTTTACCTCGCCTGCCAGTTCTACACGGGTGCGGTACGTTGGGATTTGGATAACGTCCTGATCCTGCAAACTGATATTATCTTTTTGATCGCCTTTGGTTAAAAAGTCGTATACATCCAGGTGCCGTATAATACGGTTATTACGGATGATGGCGATTTGCCTGAAAGTACCATTATCATTTGGACCTCCGGCAGCATATAATGCGTTAAAAACGGTGGCCAGCGATGGCAGGGTGTAGGTGCCCGGGTGTACCACCTGACCGGCTAATATTACTTTTATACTGCGGATATTGCCCAGGCTTATTTGTACCGAAGTGCCATTGCCTATGGCGTAGTTATTGGCTGTTAGCTTACTTTTTATTGAGGCGGTTAACTGTTCAATAGTTTTGCCGGATACATTGACCACGCCTATACCGGGAATATTAATGGTGCCATCGGGCGATACTTCCAGTTTCCAGTTGGCTACCGATTTGCCGTAAACGCTGATGTTGAGCTGGTCTTCGGGCCCTACTACATAATTTACCGGGGTGGCTATTTTTAAATTCGGCTCAAACTTCATGTTCTTGTTCCGGAACAAATCGGCACCGAATATTTTGGGGCGGAATGAGTCATAAATGTCGCGCGGCTGGCGGCGTGTCGAATCGCTGTCGGCACGGTAGTTTAAACGCCTGCCGGTGCGCAGCGTGCTATCTATGCCGCCCATACTGCCTGCTCCCGAAGTGCCGTCTTTACTGCGGATAGCGCTGATCCGGTCCTGTAGCTTTTGCACCTGGTCATCGCTCATCCCACGGGTTTGCGCTTGCTGCAACAACTGGACATCGCTTAATCCGGCTCCCTGCGCCTGGGCCAGCATTTGCCGTATCTGCGCATCTGTTAAACTGTTTACATCTACGTTCGACAGGTTTTGCGGGATATTTTGGGGAATGGTTTGTGCCGATACCGGGTGGGTAAACAGGCAAAAAAGTATAAATGCTACCGCCGGCAGTATAAATTTTATGTGCTTCATATTGATAAAGATTGCAGTAAAAACGGGTGTAATTTAAAACCGCAATCCGATATATTTGATAAATAGATAATGGTGCAATAATAGGTTAAATTTTTCAAAAGCCTAAAAGCAATCTGCAATAGAACCTCAATTATGGCAAATATAAACCCATTTTACTGTATTTTTGTTTTGTACTTAATTTATTAAAATTCCTTATGCTGCCTTTCAAAAATATCATATTCGACTATGGTAATGTAATTTTCAGTCTCGACTTTTTAAAAGGCCAGCAAGCCTGGGTCGACCTCGGCATCAGCAATGCCGATCGGTTTTACGGTCATAAACTACAGGACCCTGTTTTCGATGCTTTTGAACGGGGCGAGATAGACCCGGCAGGTTTCCGGAATCACATCAGGCAAAAAACCAACAACCCTCAACTGACCGATGCCGAGATTGACCATGCGTGGAATAGCATGCTGCTTGGTATTGCTGATGGTAACCACGAATTGTTATTGAAATTAAAACCTCAATATCGCACGTTTTTGCTAAGTAATATTAACGCCATTCACTACGACTACATTATGCGCTATTTAAAAAACGATTTTGGTTTTGATGGCAACGATCACCTTTTCGAAAAAACTTATTATTCGCACCTGGTGGGTAAAAGGAAGCCCAACGCCGAAATTTTTGAACAAGTGCTAAGCGAAAACGGCCTCGACCCTGCCGAAACGTTATTTATTGATGATAGTCCGCAACATATAGCCGGTGCACAGAAGTTAGGGATACAAACTTATTTGCTGACGGCGCCTGAGACGATACAAATGTTGTTTGAGAGATTGTATTAGTCCGAAAGTCCGGAAATACGAAAGTAAAAGCTTTCGTTTCCTCAGGACTTTTCCGACTTCCGATCCACCTTTTCCAACTTTCGGACTTTACTGACTTCAGGACTTTTCCGACCTTCTTCTGCGAACTTCCTTCGAAATCAAACTCAGCTCGCGGCTCATTTGGCCGGCGATGGCGGTATTTTCCTGAGCACGTCTGAAAAGGTAGGGTAACACCGCTTTTATTGGGCCGTATGGTACATATTTAGCCACATTATATTGCGCATCGGCCAGGTTAAAACTTAAATTATCGCTCATGCCCAACAGTTGAGAAAAATACACATGCGGGTTTTTGTGGTTAATTTGTTTTTTGTCCATCAGGTCGGCCAGTAAACGGCAGCTTTCTTCGTTATGGGTGCCGGCTACAAAGGCTATTTTGTCAATATGGCTGGTACAAAAATCTATAGCAGCATCATAATCTTTGTCGGTAGCTTGTTTATCGGGTTGAATGGGCGAAGTATAACCTTTTTCGATAGCACGTTTGCGTTCCTTTTCCATATAAGCGCCACGAACCAGCTTGGCACCCAAAATAAAGCCTTCTTTAACGGCTGTTTCGTAATCATTTTTTAATGATTCCAGCTTATCATGCCGGTACAGCTGATAGGTATTATAAACTATCGCTTTATCCTTGTTAAATTGCCGCATCATATCCAAAGCCAGCCCGTCAATAGTTTCCTGTATCCAGCTTTCTTCGGCATCAATCATTACGGGTACGCCGGTTTCGTATGCCCTTTCGCAGATTGACAACACCCGTGCCTGCACTTTTTGCCATTCTTCTTTTTCTGAAAGGCTGAGCGTAGCCCCCGCATCCAATTTCTCTAACAACGAAAAACGGGCCACACCTGTTATTTTAAAAACGGTAATCGGTATCGATTTATCTTTTACCGCGCGCTTTATGGTGCGGATAATTTCGATACTGGTACTGTCAAAAACCTCCTCATCATCCTCTCCCTCTATCGAATAATCCAATATTGTACCTACGCCGCCTTTATGCAGACTCCGGATAGTATGCTCACACTCCCTTATGGTTTCGCCGCCGCAAAAATGTTTAAATATGGTGGCTTTTATCAATCCCTTAATAGGCAGGCCTATTTTAACCGCAAAGTTGGTAACAGGCGGCCCTATCTTTACCAAAAAATTCACATTAATTACCTTAAACAGCCAGAAAGCGCGGTTAAGATCGGCGTTGGAAGAATGGCGGAAAGCGATTTCCGTGTTTTCGAAAGAGAGCGTCTTTGTAGAATTGTTCATAGTTCATCGTTCATGGTTCATGGCCAGAGGCTTATCGTATCAATAGTAAAAAACTTTATTTTACCATGACCTATGCACCATGAACTATGAACCCGCTTCGCGGCAAAATTATAAAATGCTGCGCATATATCTCATTATTGCGCGAATAGTTTATTTTTGCGCCCCATGACAGAATTTAAGGTAAACGGCGATTTTATCCCAATGATACAATTATTAAAAGCGGCTAACCTGGTACAAACCGGCGGCGAGGCGCAAATAGTTGTGGCTGAGGGGGAAGTGAAATATAATGGCCAAATTGATTACCGCAAACGTCTTAAAGTTAGAAAAGGCGATGTGGTGGAATTTAGAGGAAATACAATCAGGATTATTTAATATATGAACACGATACAAAGCAACAGCTACCCTATATTTTTTGAAAATACGATTGGGGAGCTGTCAAAATTTGTCCGCGAAGGCGATTATTCACGCTTTTTTATTCTGACGGACGAAAACACCGCCATACATTGTTTACCGGTATTACAGGTTGAGTTTGCCGGATATGATAATTTTGATATTATTGAAATAAACGCCGGCGAAGAAAGCAAAGACATTGATTTTTGTATCGGCATCTGGAAAATGCTGATTGACTTTGGCGCCGACCGGAAAAGCCTGCTAATCAACTTAGGCGGTGGCGTAATCAGCGACCTGGGTGGCTTTGCAGCCTCCACCTTTAAACGGGGTATTGATTTTGTGCACGTACCTACTACGCTTCTTTCGCAAGTGGACGCATCCGTTGGCGGCAAAACCGGCATCGATATCGACCGGATAAAAAACATCATCGGCACCTTTACACAGCCAAAAGCGGTATTTATCAACAACGATTTTTTAACCTCCCTTCCCGCAAGGCAAATACTATCGGGCACCGCCGAAATGCTTAAACATGGCCTTATTATGGACGCTGCCTATTGGGCAGCATTAAAGAACAGCGATTTAAGTGCTCCATCTGTTGATTTGATTTACCGCTCGGTTGAGATAAAAAACAAAGTGGTAATGGAGGACCCAACCGAGAAAGGCATTCGCAAGGCGCTTAATTTTGGCCATACTATTGGTCACGCGGTTGAAACCAATTCACTGTTAAACGATGAAGATCCGCTAACCCATGGCGAGGCAATTGCTATTGGTATGATATGCGAGGCTTACCTGGCTCATAAAAAGACCGGATTAAGCAGTGACGATTTGGCCGAAATTGTGGCTGTATTTACTGGCCTGTATCCTAAATACGACTTATCGAAAACGGATTACGCCGAGTTGTGCAAGATAATGCTAAAGGATAAAAAGAACCAGAACGGCAACATTAACTGTACCCTGCTTAACAAAATTGGCGAATGTAATTTAGATAACATTTGCAGCGAAGCCGAGCTTTACGAGAGTTTGGCGTTTTACGCCGAGTTGTAGGAACCGGGGGCCACTGTCTCACCAACACAAATGTCATTTCGACCGAGGAACGAGGGAGAAATCTTATACCCATGCTATTAAACGCCATGCATGATGGACTATGCATGGCGTTTAACAAAGTTCGTAAAGTTTTCTCACTGCGTTCGAAATGACATAGAGGTTTTGACTTAGATATAGACATCACTGACATTTTTATATAAAATTCGTCGCTTTATTCTGCAAACCTGTTAGATTAGCCCCCTGTTAATCTAACCCCGTCAATGCCCCAATTTATCTCCAAAGTTCAATATAAAACCTGCGAAAAAGGCGAATATTACGATGAACAGCCCCGTACGCTGGAAGAAACTATCGAACTGATCAACAACTTTCCATGGGCAAGAGAACAGTATGCGGATGTTGAATTAACCGGCCCATCCATCACTATTCTGGACGATAAAGGCAATTACTTAAAAGTAGGAATCTATTTTGGTGGCAGGTTCACTTTGTATTATTTGGATGCCGAGGGTCGCTATTATGAGTACTACCCGCTAAAAATTGACAAGATTTATATCATAGTAACCGACTTTTTTAACGAAAAAGTAAATCTCAATGAATTCGAAAAAATACGTTTTGCAATTGCGATGAAAGGATATTTTATTACACGGGCATTTGAATACCGGATTAACCTATGGCGGGTAGCGCTTTTTAGTAATGACTTAACGTTGTTCGGCATTCCGTTTTTTATAGCAATATTATTGACGCTCATTATTTCAGGAGAAAAGCCTACGCTTACAGGCCTAACCATTTTAACATTGTTTATATTACTGATAGGCAGTTTTGTGGCCTTTTTTTATTCAAAATTCCACGGAAGCAGGAAACAATATCTAAAAATTTCCAGAGGAAATCCCGAATTTATATTTGGTAATAGTCCAGATGAAATCAAGACTTACAACAAAGCCAATATCAAAGAAATTAAACATTATATAAATAAAAATCATAAGAGTCCAAATCACATCGCAATAGTTCAAATTGTTTTTGACGACCATTCTATTTTGTGTTTTTCAGATAACCTGATTAGTCATTCTTCATTGATGTCGAAATTCTCGGATAAATGGAAATTTCAACGCACCACTGTTAAGTCCAATTTATGGAAAATGTTGAATTTCATATAGTTTATCTGACGCCTGTTTATGCCAAAATACACCTCCGCATTTACTAAAATTGCTCATCAATAAAAACTTGTAATATCCGGCCATTCTCTGCAACTTTAAAAGCAAATGACAACCGATCAACTTGCTGACGAATTTGAACCTATACGCGGGCAATTAAAATCCTACATACTGCGGATAACAGCAAGTGTTGCTGATGCCGAGGATATTGTTCAGGATACCTACATCAAAGCAACCGAAAAGCTTCAAACTTTTAAAGGTGAATCCTCCTTAAAAACCTGGCTGTTTGCCATTGCATCTAATTTAGCTAAAGATAACCTGCGGGCGCGAAAACGATGGGTAGAAAATGTAACCGATATTGCAAAAGACGCCGCACATTCCGATCCTCAATTTTTCCGCGAGGCGATGCTGATACAGGCCACATCGCCGCAGGCGCAGTTTGAAATTCGCGAGCATATTGCATTTTGCTTTACCTGCATTGCCAAATCGTTACCGCTGGAACAGCAAATAGCTATTTTACTGAAAGAAGTTTATGAATTTAAGGTAAACGAGATTACCCAAATTATTGACACCACCGAAGCCATGGTAAAATATTACCTCCATACCGGACGCACCAAATTGATTGCCATTTTTGAGGGTCGTTGTGCCTTAATTAATAAACAGGGAATTTGCCACCAATGCTCGGAATTAAATGGCATTTTCAATCCTAAACAGAAGTTTCAGGAAGAAGCGATGAAAATTGAAATGGCCCGCCAGGCAGGGACCGCCGATAAAGAACACCTGTTTGACTTGCGCATGAAGGTTTTACAAGGGATAGATCCTTTTACATCGGGCGCGGCGGTGTTGCAACTGCATCATTTGGAGCATAACCGCGAGGTGATGGAAAAATATTTAGAAAAAACTGCCAATTAGCCTATCGTTTTCTTTTTGCCAATCGTCTAAAGCTAAAAACAAAAAAAATGAAGATTGTAAAGGTAACCTACACCACCATACCTGGTTTTGCAGAACAAAACTCGGCTAACATACAAGCGGTAATGAACAATTTGCAGCAACTAAACTATCCGGGCATTAACTATAACACCTGCCTTGCGGCCGATGGCAAAACGTTTATCCATACGGCGTTTTTCCAATCGGACAACGATCAGAAAATGCTTAACGAATTACCGGCTTTTAAATACTTTCAGGAACAGCTGAAGGCCGCCGGTTTTGAAGCACCGCCAAAGCAGGAACTACTCACTTTGATCGGTACTTCAACCGATATTTTTAAATAAGCTATCTCAACAAAAAAATGGAAAACACTATCGGAACAAAAGAAAGCCCTATGGCTTTAAAAACGCCGCCCCTATCTTCAGATTATACCATGCATAAAGATGTAAAGGATGGCAAAGAGATTTTAATTTGCACTGTTGGCAAAACCGTGCTGCATTACGACTTCCGTTGCCTTGCCGATCTGCACAACATGCTAAAGGCCCATGGCGACTGGATGGAACTCGGCAGCGCCGACGAGCAAAAGCCAGCGAAAGAAGGTACCGTTGAAGTCTGGGGCCGCTCGGAAACAAACCCTGTTGGCGGCTGGTATGGACTAAAAAAAGGCTTGCGCGGACGGTTTGGCATGTATATTCCGCCATTGATGGAGGCATTGGGGCTTGCGGAAGTTACGCATGAAGCAAAGGGGAATAAAATGCGGGCGATATAATGTCAGCCCATTCAATTGCTGGCATTTGGATGGGCTGGGTGTTTTAAAAGAACGGGATGAATTCAGCCGGTTTTATTTTTTTGACTTCAAAAAACACATCGCGCAAATGATCAAAATCGCCATCGGTCGTTATCAGTTTCAATCCTAACCAGGCTGCAAGTGAAGCTATCCATAAATCATTTTTTCCCATGTTCCTTGGCGTATCAAAAGGGTATTTTTCGAAGTTTGGGTTCAATCGTTGCGAATAAGTATCAATCTCAATATAAGTTTTCACAAACGATTGATTAATCTCTACTATATTAGCCTCATTTAACAAACCGGCAAGAAAATCGAGTCTTTTTACTCCCCATTTTTTTCTTATGGCAATTGATCCGATTTCAGCCTCTGAAATAACTGAAAGATAGAATGGTGAATTATCGGGGTTAATAAAACGCAGAATACCGCGAACGTCATTAGCCCTGTTTATATAAAGAAGAATATTGGTATCCAGTAAAAGATTCATTATTTGTCTTTTTCAAGATCTGCCATTAAATCAGTCCATTCTTCTTCCGTGAAGGGTTCTGGCTTTGGCAAGTTTTCAAGGGCCTTAATAAGTGTTTCGTTGTTTTTGCCGGAACGGCGACCAAAAGCTGTAGCTCCGCCAGCCGCTAATATTTCTTCCGGTGAAATTGATTTATGGGTTCTAAATGAACCATCGCTTTTAGAAATATCTGTTTTCATTGTTAACCCTCCTCCTATTCACAAATATAAGGAATTATTGCCTGGATATGTTTATAATTCAAAACACGCTTTCTACACCATTCAATCTTTCATGGCCCAACATATTCAATATACTTATCAGGATATTCTATTGAGACTTTGATTTTAGTCTTCATTCCTATTTTTAATTCTCTATACTATAGGTGCCAAAACTGTTGAAAATTTCACGGCCTTTGTAAATATATTTGACGTCAAGAATTTTATAATTTCTCGAGGGCTCAAAACTAATTATTTCAGCGGTATCAATGACCGAATTTGACAGCGCAATTTTTCGTTGTATATCACCGCAAAGACTGTATCCTAAAAGCGTCAAGCTACCACTGTACCTATAACCCAAATAACATGTTCTTTTTCATTAATCAAAACTATAAATTAAATCTCATCTCGCGCGAGTATGTGACAGATGAAGCACTATAGCTTGCTTCCAGTCATTTCTCGATAAAGATCGTCCAATAAAATTTTCTTATCATTTTTCACCAACATATCAACGCTGCCTTCCACGGATTTATAGGAAAAATTATAGACGGTTGTATATAAATATATGTGCGCTCCATCTCTTGATGCATAATAGACGAATGGTACCTCTGCAACATTAAAGCACATTGTATTCCAATCTTTTAAACGTGTTTTTCTGACCGACTCTGCATAAGGGTAAGCGAGTTGAAATGCTCTAAGAGCCGCCAAAGTATCTTTGTATATATATTCCGACACACCAATCTTATTAATCCCCTCCCTATCCGCCAAGTCGTAAGTTTCTACACCTAATGTATCCTTATAGAAACCTTTTAAACATATATGCAAAGGCAGTCCAAAACCATCAACATTCTCAACCCTTACTATTTTAAGTTTACTTTTTAACATTAAGGTGCCGAATTTTTTTGGGAAAAAATAGTGGATGGTGTTAGTACCATTCGCAGTTGCAGTTGACCATGTCATTAATATAATGAATGCAACTATTCTATGCTCATTTAATAATTTCATTTTCACTTCTTTGGAATTACAGGGGTTGACGTATCATCTATTTGTAACTGATAAATTTTAGTGTTAAGTGGCGCATCAATATTTGGTTTGGGCGGCTGTAGTGATGGAAGCCCCTTATCTCGCCCGAATATGACGGGCCAGCGAAGCGTACAAAAACTATCCGTGCCCCGCATGCATTTTGTAATAAACGTTAGTGCATCATCCTTGTATAATTCCAGGTCACGAGTGCATTATAAACATTGTTCCATATTCCTTCCCTGCATCTATTCCCGCCTGCGATAACTGATTTCTCCAAGGTTTGCTATTTGGAATACCTGACTATCAATTAATTGACCAAATTAACCAAAAGTTAAATTGTCAATTATTTGATTATTAACCATTTATCGTAAATCCATCGCAGTCAATTTCAAAACGGAACACTTTTTGACAATAAAGACATCAAAAACAACCTAATTTCGCTTGTTAGCATAAAAATAGATTATTTGGAACAGCTGACTATCAGTGCATTGACAAATATTAACCAATAATTAAACACTAACTAATTAATTACCAATATGTTCCACACATTCAAACCTGTTCCGCGTGTGTAAAAGTGGAACATCAATCTTTTATCCTGTACATTTTCACCATTCCATCGCTTATCATCTTCACCGCCATCATTCGCGAAAAAATGCGCTGCATTAAAAATGAAACCCATTTATTACCGGTTCCACTAATAAAGGATGGCGTTTTGCCAATCTTTTTAAGGCATTCTTTAACAACCTGTTCGGGCAGCTGTGGTTTCGGCTCCAGTGCGCTCGCCTTGCCGGGTTTGGTATTGATATAATTGGGCGTAGCCGTTGCGCCAGCGCAGCAGGCGATAACATCAACGCCTTTGGATTTCCATTCGTACCATAAACCTTCGGCCAGTACGCGGTTAAAAGCCTTGGTAGCCGCATAAGTTGCCAGGTATCCCGAACCCTGGAACCCTGCTATGGACGCCATAATTACCACTCCGCCCCTGCCCCGTTCAACCATTTTGCCGCCAAAGTAATGCACCATTGCCAATTGGGTAACCATATTTACTTGAGCAATATTGCCATGAGTTATGAAATTAGTTGCCACATAAGGACCTATATAAGATAAGGCTGCATTGTATACAAGGAAATCAATTGGCTTGTCGCCGATAGCTTTAACAATTTTTTCGGTAGCATCAGCGTCCGCTAAATCGCAGGTTACTGTGGTTACACCTACTCCAAATTGTTTTATTATCTGGTTTGCTGTTGCTTCCAGCGGCGCTGCACGGCGGGCAATCAGCACCAAATCAAAACCGCTTTCAGCAAGTGCAAAAGCATAAGCGGCACCCATTCCTTCGGATGCCCCGGCTATCAGGGCTGTTTGCCCGTATTTTTCTTTGAATGTCATTTCTCCTCCGAAAACGGCGTCACCGATCGCCACATCCTGTACATTACTAAAGCCGGGAAAATAACCCAGGCAGCGTTCGATAAAAATACCCTGTCTAACCGCGGTGAGGCATGTTCGCCCAGCACCTCTTCAAACAGGATGATTGATACGTTGGTGAGCATTACCGACGCCCACACAATGCTACCAAAGCGTATCCAGTTTTTCCCCTTCCAAAAAGCATAAATAGCACAGGCATAATAGGGACCAAAAAAGATAGAATCTATCCAGATGGTAGCGCGCCACCAGGCCGGGCGTGCCATCAGTACCGGGTCGAAGTTGCGGCCATACCAGTGTACCAAATCCACCATGCTATGCGGTGGCCATACAGGATATTGAAAATTATTGGCATTGGCAATCACCAATTGCTCCACATCAACAATATAAGTTATAAAAAACAAATTGACACAAAAAAATACGACCAGGGCAATATCCACCGGGCGTTTTGATAAGGGTAACGACTGCATGTAATTGTTCTAAAGGGTTATAGTGGCGGAAGATAGTAAAAAATGTCTGAACCATGATTCATTGGATTTAGGGATTAAAGGATTTTGAAAAATATACAGCTGGCCGGCCGTCTCGTCATGGCAATCCTCAAATTCTATAAATCATGGTTCAGACTTACCCTCTCAAATAAGAAGCCCCATTGATATCCACAATCCCGGCGCTGGTAAATTCCAAACCTTCGCTGGCATAAACTGCAACCAAACGCGCAACCTCCCCGGGCCGGGCAACCCGCCCAAACGGACTTTGGTTTTTAATAGACTCTCCCTGCGGGCCGTTCAGCGCCCCGGCAGCCATTTCGGTTTCCACAAAACCTGGGGCAATAATGTGTACACTTATATTATGTGGCGCCAACGCTATCGCCAAAGATTGGCTCATCGCATTGAGTGCCGCTTTACTCGCTCCATACGCCGGATGATCAGGCTCGCCACGAAATGCGCCGCGCGACGATATGTTGATGATTTTACCGCCTCCATGAGTTTTCATCAGCCGGGAGGCAAAAAAGCACATGTTAGCCGGCCCTGTCAGGTTGGCTTTCAGGGTTTCGTCCCAGCTTTGCTGCCAATCCTGGTAACTGGCTTCCAGTATTTTGTGTTCAATAAAAATGGCGGCGTTGTTTGCCAAAACATCTACCCTCCCATGCTTTTCAGCATACAAAGCAAAGAAATGCTCAATGGCCGATGGATCAGTTACATCCAACTGATAAGCTGAATGTTTGCCTGGTTTAAGGTCGGCCAGCGTTTGCTCGGCACCTTGTTGGTTGCTTTTGTAAGTAATAATTACGTTAGCGCCAGATGCGGCAAATAGTTTTGCAGTTACATTACCAATGCCACGCGAGCCACCGGTAATCAGTACATTCTTGTTGGTGAAATCAAAAGTCATTCGTAAAAGTATATTTTTGATTCGGGATTTAGGAATTTCGATTTCGGATTTTTGATTTAAAAACTTCCAGCCAATTTTCTATTTTTAGCGTTACAAACTATCTTCAAAAATGTCATTTCGAGGCTATTTAAACACCATTAAAACCAAAACCGGCAAAGGACCCGATGATTTCCGCCAGATGGCAGAGGAAAAAGGATTTACCCAAAACGGCGAACTGAAATCGACGGTAAAAGCGGGCGATATTGTAAAATGGTTAAAAGCCGACTTCGACCTTGGGCATGGCCATGCCATGGCTGTTTATGCTTTGCTGAAAGGGATGAAAAGTGAGGATTGAGCTGGCCTTAAATCGCCGTCTCTGTTAATGCCGTCACCGTTGATGGCAGATTTTTATGGCAAATGCGTCTATATCGCCACTTTAATAATTCCAAGCAACGCCCATCACTCCTGCCTGATTAAATGGAAAAAATTCCAAAATTTGGAATAGCCACCATCCTCCCTAATTGAATATCAATAACTTAAATAATGGAACAAAGCTTGTGTACAGGGCATAAGCTCGCCTGATTTAGTTTTTCGGGTGATAAATAATTTCAAGATTTTGCCTGATAATAGAAACAAAAAAACAATAAGGATTAACAATAACCAGCGGCTTCTGTTAAAAATGATGGAAGAAATAGATGGTTTAGCAATTTTACTATTAGATAAAAACGGTAAAATTGAAACCTGGAATAAAGGTGCCGAAAAAATTAAAGGCTACAAGGCCGGGGAAATTATAGGGCAGAATTTTAGCATCTTTTATTCGGAAGCCGACCGGCAAAAAGGCGTGCCTGCGGCTATTTTAGCCGAAGCTGCGAGTGCCGGAACAACCTACCATGAAAGCTGGCGGATTAGAAAAGACGGCACAGAATTTTGGGGGTTGCTTACCCTTATGGCCCTGCGCGACGAAAATAATGAGTTAATGGGCTACGCCAAAGTAACCCGCGACCTAACCGAAAAAATGCTCGCCGAAATAACAATAAGGCAACAAGTACATGATCTTGAACTCAAAAACAAGGAGCTTGAGCAGTTTGCTTACATCGCATCGCACGATTTACAGGAACCATTATTAACCATCACCAATTTTGTAGAATTAATTCAATCGGAATACAGCACCACACTTGATGAAAACTCAAAAGTTTACTTCGATTTTATTACTCAGGCTGCAACACGGATGAAATGCCTGATTAAAGGTTTGCTTGATTTTTCGCGCATCGGCAGTGAAAATGTCCTGGCAGCCATTGATTGCAACCAGCTTTTGGATGACTTACAACAGGACCTGGCTGCCTCTATCGCTGCATGCGGCGCCCGTATCGAATACGACAACTTACCTGTGATAGAAGGTTATCCCATTGAGATGCGCCAATTGTTTCAGAATTTGATTGCCAATGCTATAAAATTCAGGGAAAAGAATAAACCGCCGTTGATTACCATCTTATCAGCAACCGAAGAAGCCTTTTGGTGGTTTGCCATAGCGGATAACGGAATTGGAATTGATGAAAAGTTTACGGATAAAATATTCAGGCTGTTTAAAAGAGTGCATACCAGGGATATTTACGAAGGAAACGGCATAGGGTTGGCGCACTGCAAAAAAATAATTGAAACATTAGGCGGAAAAATAACCGTGGAATCTGAATTGGGAAGAGGAAGTACCTTTTATTTTACCATACCCCGAAAAACAAAAAATGATTGAAATGACAAAATTTAAGAACCTGAATGGAATACTACTGGTTGATGACGACCTGGCGATAAATTTCATACATACCAGGGTGATACAGAAAACCGATATAAACGTGGCGGTTAAAGCGGTTACAAACGTGGAAGCCGCAATAGAATTTTTAACCGGCAAGGGTCAATATGAAAACAGCCCGGATACTTTCAGGCCCGGCATTATTTTTTTAGATATTAATATGCCGGGGCTAACCGGCTGGGATTTTATGGAAGAATATCATAAAATTGACGAGCATCAAAAAGCACAGGTAGTTGTAGTTATGCTTACCACCTCCCTAAACCCTGCAGATGAGGAACGCGCGAAGAAGGATGAATTAATTTCAACTTTTTTGCATAAACCGTTGCGACCCGAAACATTAATGGAACTGGCTGCAAAATATTTCGAAGAGATTGGTTAGGGTGTATTTTTTTCGCCACTATTTAACAAAAAATTTACAATCTGTTTCCTTTTATAATAAGCAGAAAAAGTATAATTGTTAAAAAGTTAATTGGTGTGAAAAGGCTGTGTTTAATAATCTTAGTCGTTGCTCTATTTGTGGCCTGTAAAAAGAATCAATCCGGCCCGCAATCAGCTCCGAATGGTTCAGCTGCAAAAGATAAAAT
>JABDBM010000051.1 GCA_013288685.1 Bacteroidota bacterium | reverse complement strand
AATGAACCGATAAGCGAACCTATAAGGCCTATGCTTGCTATTTGTATCAAATAAATCAAAAAAGCCTCGTAACCCTTCGCCCCCAGGCAACGCATGATGGCGATAGAAGCGATCTTCTCGCGTACGTAGATATTGATGGCGCTGGCTACGCCGACGCAGCCAAGCAACAGGGCGATAAACCCGACGAGGGACAGAAAACTGGAGAGATTAGCAAAGGTGCTGCCAATATTTTTTTTCCGGTTTTCTATGTTGTCTAAATGCATATTGTCCCGGTCAATGTGCGAATAGAGGGAGTTCATAACCAGGTTCAAATCAAACCGGTGATCGAACTTATAATAGGAAGTGTAGGTGATTTGGCTGCCGGTTTGCATCAGCCCTGTTTGGGCTGCTGCCCCTGGTCTCTGTCCGCCATATTTCACCGCTCAACACTTTAAGGTTGGCCTATGAGTCTGCCCGCAGGCGGCACGACCCTTTAAAGTGGTTGGTTTACTTGCTGATCTTTGGGTTTATCGTCATGTTTTCGCGGATACAGCTGGGTAGCTGGTCGGCGGGTGCTATTTTTACGATCGCTATCCTAACTGCTTTCCTGCTGCTGACTTTAGCCGCACGGTTACTGATCTACCTGGTAAAGCTTTTGGTAAAAAGTTCATGGAGCTACCTGTGGCGGCAGGGTTTTGCTAACCTTTACCGGCCCAATAACCAAACTTTGACGCTGGTTGTTTCTATCGGGCTGAGCACAGCCCTCATCTGTTCTTTGTTTTTTATCCAAAGCCTGCTGGTCAGGCAGGCAGAAGCGGCAAGCGGCAGCCAGGCCAATATGGCGCTTTTTAATATACAAACCGCACAGAAAAAAGACGTTGCCGGTTTGGCACTCCGGTATCAATTACCCCAGTTGCAACAAGTGCCGGTTGTAAGCGTTCGCATTCAAAAGATCAATGGTAAAACTGTTGACGAACTGAGCAAGGATGCCCCCGGAGGATTAATCTGGCTTTATCACAACGAATTTCGCGTTACCTACCGGGATACGCTGATCCCGGCCGAAAAAATAATAGAAGGTAACTGGATAGGCCATGCGCCCCAAAAAGGCGAGGTCCCGGTTTCTTTCGAGGATGGAGTTGCCCACGGAAATGGTTTAAAGTTAGGGGATCACATCGTATTTAATGTAAACGGGACCCAAATACCGGCTAAAATCACAAGTCTGCGCGCCGTTAGCTGGAATAAATTGCAAACTACTTTCAATATTTTGTTCCCCCGGGACGTTTTAGAGGGTATGCCCCAAACGCATATTTTCCTTACCAAAACTCCCTCAAAATTTACTTCTGCGGCATTTCAGGAGGCGACCGTGCGGCAGTTTCCGAATGTTTCCATCATCGACCTGGGCTTTGTGCTGACCATACTGGATGATGTGCTGAATAAATTAGACAACATCATCCGCTTTATGGCTATGTTCAGCATGATTACCGGCGTGGTGGTACTCATCGCTTCGCTGCACATCAGCAAGTTCCAGCGCATACAGGAAAGTGTACTGTTGCGCACCATGGGTGCCAGCAAACGGCAGATTTTCGCCATTGCAGCCATTGAATACTTCTTTTTGGGCGCGCTTTCCGCAGCCACCGGGATTTTAATTGCCCTTGCAGGTAGTTGGTCAGTAGCAAAATTTTTTCTCGACATACCGTTTGATGCGAGCATGCTTGTGGCGATCGTTTTATTTTTAGCTATTACTTTGCTCACCGTCATCATAGGTCTGTTTAATAGCAGTGGGATATTAAATAAGCCACCTTTAGAAATTCTAAGAAAGGAAGTTTAACGGCGTTACTAATTAGCAGATCGCAGTTCCGCCATCGGTTTGTTATGAAGATTCGTAATATTTATCAAAAACGAACTACATCCCCGGTCAACTGTACGCCTCCGCACAATCACTATAATAAATCCGAACGCATTAGTAGTTTTAGTTTGTTATAACTAATTGTATATTAATTACTTACAAAATTGGCATAATCTTAGCTACACGCTAAGCCAAATCCGCGACATTATGATCAAAAACTATCTCCTCATCGCTTTCAGAAACTTATCAAGAAATAAGGCATTCTCGTTTATCAATATTGCCGGGCTGGCCATTGGTATGGCAGCAAGCCTGCTTATTATTCAATACGTTTCGTTTGAATTAAGCTATGATAATTTTCATCCCAAAAAGGACCGTGTATTTCGCGTAACACAGGACAGGTTTGAAAATGGTAAATTAAGCACTCAATGGGCGGGCGGCGCCTTTGCTGCAGGCAGCGTGTTTAAAACCAATTTCCCGCAAATAGAAGATTATTTAAAATTGCTTGGGAACGGGGCGATATTAGGCGTTTATAACGATCAGCGGTTAACACTCGAGAAAACCTATTTTGCAAGCAAGTCGTTTTTTAATGTGTTTGGTTACCAGTTGCTAAGCGGCGACCCCAAAACGGCTTTGCAGGAGGTGAATACCGCAGTTATTACCGAAAGTGTTGCCAAAAAGCTTTTTGGTACAACCGATGCCGTTGGCAAAACATTTAAATTCGACGTTAATCAGCTTAAAGTTACCGGGGTAATGAAAGACTATCCCGAAAACACGCACTTCCGCAGTGATGCTTTAATTTCATGGGCAACGCTGTTAAAGTTTGTTGGTCCAAAAAATGATATAGATAATGCCTGGCTTAACGACGGCTGTTTAACCTATCTGCTGTTAAAACCGGGTGTGGACGCCAAAGCGCTGGAAGCTAAGATGGCCCCGTTTGTAGATCAGGTTTATAAGAAAATTAATTGGTCGGGGGCTACTGCTAAATACCACTTAATGCCTTTGGAAGATATCCATTTAAAGTCGCATTTAATGATAGAGGCCGAGGCAAATGGCGATGGCAAATCGGTTTATTTGCTGGCTGGCATCGCTATATTTGTTATTATCATTGCCTGGATAAACTATATAAACCTGGCTACCGCCCGTGGTATAACCAGGGCTAAAGAAGTTGGTGTGCGCAAAACCCTCGGTTCGGCAAAAAGCCAGCTGGTTGCTCAGTTTATTTTAGAGGCCATGATATTAAATGGGCTGGCTATTGTACTTGCTGTAGTGCTCATCATCTTGTTTACACCCATTTTTTCGGCATTATCAGGCCAGAATATTATGCTTAGTACATTATTGTTGGCCCCCGTATTTTGGTTAGCCGTTGTAGTCCTGTTTGTCCTGGGTTCATTTTTTTCAGGATTTTACCCGGCAATGGTGCTATCCAACTTTAAGCCTGTGGAAGTAATGAAAGGCCGGATGTCCGCCTCGCCACGCGGAATTATATTGCGTAAAGTGATGGTAGGTTTCCAGTTTGTGGCCACCATCTTTTTATTGATCGGCTCACTTACCGTTTATCGGCAGGTAAGTTTTATGGAGAAGCAAAAATTAGGTATCAATATCGACCAAACTCTTGTAATAAAACCACCGCTGGCGCATGTGGATTCTTTTTACCGCAGCATGAGCAGTTTTAAGAATGAAAGCTTGCGCGATCCATCCATCAAGAGTGTCACCGTGTCCACTTCTATCCCCGGCGAATCGGTACAATGGAATGCGGGCGGTATTAAATTAAAAGGCACCGATCAGGCGCAAGGTAAACAATACCGCATTATCGGTGGCGATTACGATTACCTGAAGGCTTACGACGCCAAATTAGTAGCAGGAAGGGTGTTTTCGAAAGATTTCAGTACCGACCCGCAGGCTGTTGTATTTAATGTAAAAGCCACGCAACAAATGGGTTTTGATAAGCCGCAGCAGGCTATTGGCAAACAAATTGACTTTTGGGGCCAGGTGTACACCATTGTGGGGGTGGTCGAAAACTACCACCAGCAATCGCTGCATGATGCTTATGATGCCTTAATTTTCAAGTGTATACCCGATGTGCGGGGCAATGTTTCCGTAAAGTTAAGTACTGCCAACCTTCCCCAAACTATCGACAAATTAAAAGCCAATTGGAAAGCCTTTTTCCCGGGCGATCAATTCGATTACTTTTTCCTCGATCAACATTTTAACGAACAATACCATGCCGACAGGCAGTTCGGCGCTGTGTTTGCCGCTTTTACGGGCATCGGCATTTTTGTAGCCTGTTTGGGTTTATTCGGGTTGGTTTCGTACACCATCGTGCAGCGCACCAAAGAGATAGGCATCCGCAAGGTACTTGGGGCCTCAGTAAATATTATATTACAATTACTGTATAAAGATTTTGCGCAACTGCTGGCTATCGCCTTTTTGATAGCTACTCCGCTGGCCTTATATGCCGGCAACCAATGGCTGGATACTTATGCGTTTAAAATACACATGAGCTGGTGGTTGTTTGTTGTTCCGTTTTTAACAGTAACCATTATTGCGTTTGCCACGGTATCGTACTTAACCGTAAAAGCAGCACTGACGAACCCGGTGGTGAGTTTGAAAACTGCGTAGGGGAGAGATTAGAGGTTGGAGTTTAGAGATTAGAAAAAGTCCGGAAAGTCGGAAAAGTCAGGAAAGTCCGAAAGTAGGAAAATGAGATATGAGATTATTTTTTTTCGTTGCACTAATTTTTGGCATCTGCCTTACATCCGGAGCACAAATAAAAACCCTTAGTAGGGCAATGGTATCGGAAGCTGTACTTGACAGCTTTCTGAAAACGCAAATGGATTCCCTGGGATTGCCAGGGCTATCCATTGCAGTTATCAATAACAACCGCATCGTTTACCACCGTGCGATAGGGGTAACCGACATTACCACCAAAGCGCCGGTGGATGATGCTTCTATTTTCGAGGTGGCCTCTATGTCGAAAACGGCGTTTGCCTATTTTGTGATGAAAATGGTTGATAGAGGGGTACTCAATTTGGATACCCCTTTATATCGTTATATGCCTTATGCGGATATTGCACGCGACGAACGTTACAAATTAATCACCGCCCGCATGGTGCTTTGCCACAAAACAGGCTTCCCTAACTGGCGGTATTTTGAAAAACCCGATTCGAACCTGCATGTAAAATACGGCGACTTATGGCTAAAATTTACACCCGGCACCCAATTTGCCTATTCGGGCGAAGGCTATCACTATTTAGCGCAGGTTATTGCTTTTTTAAACCATCGCGATATAAAAAGTTTGGATGCCCTTTATCAGCAGGAGGTATCGGTGCCTTTGGGCTTATCGCATTTTTACTTTTCGGGCAACAATTATATTAGTCAGCATAAAGTTAGCGGCCACCGGAACGGTAAAAGTGTAGGCCGACCATGGCCGGCTGCATTTCCCACCCAGGATTCCTCGTGGTTCGGTGCGGCGGGCGGGTTAAATACCGAGGCCACGGATTATGCCCGTTTTCTCATCGGTATGATGGAACATAAAGGAATCAAAAAAAGCACCCTGGACGAAATGTTAAAAACGCAGGTAACGCTTGATAAAGACAACGACATCACAAAAGAAGAAGGTGAAACCGCCTGGGGTCTGGGCGTCGGCATAATGCCAACACCGTATGGCATCGCTTATGAACATGGCGGCAATAATGGCGATTTCCAATCGGGTTATCTTTATATAAAAGATGAAAAATCGGGCTATGTTTTTTTGACGAACTGCGACAAGGGCGGCGAGTTTAATAAAAGGTTGAAGGCCTTTTTGCTCAATGGAAAGTAATCTTTTCAATTCAAAAATCTCAGTCTAAAATAATAAATACTAATTAATTAGTTTTATTACTAATTGATTAGTATTTGTCAAATATTCTTTTTACATTAGTGGCACTATACACCAATGAACTAGTGAACCATTGAACTAATGAACCAAAAAGATGATAAAAAACTATCTGAAAACAGCCTGGCGTAATTTGTTAAAAAATAAATTTTACTCCCTCATCAACATTGCCGGTTTAACCGCAGGCTTGGCTATTGGCATCCTTATTTTACTTTGGGTGCAGGATGAATTAAGCTTTGATAACTTCCACAAGCAGGCCGCCAATATTTACCGGTTGGAGCTTTTTGGCGGTTCGGGCGCCAGTAAACAGATCTATAATATCGACCCGGCACCCATTGGTCCGCTGGCCAAACAAAACCTGCCCGATGTATTGGAACAGGTGCGCCTAAATGAAAATTACGATTACTCACTATACAAATACCAGGACAAGGTATTTGGCGACCAATACGCCATTTATGCCGATCCCTCCTTTTTTACGATGTTTGACTTCCATTTGATTGAAGGAAATCAGCAGAAACCATTTGCCGATAATAATTCCGTTGTCATCACGCAAACAACTGCTCAAAAATTTTTCGGCAACCAAAATCCTATTGGTAAGGTGATCCGGGCCGATGGTAAACAAAACTTTACAGTAAGCGGAGTAATTAACGATTTTCCGAAAAACTCCAGCATCCGCTGTGACATGATTATGCCCATGAGCTTCCATTATAAAGCAAGTTTGGCCAATCACGATGATTTGAACACCAATTTTAGCTACCTGGATTACGCTACTTATTTTTTACTGAAGCCCGGCGCTTCTGTAAAAACCATTGCCGATAAGGTAAGTGCTATCCACCTGGCACATCACCCGGAAGGCGCCAGTTCACGTGCCGAATACTTGCTGCTGCCCCTAGCAAAAATGCATTTGTATAATGCCGACATGACGGATAATGGCATTGCCACCGTAAGAATATTTATCATTATCGCCTTGTTGATATTGGTGATAGCCTGTATTAACTATGTAAACCTCTCTACCGCGCGGTCGATGTTGCGGGCCAAAGAGATAAGTATGCGCAAAATAGTGGGAGCGGGGAAGTTGCAGCTTTTTATGCAGTTTATTGTAGAAACAGCCTTACTATTTTCGCTGGCAGCCGTTATGGCGTTGGGCCTTATTTATTTATTAATGCCGGTGTTTAATCAAATATCAAACAAACAGCTGGTATTAAACCTGGCCGACTACCACATTTGGCTGGTTATATTGGCGGCTATCGGTGGTACTTTGGCGGCTTCCAGCATTTACCCGGCTTTATTGCTCTCGTCGTTCGAGCCGTTAAAGGCTTTAAAAGGCAAGATATCAGTAGGTATTGGCGATGTATTATTCCGCAAGATATTGGTGGTTACCCAATTTACGTTTTCAATCATCCTTATCGTGGGCACACTGGTAATTACTAACCAACTCAACTACATCCGTAACAGGGGCCTGGGATATGATAAAGCCGGTGTAATAGCCGTTTGGATGCGCGATATGGCCCCGCATTACGATGTGGCCAAAGCTGAACTATTGAAACAGCCTGGCGTGCTGGGCGTTACCCGGTCGAATCAAAATATTGCGCGGTTTGCCGGCTTTACCGGTAGTAGCGATTGGGATGGCAAAGACCCAAAACAATCCATTATTGTACACCCTATAGTGATAGATAAGGATTTGATATCGTTCTTTAAAATGAAACTGGTGCAGGGCGTATCATTCACAGGCGTGGTAACAGATACCGCCCATTATATTTTAAATGAGACGGCCATTAAAGAAATGGGCATTAAAGATCCTATTGGCAAGCGGTTTAAAATGAACGGCATTAACGGGACTATCATCGGCGTAGTGAAAGATTTTCATTATGCATCAATGAAGCAAAAGATAGCACCGGCCGTTTTCTGGTATGCTCCACAATATTTAAACCGCATGTATATTAAAACTACCCACGGCGACGCACCAAAAGCAATTGCCGCCGTACAAAAGCAGTTTAAACAATATAATGGCGAATACCCATTCGGCTACGCCTTTTTAGATGATATTTTTAACAACATCTACCAAAACGAGCAACGCGAGGGTACTTTATTTACCTATTTTGCAGGCATAGCCATATTTATCTCGTGCCTGGGCTTATTGGGTTTGGCAGCGTATACTGCGCAGGTACGTACCCGTGAAATTGGCGTACGCAAGGTATTGGGTGCCAGCGTAAGTGGCCTGGTAGGGTTATTGGCTAAAGATTTTGTAAAACTGGTATTTATTGCGATATTGATAGCAACGCCAATAGCCTGGCTGGCCGTGTATAAATGGCTGCAAGGTTACGCTTACCGCGTAAATATAGACTGGGGAGTATTTGCCCTGGCAGGAATAATGGCTATATTGATTGCATTTATCACTATCAGCTTTCAATCGGTAAAAGCAGCGCTGATGAACCCGGTGAAGAGTTTGAGGAGTGAGTAACGCCTCACCCCCAAACCCTCTCCAAAAGAGAGGGGGGCTGTTAAAAGTCCTTCTTCTTTGGACAAGGATTTAGGATGAGGCGTGGGAGTAGCAACCAATGACCAATGACAGCGTAACGAATTGACTAATGATTAAAGAAAATGATAAAGAACTACATAAAAACCGCCTGGCGTAATTTGTTAAAAAACAAGTTTTATTCCGCTATCAACATTGCAGGCTTAACAGCAGGCCTCGCTATCGGTATCCTGATTTTACTATGGGTACAGGACGAATTAAGCTTCGACAGTTTTCACAAAAAAACGCCGAACATATATCGCATGGAGTTGTTCGGTGGTACAGGCGCCAGCAGGCAGATATGGCACCAGGTGGTGGCCCCGATGGGTGTTTTTGCTAAACAGCAGTTACCCGAAGTGTTAGACGCAGTGCGGATTACGAATAACAATTTCTACTCGCAATATAAATACAAAGACAAGCTTTTTGGCAATGAAATGGTGGTTTTCTCTGATCCTTCGTTTTTTAATGTGTTCGATTTTCCGCTGATTGAGGGGAACCCGGCAAAGCCGTTTACTGATGATAATTCGGTAGTGATTACCAAAAAAACTGCCGAAAAATATTTTGGAAGCGAAGACCCTATAGGCAAAGTGATTAGCGCCGATGACAAGGAAAATTTTACCGTTACCGGAGTGATTGATGATTTTCCTAAAAACTCCAGCATGCAATATGATATGATTATGCCGATGAGCTACAATATCAAATACGCATTGGTGCAAAATAAAACAGATTTAGGTAATGATTTCAATTTCTACAATTTCGAAACGTACCTGCTGTTAAAGCCCGGCGCAAACTTAAAAAGCATGATTGCGCGGCTGGCTAAAATACATTTATTACACAGTCCGGCTGATACCGATGCCGAATACTTACTGCTGCCGCTATCTAAAATGCACCTTTACGAAGCCGACGGTACCGATAAAGGCATTGAAACCGTGAGGATATTTATTGTTATTGCCTTGCTGATATTAGTAATTGCCTGTATCAATTATGTAAACCTGTCAACCGCCCGATCTATGCTGCGATCAAAAGAGATCAGCATGCGTAAAATTGTAGGCGCGGCAAAATCGCACCTGTTTATGCAGTTTATTGTAGAGACAGCTTTGCTGTTTTTGATCGCTACACTATTGGCGTTCGGGCTTATTTATGCACTCATCCCGGTATTTAACCAAATAGCCGATAAAACTTTAACGTTTAACCTTGGCGATTATCATGTTTGGGTAGTGATCTTACTGACCATCGCCGGTACACTGGCTGCTTCAAGTATTTACCCTGCTATGCTACTCTCATCCTTCGAGCCGCTGAAAGCTTTAAAAGGAAAAATTTCTGCAGGCATGGGCGATGTGCTTTTTCGCAAAGTTTTGGTAGTTACCCAGTTTATGTTTTCGGTGGTATTAATCATCGGCACTATGGTAATTACCAACCAGTTAAATTACATCCGTTCAAAAGCTTTAGGTTACGATAAAAGCCACACGTTTGCGCTCTGGATGCGTGATATGGGGCAGCATTACGACGCTGTGAAAAACGAACTGTTAAAACAACCCGGCGTGCAGGCAGTTACCCGGTCAAATTCAAATATTGTTAGGATGGGTGGTATTAGCGGCGACAATGACTGGGATGGAAAGCCCGCCAATTCGTTTTTCCTTGTACATCCAATGGCAATTGATAAAGATTTTATCTCGTTCTTTAAAATGAAAATAGTAAAGGGCGCTGGCTTCACCGGCGCGGTGGCCGATACAGCCCATTTTATTTTGAACGAAGCAGCCGTGAAGGAAATTGGAATGAAAGACCCGATAGGCAAGCGTTTCAGGCTCTGGAAGCAAAACGGGACTATTATAGGCGTAATAAAGGATTTCCATTTTGCATCGATGAAGGAGAAAATAGGACCGACCATTTTTTCCTATCAACCAAAGGGAATGGGGAATATATACGTTAAAACTACCGGCCGCGATGCCCCAAAAGCTATAGCTGCAACCGAACGTCTGTTTAAACAATACAACGGACTATACCCTTTCAATTATACCTTCCTGGACGATGTTTTCAATAACTTGTACCGTGGCGAGCAGCGGGAAGGTACCTTGTTCAATTATTTTGCCGGGATAGCCATATTTATATCGTGCTTAGGGTTATTAGGATTGGCTGCCTTCACCGCGCAGGTGCGTACCCGCGAAATTGGCGTGCGTAAGGTATTGGGCGCCAGCGTTGGGCGCATAGTTGGCCTGCTGGCTAAAGATTTTATAAAGTTGGTTTTTATAGCCATATTGATCGCTATCCCTGTTGCGTGGTTTGCCATGAATAGCTGGCTGCAAGCCTTTGCCTATCGAATAAATATTGCCTGGTGGGTGTTTGTTGTTGCGGGGATAATTGCTGTTTTTATAGCGTTTATAACTATAAGCTTTCAATCAATAAAAGCGGCGTTAACCAATCCGGTAAAGAGTTTGAGGTCGGAGTGATTGGTGGGGGCGAAAGACTTACGAAGTTTCAAAATTACTTCGTAAGTCTGCCTTTTTCTTGTTAATGCCCGGCCGCAATTTTTAAAATCTCCGCATCCGGATGATTTTTTACCTCGCATTCAACATTAAACAGCATGGTAGCGCCATTTTCAGCCGTATAAGCGGGCCATTTGGGTAATCCTGCTGCGTTGGGGTTGCCGGTTTTGGCAAAGTTTATCCAGGCGCTGCTCATTTTTGCGGCCAGTGCGTAGGCATCTTTGCCGCCACCTGTCATTTCCTGGCAGCGGGCTATGTTGTTAAACTCAAAGGCAATATCCATACAGTGCATGGCCTTATAAATACCACCATTTACAGGCGATTGCCAGGTGAATAAATACATATAAACCGGGGCTGCCCCGCTAACAGCCGACTTCTGATCAGCCTGTTTGATGGAAAGCGGCCTGAAATTAAGGTCGATATCAATATAATTCTCGGGTTTGGTGATGTTGGGATAAAGTTGCTTTACCGCCGCCATATAGGCATCAGCTTTATCATTATATCTTTTTTTCAGGTCGGCAGTAACCTGTTCCATGGTATAGTTGCGGGTGCTTGGGTTAAACGGTGTAAACTCATTTTTTGTGGACCCAACCAGCAAGGGGATATTTTTGGATATTTCTAAAGCAGCTGCATCAGTTGGCTGATAGGGGAGAAAGTCACCGTCTAAAGCCGGTCCCCAGCCGGCACCGGGTTTTCCTTCTTTTCTTAGCTCGGCCGAAACTTTCCGGGTGGCTTTTTTGCCGGCTTCATTCAATACATCATAGGATATTTTTTGAAGCGAATCAACCTGCGACGGCTGAAGATGTAGTTCGTCCAGTACAGCTGCGGCAATTCTTTGGGTTACTGATTTTTCGGTAAAACTGGTGATATAGCTGCCGCTTTGCACAATCGCTTTTTGAAAAAGCCCTTTGGCGGATGGCGCATTCATTAAACAGGTTACCTTACCGCCGCCGCCTGACTGGCCAAATATGGTTACATTATCAGGGTCGCCGCCAAATTCGGCAATATTTTGCTTTACCCATTCAAGGGCAATCCTCAAATCCAGCAAACCCGCGTTGGCCGATCCTTTGTATTTATCGCCATAAGCCGAAAGATCCAGGAAGCCAAGAATGTTTAAACGATGATTTACCGTTACCACCACTACATCACCTTTCCGGCTCAGGCTTTCACCATCGTAGGATGGCAATTCAATAGACGACCCGGCTGTAAAGCCGCCGCCGTGGAGCCACACCATTACCGGGCGTTTTTTGCCATCGTTTAATTTTTGCGTCCAGATATTGAGGGTTTGGCAATGCTCGTTCGGGTAGCCCAAATCATGCTGAAAAGCGAACTCGCTTTCATCATTAACCGATGTGGTAGGGTCCGTTGGGCAAACTGCGCCATAAGTCATAGAGCTGCGCACGCCCGGCCATGGTTTTGGCTTTTCGGGCACCGTAAAACGATCGGCTTTGGCGTAGGGGATACCTTTATAAGTAAAAATGCCATCGTGTATATAGCCTTTTACCTTACCGCTTTCGGTATTGGCTATGGCTATATCATTGCCAGCTATAATACTTTGACTAAAAACGTCTAACGGCAGTATGAAAACTGCAAATAGCATTAAAAATGTAAAAATCTTCTTCATGATGTAACTGGTTAAAATTGGTTGGTTGATTATTACAAATGTTGTTAAAATTTTAACAGCGATACCAAATTTTATTTATTCTCCCTGCAACCTATCCGTTACAAACGGCGTCTTAACTTACAAACGGATAAACATGAAATCAATAATTACGCTTTTATTGGCTGTTATACTATTAACAGGCTACAACGCAGCGCTTGCGCAAACTAATTCGATTGCAAAGGCCGATACTTCCGCTCTTACCAACCTTCATCTTTCGGGGTTTAGCGGTATCAAAATTGGCGGCCCTTTTGATGTGCACATTACACAGGGCAGCGAAGAATCGGTTACGATGCAAGTGCCAGAAGATGTTAAAAACCGAATTACGACCGAAGTGGTTGGCGGCGTACTGAAAATACGTAAAACCCATGATAACTGGGGTCAGGGCGAAAAAAGCTGGTATAGCGATAAAAGCGTTTGGCGCAATCATAAAAAAATTATAGTATATATTACCGCTAAAAGTTTAAACTTCATCAGTATGTCCGGCAGCGGCCATATTACTTTTGCCGAAGGAGTTAATGCCGAATCGTTAAAACTGCGGGTACGGGGATCGGGTGTTTTGCAGGGGAAAATTGCGGTTAAGGTATTAAAAAGCAGTATTTCAGGTTCTGGTAAAATTGAATTATCGGGCAATGCTTCCAGTTCAACCACCAGGATTTCGGGTTCTGGCGAATTTGCGGCGCGTGGTTTACTTACTGCAAACTCGGCGGTGCGTGTTTCAGGTTCTGGCCATGCTGAAATAAATGCCAGTGACAAGGTGGATGCAGTGCTGCATGGGTCGGCAAACGTAAATTACACAGGCGATGCCAAAATTGTAAATACATCAAAAAGCGGCAGTGCAGAAGTAAGGCGATTTTAATCGAGCTAAACCATCGACGGCGCTACCCCGAATGTTTTTTTGAAGCTGTACGAAAAGTGCGATAAATTTTCGAATCCAACATCAAGGTACACCTCCGATGGTTTACGCCCCTTTTCCCTGATTTGATAGTAAGCTTCCGAAAGCCGCTTCTGTTGCAGCCATTGGCCGGGCGAAGTTTGAAATATCTTTTCGAAATCCCTTTTAAAACCGGCCAGGCTGCGGCCGGTTAGTTTAGCAAACTGTATGGTGGGCACATTAAACATATAATGCTGGTTCATGTAAGCCTCCAGGTCAATTTTGTAAGGTTCGGTAAAATCAAAAAGAAAAGCTGCCAAACCGGGGTCAAGCCTTAACAACAAGTCCACGGCTTCCCGCGTTTTCAATTCGGCTAACGTGTTTTTAGGCTGGGCTGCACTGCTAAAGTAAGGCAGCAGTGAATCGAAATACCCTTTTATAAACGGATCGGGCGGTAACAACACCATAGGATCGCCGGTGTATGCACCCACGGACAGCATATCGTGCTCAACACTATACTTCCGCAAAAAATCCTGTGGCAAAAATATATTAACCGATTTAAACTCGCCTCCCGGTGGGGGCATCTTAACCGATTTTATCAACTGATTCCGGCGAATAAGGCCAAAAGTACCCGCCCCAAATACTTTCAGGCCATTATTAGTAAATAGCTGCGTCTCGCCCGAAATAATATATCCCAGGGCATGTTCATAAACAAACTGCTCATGCCCGCGCTGCTTTTGGTCAACGCAGGAATAAAGCAGGTTGTTTAACTGTATATGGCCTTCATTGTTCATTGGTTCATTAGTTCATTGGGAAAGGTCCGTTAGGGGCCTTCTAATCGCTATTCAACTAACCTCTAATCCCTTAACTACAGCGTCTTTCGGACTTCCCGACTTTACTGACTTTTCAGACTCTTTTTTACTCAAACTGCCTCATTAGCATTTTATCAAACATCCTGTCGGGCAATAGCCATCGCATAAACAGAGCGGGTTTAGCCATATAGCCGCCGCTATACCTTGTTTTTGGATTTTTGGCAGCTATGGCTTTTCTCACCAAATCAACAATAACAATTGGCTCGGCGTTTTTTGCTTCGGTCGATCTAAATATAGGTATAAAACGGTCAGCCAGCGCCTTGTAAGCAGTATGGCCCGAAACCTTCTTCAAATTATCAGCAGCAATGCCGCTCCATTCCGATTTTACACCGCCCGGTTCAATTACTACCACATTTATACCAAACTGTTCAACCTCGTTGCGTAAACTGTCACTCAATGCCTCGAGTGCAAATTTACTGGCATGATACCATCCGCCAAATGCGAGAGCTAATTTACCACCAATTGACGATATGTTGATGATAGTACCTGAATGTTGTTTACGCATGTGGGGCAACACCAATTGAGTTAGGCGGGCCGCTCCAAAAACATTCACTTCTAACTGATAACGGGCATCGTTTATCGTGACATCTTCAATAGCGCCGTACGAACCAAAGCCTGCATTGTTAATCAACACGTCTATTCGGCCTTCTGCTTTTATTATCGTTTCCACACCTTTAAGCATTGTTGCTTCATCAGTTACATCCATTTCCAGCACTTTTACGCCAAGCGTGCGTATGTCTTCCATTTTATCAAGCCTGCGGGCCGCGCCATAAACAATATGTCCGTCCTGTAACAAGTGTTTGGCAAAATCCTTGCCGATACCGGCCGATGCGCCGGTAACTAATATTACTTTTTTCATTTTGATTCTGTTTTTGTGATTGTTTTAATTACAAAACAAAGGTCGGGTTTAAACAGGAGGGGAGGTTTGCTGTAAAGCTCAAGTTTGCTTTGGTGAGTGGCTCAAATGGTGATAATGACAGACTTTATCTCCGAAGGAGGTGAGGATTGTTGAGAGCGGGCTACGCTGTTTAGGGTAAGGCGTGAAAATAGAGCTTAATCCTGTCTTCAGACATTTAAATAAATAAACCTGGATAAATTACGCCACGTACGGCAATGTAAAATGAAAAGTAGATCCCTCGCCCTCCACACTATCCACCCAAATTTTACCGCCATGGTCGGTTACTATCTTTGAAGCGATATACAAGCCCATTCCTAAACCCGCGTGTGTACGCATTACGTCTTTGCTGCGATAAAATTTGTTAAATATGGATTCTATGCTGACTGCCGACATGCCAATACCCTTATCCATTACCGAAACTTTAACAAACTGGTGGTCTTCTATTGCGCAGGTTACATGAATATTTGTGTTTTTTGCAGAATATTTGGCGGCATTGCCCAGCAGGTTCGAGAAAACCTGTTCCATCCGCAATCTGTCAATCATTACACTAACATTGTCGTCCAGGGTAACATTAACTTCGTGATTGGGTATGAGAAATTTGGTAACCGATACCATTTCGATTATGAAAGGAGACAGCTCAATTTTTTCGAGCGAATACTGTAAATGGCCGTTCTCCATTTTCGAAATATCCAGTAGTTGCTGTACCAGCGATAATAATTTGGTTGATTGCCCGTCAATTTTTTCGAGGATGCTTTTTACCGGGTCGCTGCATTCATATTTTAAGGCCTTTACCATTTGGGCGTAGGCTTTTATAATCGTGATTGGCGTTTTTATTTCGTGACTGGCAATCGAAATGAATTCATTTTTCTTTTCGTCAATAATTTTCGATTGCCGTAGTTCTTCTTCTTGTTCCTCTGCAATTTTATTAAGGCTGATGTTTCGTTTCTTTATTTCTTCGTAAGCGTTTAGGGGCGCCTCGTTTAAAAAATATTCTTTTAAATCTTTCACCTTATCCCTGTCGATCCTTAATGAACGCGGCAGGCCTATTTTCATTTCAATCAGGTTTAAGCCCCCGGCTTCCGAAAGGTTAAACTCCGGCACCAGTTTTTGTGCATAGTAAAAACCTTCGTCGGCATTGGTGAATTTTATACTGCTGTCAAACGTTACGGTAGCTTTTAAAGCAAAGCGTTGTTTATTTTGTTCAACGCCGATGGTCAATATACCGTTATCGGTATGTTCAATTACCGTGCGCGCGATTTCTGAAACAGCGGTAGCAAAAGTTGTTTGCGTAGCCGTAGTAAGCCCCAGCTTTTCGGCTACTTTCATGGATCGTTTGTGCGCCAGCACCAGGTCCATTTCGTTTTCTAAAGAAATTGTGACAACCTCAAGCATATTATTTAAGTTTAGCTACCACTACCGACATATCATCATTGCGCCGGGCATGATCTTTATAAATTGCGGCCGCCAGTACCGACTGGTCATATTTATACATTTGTGGGTACTTAAGCATATCCCAGCGTGTTTTTATCCCATCCGAACACAGTACAGTCATGTTGTACCCTTCGGCAAGATATTGCTGGTCGTTCATGGTATTGGGAATATTGTGCCCAACAATACCATTGTACGACATGTGGTTGCGAAAGCCGGCAGGACCCATCATACGCACAGCAATATTGCCGATGCCTGTGGATGACCATGCTTTGGCGTCGAGATCATAACCAATAATGTTTATCACTGCGCCGCGTGTTTTTTTTATGGAACTATGAATAAAGCGTAATGTTTCGGTTGGACTGTAATCAGGGAAAATTTTAAACATCGATGCCGCTTCGTTTACTGCTTTATTGGCCTCAGGGCCGTGTCCAAGGCCATCTGCCAGCATCATTTTTATATACTTGTCTGTTTTTTTTACTACAAAGCCATCGCCGCTTACGGTTTCCCCGGGTTTGGCAACAACTATAGGCCGTATAAATAAGTCACTTTTATCCCTCAGTTTCGGGGGTTCGTTGTAAATACGGCTTAACACGATGGTTCCCCAGCCAACCAGGGAGTATAACTCAAATACGTCCGACAATCGTTTAATGCTCCCCAATCCGCAACCCATAGTATTGGTGGTTGACACACCATCCTGCATCATTCGGGTTGGGTTGGCTATCCCCGGACCGTTATCAATACTGATCAGCTCGATATATGGTGAGCCGTTATTTTCAAATACGCCCATTAAAATCTCGCCGTCATCGCCGTATTTAAACAGGTTCGATGTCATTTCCGAAACAATAATATCTATTTCGTTGGTTCGTGGCTGGTTAATACCTGCTTCCTGCGCCCGGCGGTGTATTTCTTTTTTTAGCAGGGAAAAGTAGCTTCTGTCATTCGCTGCGAAACTTATATGAGTGGCATCAACCATTTGCCCATTTTAATATTGTCACCGTAGTACCTTCTCCCACTTTACTTTTTATATCAAATTCATTTACCAAACGTTTGGTGCCTGGCAGGCCCAAACCTAAACTTTTACCCGTGGAATATCCATCGCGCATAGCCAGCGCTATGTCGGGTATGCCGGGTCCCTTATCGCTAAAGGTTAACCGGATGCCATTTTCGCGGCCACGTGATACCACCTCGATCAGGCATTGCCCACCATCGGCGTACCGCAGCATGTTTCTGAGTAATTCGCTGGCTGCTGTTATTAAACGGGTTTGGTTAACCAGGCCCATCTTTATTTTAACAGCCACTTCCTTAATCCGGTTTCTGAGCAAAACCACATCCTGCTCTCTGAGTACCATTATGCTGTCTTTACTCAGCGATAAAACCATCGTCGTCTACCTCCTGGTCATCATCATCAAAATCATCGATCATTGATTTTAGCAGGTTCATCCCCTTTTCTACATCAAGCGCGGTATGAACGCCTTTCAGCGGCAAGCCAAGCTCAATAAGGGTAATTGCAACCGCCGGCTGCATACCTACTACCACGGTTTCGGCATCTAATATTTTCGACATACTGGCAATGTTGCCAATAATACGGCCCATAAACGAGTCGACTATAGATACCGCCGAAATATCAATTAAAACACCTTTTGCACTTGTTTTGTTTACCATTTGCACCAGGTCCGCCTCTAAATTTAGCGCCAGCCGGTCGTATAGGTCAACCTGTATGGTTACAAGCAAAAAGGCCCCCATCCTGAGAATAGGAATTTTATCCATTATGTACTACTAATTAAGATTTATGAATTGTTCCCACCTTCCTTACTTCCAGTCGCATTACTTTAAACGCATACGCCAATGCACTTGCAAGGCTGGCTTTAGTAATGATGTTTGAAAGATCGATACCCAGATGCACTACAGTTTGTGCAATTTCGGGCCTGATGCCGCTAATAATACATTCGGCGCCCATTAAACGGGTGGCGCTTACGGTTTTTATTAAATGCTGCGCCACCAGCGAATCAACCGCAGGTACACCGGATATATCCAAAATAGCAATGCTCGAACCTGTTTCCACAATTTCCTGCAGCAGGTTTTCCATTACTATTTGTGTGCGGGCACTGTCAAGTGTGCCGATAATTGGCAGGGCCAAAATACCATCCCATACACGGATTACCGGGGTCGATATTTCGGTGATCTCGTCAGTTTGTCTTAAAATTACTTCTTCGCGCCCTTTAATGAAAGTTTCAAAGGTTACCACGCTCAGGTTATCCATTAACCGGTTAATCTTTAAGCTTTCCTGAAACAATACCGAGGGATCGCTAATTTCTTCCTGCAAAACCTGAAATAATGCTTCCTTTAATGAAAATACAAAATTTCCCGTTTCGCGCGGGCTAAAACCCTGGCGCGCACGGGTTATAGAAATGCCACCCAAAATTTCAATTACAGGACCCCATTTGTCCGAGTTAAGATCTTCGAAATTTTCATCGGTAAGGTTCCCTACAAGGGCATTAATTAACTCTTCAGACTGGCTTCTCAGTTCTTCGTTACTGATCAGGTCCTCGCGCAGGCTTTCGTCAGCCAGTTGATTTTTCATCCAGAGTTCAAGGATGTTTTTTTTCTTTTTTTGTAGCAATTGTTTTGTGTTAAATGACATGTGAAATTTTACAGGCTAAAGGTTCAAACAAGATTTCTAAACTTGAAGCAAGTCCAATTATTTACGAAATATAAAAAGGATATTTTACAAATAACAAATAATTGAAAATAAATAAAAAACGAAAATTAAATAAATTAGAATGAATTAAAATGAATTATAATATAATTTTTTACTTACAAAGAAAGTATTATATTATTAAAAAAACAAAATACAATTAAAAATGTTTGATCGAAGTCTGAAAATTAAGGAATTATAAAATATTATGCCCGGACTATTAAAGAAACCAAACGGAGGCGCTGAGAATGCTGAACTAAAATCGTCTCTTGATTTTACCCGTACGCGCGCTGATCAAATAACTGTATTTTTGGTTGAGATTTTGGGCAGCATGAAGTTTCTATTTTGCTGCATATTGATGTTTACGCTTTGGATTTGCTGGAACCTGCATTTTTTTCCTTCCTTAAAACCATTTGATCCTTTCCCATTCCCCATATTGGAGATGACGGTATCGCTGTTTGCCATTATCCTTTCGGTATCTGTACTCATTAATCAAAACCGGCAGGGTAAAATAGAAAAAATACAGCGGCAGGTGGAGTTTGAGGTAAATGTGCGCGCCGAAGATGAAGTAACCAAGATATTGAACATGCTACACGAAATTCACCAAAAAATGGGTCTTAACAGCAAGGAGGATAAGGAACTGGAAGAAATGAAAGAAACCATTGATATCAAACAAATTCACCAGGCTATTGACGAACAGGAGACTGGCCAGCCGCCTCTTGACAAGGGCTAAAGCTAAGGCCGAAAGGCCTTAGTTTTAGCGTTTTTATAGTTTTATTCGCTTTTTAAACTTTTAACCGGATTAGCAATTGCCACCTTAATGGTTTGATAACTGATCACCAAAACCGATATTATCAAAATAACAAATACCGGCAGTAGCAATAACCAACCGTTAATACCGATATGATATGAATAAGATGTAAGCCATTTATTCATGATAAACCAGGCAACGGGCATTGCCACAACCGCTGCCATGGCAATCAACTTTATAAAATCCTTTGCCAGCAATAGTATCAGACCGCTTAATGCCGCGCCCAGTACCTTACGGATGCCAATCTCTTTAGTGCGTTGTGTTGCTACCAGGTAAGCCAATCCGTACAATCCTAAGCAGGCAATAAATATGGATAACAACGTGAAATAATTGAACAGTTTAATACTTGTGATATCCTTTTGATATAAGGTGTTAAAACCATCGTCCAAAAAGCTGAAACTGAAAGGCGAGCCTGGGAAATAGGTATGCCAGGCAGCTTTTACGCCATTCAAATTAGCCGGGTTGATTTTTACAAGCAACGAAACTGCCCTCATGGTCCGCGAAACCATCACCAATGGCGCAATTGGGTTATGCAGCGAAGCATAATGAAAATTTTTTACCACGCCAATAACGTGCCCTTTGTGATCAAAGCCTTCAATAGCCTGGCCGATGGGGTTTTTCCAGCCCATTTGCTGTACAAAAGCTTCGTTTACAATAAAGCCCTCTTTTTTATCGGTCGCCATAGCATCCGACAGATTTCGGCCTGCAATCAGTTTCATTTGCAGCATGGGAATGAATTTTTCGTCAATAGAAAAATAATTGGACATAACTTCCCTTTTTACACCATTCGTCATGGTTGCCATTGTGGTGGCCTTGGGTGTTTGGCCGTTATTATTTATATCCAAACCGGTTTGTATAGCTGTACCTTTAACCTGGCTCATTTGCCGCAGGGCATTGTTAAAAGCATCCAATTGCGTTAATGCCACCGAATCATCAGGTAGACCGATATTTAATACCTGGCTTTGGCTATATCCCAATGAGCGGTGCTGCACAAAATTTATCTGCTTGTTCATGATAAATGCTCCGGCAATCATTACTGTGGCAATGGCGAATTGTATCACAGTAATTACCTTGCGGAGGGTAATGCCCTTTGCGGCATACTTAAGATTTCCTTTTAAGGCAGTAATTGGCTGAAAAGACGATAATACAAACGCAGGATATAGTCCGGTTAATACCGACGATGCCAAAACCACTGCGCAAATAACTACAATGATACCCGGCGAGGCCGAAAGGAGAATTTTTATTTGCAACAAATGGTTTAAAAACGGCAACAGCACCAGCATTAAACCAATGCCTATAACCAAGGCAATACAGGTTACAAAAAACGACTCGAACAAAAACTGTCGCACCAGGCTGTATTGCAGGGCGCCATTAACCTTGCGCACACCCACTTCCTTAGCCCGCTCGGTGGCCCGGGCTGTAGATAAGTTGATATAATTTAATAGTGCAATAACCAATATCACCATAGCCAATACCGAAAAAATATAAACCAGTTGCTTGTCGCCTTTGGCAGTATCGCCAAGGTTATTGGACACAAAGTGCACATCCTTTAAAGGTTCGATGTTGAATTTCATCGAGTATTTTGCAGCGCCCATTTTATTCAGCTCGGGTTGTATATCGCGTTTGGTAATTAAATCCAGCTTTTTCGCAAAGGTTGCGTAGTCAGGTTTTTGTTTAAAAAGTACAAAAGTATAAACCGCAAAATCATCTTCCAGCCATTTGGTGGTTTTAGCAAAGTTTTCGGGTATTAATGCACTGATTTTTAAGTCGGAGTTTTCGGGCAAATCTGCCAACACGGCGGTTACGTGGTAGGGTAGTTTATTGCAATAAATGGTTTTGCCAATAGCAGAAACGTTGCCGAAATATTTTTTAGCCAGCGATGCGGTAATCACCATGCTGTTGGGATTAGTCAACGCAGTTGCTGCGCGGCCTTCGGCAAATTGGTAGGTGAAAACGTCAAATACATTGGCATCGGCTTTATAAACGTTATCCTCTTTAAATAACTGATCGTTTACCTTCATCACAGAGTTATCCGGCTCAAAACGTACGGCTGTTTCAACTTCGGGGTAATTGTGATTTAATGCTGTGGCCAGCAACGTAGGCGATAAGGCAATGGTAATATTGTCACTTTCGGGTGTGTGCATCATATTGGTGATGCGTATGATTCGGTCTTTTTTGATATGATAACCATCGAAACTCAACTCGTAGTTTACGTATAACGAAATAAGCAAACAAGCCGCAATGCCAATGGACAGCCCGCCGATGTTGATAAACGAGAATGCTTTGTGTCTGATTAAATTGCGCCAGGCAATTTTAAAGTAGCTTTTTATCATACCCTTTGTTATTTGCTAACAAATGTATTTTTATAGCCGGTGGTTTAAAAGCTATTTAACATTGGTTAACAGGTATTTAACAAAGTTTAACAGCTGATGTTAAAATGCTTCCCCCACATCAATAAACAAACCATTTGAGCCCTGCCGCCCAAAGCCGTAATCAATAGTAATATTGGTATTGGTAGTTTTATTGAGTTTTATGCGTAAACCCGGCCCGTAGCCCGGTTGTACGCCTTGCAGCCTGGTGCCGGGCGCGGCCGAAAACGATTCGGCATTTACAAAAAACACACCACCAAGAAGCCCGTTGCGGGTTATTTTAAAACGATATTCGCCCTCGGCGTATACCATTTGCGCACCACGGAATCTACCCTGTATATAACCACGGCCGGTTGAATTACTGAAATCCCATTCAGTGGAGGGAAGATCAAGGTACGACGGCCTGCCGCTTACCACCACCCAATCGTAACTCCATAAAGCAATTACATTATCAGAACCTTCGGGAAACCGGAAATATTTACGCACATCGATGATTAGTGATCGCCAGGGCGTGGTGCTGCCCATAAATTTGTAATTATCGCGAAACTGCAGCAATACATAACCTCCTTTTTGCGGGTTAATGGCATTGTCGCGCGAATCGAGCTGTGCATTAAACGTGAAGCCCGATGCTATGGCATTGGCGCTTTTGCCGTAAACCGAATAATCGGATACTTTTCCGTTTTCATTACCCCTATCTGATATATTATAATGATCGTCGATGGTGAAGCCCATGCCGGCGTATAAGTTACCGGTGATATGTCTTAACGCTATTTCGCTAAACCTGAAATAATCATAAACCATGGGGTCGGCGTTGCCAATATTGGCACTGCTGCCAAGGCCATAAGTAAGCTGCGGGTATTTATAAAAACGGTAATCGCCAACAAAATTATAGTTATTATCCTTGCTCCAGATGCTGGTTTGTATGGGGAGGGTAAACTGCTTGTTTTGGGTGTACGATGTGCTGGCTACGATGGTTGAAATCCGGGAATTAGGCCCGGTCCGGAAAGCCGCATTGCCCGAAAGTACCAATGCAAATCTTGAAACCAACGTATAACCAATAGCAGGCACTATAGAAAGTGATGGCCTTGAAGTAATAGAATCAATTGTAGTGCTTGGTTTGCGCCCCCTGAACCATTTGGCAAATGCATCGGTAATGTCCTGCTGGCCAATCATCTCACCGGTATCCTTGTTAACTATGGTGTCCCTAACAGCGTTCTTTTTTGTTTTAACAGGTATTACTTTAAGGGGTATCGATTGGGTTTGTTGTGCACAAACACGTCCAATAAATAATACGGTGATAATAAATATACTTAACCTTAAAAATAACTTCATTTAGCGTGTAGTGATACGATATTTTTTCCAGTAAACAACAATATTTAACTGGATTAACAGCTGTTTTTACAATCGGTCGCGAATGTAATCATTCTGTTACGAATAGAATAAATAAAATTCCCCGGCACTCAGTTATGACGGGGCTGTGGCAGTAAGGGGAAGGGGTTCAGAGTTCATGGTAAAAAGCTGCGGGCTATGAACTAAATCGAACTATACATTTTTCGGCTATGAACTATGAACTATGAACCATGAACTAAAAATTGCACCTTTGCAAGCTATTTACTATCCCAATGGAATCAACCGCCACACAAGAACCGCAACAATTAGTTAAAAAAACTATTTTCACTGTTTTATTTGCCATCAGTTTTAATCATTTGCTGAATGACATGATGCAATCCATCATTCCTTCAGTATATCCTTTGTTAAAACAGAACTTTCATTTAAACTTTACGCAAATAGGTTTAATAACGTTTACTTTCAACGTTACAGCCTCTTTATTGCAGCCATTTGTTGGTTTTTATACAGATCGTAAACCACGGCCTTACTCGTTGGTAGTTGGCATGGCACTTACACTTACAGGCGTTGTGGTATTGTCGCAGGCGCCAACTTTTATAGCTGTGCTTGTTGCGGTAAGCATCATGGGGATAGGTTCATCCATATTTCACCCCGAATCATCACGGCTGGCGCATATTGCATCAGGGGGCCGCAAGGGAATGGCGCAATCCATCTTTCAATTGGGCGGCAATGCGGGCAGCGCTATCGGCCCCTTGTTAGTGGCGCTTATTGTGGTGCCGCACGGGCAACATTATATCATTTGCTTTACGCTGGCAGCAGTGCTCGGTATTATTATTTTAACTATGATAGGCAATTGGTACAAAGCCCATTTGACTGAACAGGCCGGTAAACCCAAACCTGTGCGCGATGTTCATGTCAATTTATCTAAAACAAAGGTAATTGCCTCGCTGGTGGTATTGCTGTTGCTCATATTCTCCAAGTTTTTTTACCTGGCCAGCATGACGAGCTATTTTACGTTTTTCCTTATCGGGAAATTTCATATTTCCATACAGCAATCACAGTTTTACCTGTTTTTGTTTTTAGCGTCGGCTGCGGTTGGGACACTCATTGGTGGCTTTTTCGGCGACAGGTTTGGCCGCAAAGCTATCATCTGGTTTTCTATATTAGGCGTTGCACCATTTACGCTGATGTTGCCGTACACCAATTTGGAGTGGACCATTGTATTATCTATTATTATAGGCATTATTCTTTCCTCGGCTTTTTCGGCAATCGTTGTGTACGCCCAGGAACTGGTGCCAGGCAAGGTAGGCACTATATCCGGAATGTTTTTTGGCCTGGCCTTTGGCATGGGTGGCTTAGGCTCTGCATTGCTTGGCCGCCTGGCCGATCATACCAGTATCGAATACGTATTTAATGTATGCGCCTTCCTGCCGCTTATTGGTGTGCTCACTGCTTTTTTGCCTAATATTGAAGGTAAAAAGAAATAGCAAAATAAAACCTGCTATTTATGAAAAAGCCCCGTAAGTATTTTGATACTTACAGGGCTTTTGTGCTCCCGACGAGATTCGAACTCATATCGATGGTACCGGAAACCATAATTCTATCCGTTGAACTACGGAAGCAATATTCTGCAAATATAAGCTATTTCACCATTCGTGTAAGGTGAAAGGTTAAATACTATTAAATTTTTTTAGCGCAGTTTTAAAACTTGCGAAGAAAGGCAAAAAGTGTTTTTTTCGCGGGAGTGAAAATGAACGCCACTCCAAGTATATTCCAATTTAAAAGCCACTCCGGTTTTACCCCGCCATTAATCAATGCTTTCCAAAAAAAGTCAACAATCGATTGCAGAATTATTTAAAAATCGGCTTTTCGGGCGTTTTTATGGCTAAAATTAATCTATTATTTATTTTTTATTAATGATCGCCTATTCTTTTGCATCATAATTATAAACCAATTATAGCACCTGTTAAGCTTTATTAGCACCAGGCAATTTATTAATAAACCCAATAAGATCATGAACAATCACGACCCTAACCCGCCGTAAATAACGCTGCTGTGATGCACTATTTACTATCCTAACCATGGAAAAACAACCAATTAACCAAAAAAATCAACAGAGAAACGATATGAAAAAAATAAAATACTTACTTGTACTTTTCTTTCTTTTCCCGCTCAGTTTGTTAGCCCAGCAAACTACTATTAGCGGAAAAGTAATGGACTTAGCCGACGGGTCAACACTTCCGGGGGTAAGTGTACAAATTAAGGGCACAACCACCGGTACAGTTACTGACGTTGCCGGAAAATTCCGGCTTGCAGTGGCTGGCCCTACTACAATCTTACAGGTATCATACCTGGGTTATGTAACCCAGGAAATTGCTGTTAAAGATATAAAGGGGAGTACAATCGCCTTAAAAGCTATTAATAAGAGTCTCGATGAGGTAGTAGTTGTAGGTTATGGCGTGCAAAAAAGAGCAACTGTGACGGGTTCCATTGCAACGCTGCAAAATAAAGAGATCACTACAACGAAAAACGAAAGCGTTGTGAACATGTTAACCGGTAAAATACCGGGTATACGTATTGTTCAAAAAACAGCGGAACCGGGTTCTTTTTCTAATGATTTAAATATCAGGGGTTTTCAAACACCGCCAGCCATTATAGTTGATGGTATCATTGAAGGAAACGACCAGGGGATAATAGCCAAGATGGATCCGAATGAAATTGAAAGTCTCTCGGTACTGAAAGATGGAGCGGCATCAATATACGGTATAAGGGCCGCCGGCGGCGCCATTTTGGTAACCACCAAAAAAGGATCAAAAAACGGACAGGTTAGCATTAATTATTCAGTTAACGAAGCGGTGCAAACATTTTTGGGAATGCCCCAGGGTGTAAACGCTGTAGATTATATGATGCTAACCAATGAGAAAACCAAACGCGATTTCGCAAATAATTTTGTTGCCAACGTAACGCCGGCCTATTCGTATGCCGATATCCAACCCTGGATCAAAGGCACTAATAAATCTGCCGATTGGTCGAGTCTTGTTTTTAACAAAACTGCCAATCAAATTAACCATAATTTAAATATTGATGGCGGAAATGAAAAGATCAGCTATTTCTTCAACTTTGGTTACCAGGCGCAGGACGGCGTTTTTAAAACAGGCGATTTAAACTACAACAAGTATAATTTCCGTTCAAACGTTACCATTAACATAACCAAAGGCTTAAAAGCGCAGATACTAACATCAGGCTATATGGATCAGAAAAACCAGCCATATACCGATGAATGGACCGTTTATAAATACACCTGGAACCAAATACCTACAAACCAGGTCTATGCTAATAACAATCCGTTATATCCGGCTATAATGCCTGATAACATGAACCCTGCCGTTTTTACTGATGACAGCCAGGTGGGTTCAAAGGTGGCCAAGAATAAAAGCCTTACAAACCAGTTAAACTTAACGTATAACATACCCGGCATATCGGGGCTAACAGCTAAAGCTTTGTTTAATTTTGATTATGGGGTTTATGACTATAACCAAATAAAAAGCTCATTTAATTTATATACCTACGATGCCGTTAATGATGTTTATACGCCAAACACGGTTAATTCACCTTCTGGTATAACCCGGCAATATTACACGCATTTAAATACCAATAGCCAGGTTACATTAAATTATGCGCATACTTTTTTCCAGGATCATAATGTAACGGCTATGGTTACCTATGAGCAAAGCCATAATACTGCTGATAACTTTAATGCCTACCGCGACACTAATATACCAATCGACTATTTATTTGGAGGTCTGGCAAATACAAACATGTATGGTGGCCAGGATGCAGGCGCCTTACAGGATATTGGGCACAGGAGTTATATAGGAAGGATCAACTACGATTTTAAAGGAAAATATCTGGTTGAAGCCAGCATCCGCCGTGACGGTACCAATCTGTATCAGCCTGGTACCTCCGATCAATGGGGTAACTTTCCGGGGGCATCAATAGGCTGGGTTGTAACCAAAGAAGGTTTTTTTCGCAAACTGGTTTCTGAAAGCATCCTTTCTAACCTTAAATTCAGAGCTTCGTACGGTCAGCTTGGCGACGAGAACGGTGCTGCCTTCAATTATGTAACCGGCTACACCTATCCTGTAAACTCTTATATTTTTGGCCCAAGTCCGGTAAACGGATCATCGCCAAAACTGGGTAACCCGGGTTTAACCTGGCCGGTAAGTACCATTAAGAACTTAGCTGTTGATTTCGGCTTATTTAATGGAAAAGTTGACGGAACTTTTGAAGTTTTCAGAAACGACAGAACAGGATTGCCTGCCACACCTGCTACAGCATTACCCGGTACCGTGGGCGCAGCTGTGCCACAGATCAACTTCAACAGCGACAGGGTGCAAGGTTTGGACTTTAGCTTATCTTACAGAAACACATTTGGCGCACTGGGCGTAAATGTTACCGGTAACATAGGCACAACACGCCTCAAAAATATGACCGTGTTACAAGGTACTTTTGGCAACGAGTATCAACAATGGCAGAACAGCCAAAGCAACAGGTATCAGAACATTTGGTGGGGTCCAACTTATCTGGGCCAATTTACCACTTACAAACAGATATACAATTACGGCGTAAACACAGGCGGCGGCAATAATAATGTTGTCCCCGGCGATTATTACTACCAGGATTGGAACGGTGATGGTGTGATAGACGGTAAGGATAGCCATCCTATTGCAACTTCTGATATTCCATTGTATAACTACGGTCTTACCCTTGCCTTAAGCTATAAAGGGTTTGATATGAATTTGCTTTTACAAGGTGCCTCCGGGGTTTATGTGCAATACGGCGAGCAATTTGCCTCACCGCTGATGTATGGCAGGAGCGCGTTAACCCGCTTCCTTGATAGCTGGCACACACAGGATCCTTATGCCAACGTTTTTGACCCCAACACCGTGTGGGTGCCCGGATATTACCCTGCTATGGGTTCACCGGATGCGCAAGGAACAAAAGCAATACAAAATGCCAGCTATCTGCGTGTAAAAACTTTGGAATTCGGTTATTCCATTTCTCCGAATGTTTTGAAAAGGATAGGTGTTAAAAAATTCAGAGTATATGTAAGCAGCTATAACCTGTTAACATTCACTGGCTTAAAGAATTATGACCCTGAACACCAGGGACCTAATCCAACTGACGGTGGCAATTTTGGTATTGCCCTTGGAGGATACACCTACCCTGAGAACAGGACTTTTAACCTGGGAGCTAACGTTTCCTTTTAAACTTATTGACATATGAAAAGTATAAAGAAATTAATTATTGTTATAGGCGTCGCTACAGGAGCTTTGGTAACCTCCTGCCAAAAGTTAGATATACCGCCGAAAAATATCTTCACGTCTGATGTTATATTTAACAGCCAGGCGGGTATTCAATCGTTTTTAGCAACTATATACCAGAATTTACCTATTGAGGATTTTAAATACAATCCCAGTACAAATGACGGTTCTGCAAGCCCTGCCGGTTTTTTGCACGGCGGGAATGACTGGATGGAGTTTTTTAACGAAGCTGCAGCTACAGGCGAAGAGGTTGGCCCATGGGGCGGCATGGATATCGCAACAGGCTTTGGTTTCTGGCCTTATGGCGATATCAGGAATGTTAACATAATGATAGCCGAGTTGCCTAAGCATACTGCTGCATTAACCCCGGCAGGTGTGGACGCGCTTTTGGGCGAGGCTCACTTTTTAAGGGCTTACTATTATTTTGCGATGGCTAAACGCTATGGTGGCGTACCAATTATAAAAGATGTTCAGGATCCGGGTGCACCATTGTCAACATTGCAGGTACATCGTGATAAGGAACAAGCCGTTTGGGATTTTATAGCTTCCGAACTTGATCTGGGTTACAAAATGATGCCAGCGACCAGCGATGCCGGAAGGGCTAACAAGTATGTTGCAGCGGCGTTAAAATCGCGTGCAATGTTATATGCCGCCTGTGTTGCCAAATATGGTTCAGTAAATTATGTTGACGGCCAGGCACGTTCATTAGGTTATGTAGGCATCCCCGCTACCGCAGCTACCGCATACTTCCAGGCAGCTTATGATGCAGCAAAATTATTGGATGGTGTGTACTCACTTTATACTGCAAACGCGGATAAGGTACAGAACTATGCTGATTTGTTCCTGAAGCCTAATAGCCCCGAGAATATATTTATAAAACAGTATTCTATGGCTAATAACACAGCCCATAGCTGGGATGATACCATGTCGCCACGCTATTTTACAGCCAATGCGCTTTCGCGTTCGTACCCAACCTTAGATGAGGTACAGGTTTGGGGTAATTTACAAATAACCAACCCCGATGGTACACCTAAGCGTTTTGATAACTATGCGCAGCTAATGCAAGGGCTTGAACCACGATTGCTGGCTACTATTTATTTCCCCGGCGCAACTTTAAGAGGGCTTACTTTTGATGTGCAAAGAGGTATTTACCCGTCTTTTAGCGGAACCGCTGCTGATGAAGTGGCAAAACAACCTAACTCACGTTCATACATACTGGGAGCTGATGATAAAGCGCCTTTGTATCAGGGCCTCCAAATTGCCGGCCACACAGGTATATGGTCAAAAGGCAGCGATGAAGTAACACGCACAGGTTTTTATGTTCGCAAATATATTGATTATACCAAACCACAGGCAACGGTTAATTTGAACACAAGCGTACAGCCCTGGATAGACCTTCGTTATGCGGAAGTTTTGCTGAACCGTGCCGAAGCTGCTGTTGAATTAGGCAATACTGCTGACGCGTTGGCCTCCATTAACCTGATAAGAGACAGGGCCGGTGCAGGGCTTTATAGTTCTATTGACCTTACTAAAGTACGTAACGAAAGACGCATGGAGCTTGCCTTTGAAAATCAGTATTTCTGGGACCTGAAAAGGTGGCGCACTGCTGATGTGGTGTTAGACAAAGCGCATTTTAAAGGCATGATGCCGTATTATGTGTTAAACGAAAACAAATACATTTTCCTTGCCGAACCTGAATTGTTTAACCGTGAATATACTTTCCAGAAGCAATTTTATTACGAACCGCTTCCAGGTGGAGAAATTGGAAACAACCCGAACTTGCTGCCTAATAATCCTGGTTATTAATAATTAAAAAATTTAAGATATGAAAAAACTAATTAGTAGAATTTTGATGGGCGTGACTGTACTTGCGGGTTCTGCGTGCACAAAAATAGATAATTACCCCGGCCCCAACGCTTCATTC
>JABDBM010000050.1 GCA_013288685.1 Bacteroidota bacterium | reverse complement strand
TGGGGCCTATTTATAAATGGATGCAAAAATTTAACTGGACAAAATAAGCTTATGCCTACACGTAAACCGCATGGCAATGTGCAGTAATAATAATAAAATATAAAAATCATGAAAAACTTAATACCTCTTTTGTACTTGTTGTTGCTTTTCGGCGTTGAAGCCAAATCGCAAAACAAAACCAATGCTGACACTGCAGGGAGTGTGTCGGCTGTTACCAATGTAAGAGGGGCAAAATACCCGCTGATATTGCCTAATCATCATGTTATGTTCCGCGTAAAGGCGCCTGATGCGCAAAAAGTACAGGTAGACTTAGGTAAAAAGTATGACTTAATAAAGGGCAACGACGGTTTTTGGAGCATTACGACAGACTCGATAGGTGAAGGATTTCATTATTACTCGCTTTTAATAGATGGTATTGCAACAGCCGACCCGGCAAGCGAAAGTTTTTACGGCATGGGGCGCATGGCCAGCGGCATTGAAATACCATTTGCAGGCGGTGAATACTATGCAGAAAAAGATGTACCCCATGGCGACATCCGCATAAAAAAATATTATTCAACAGTTACCAAATCGTGGCGGGAGGTTTACATCTACACCCCTCCCGGTTACGATGCAAATACCAATGAAAAATATCCTGTGCTATACATTTTGCATGGCGGCGGCGAAGATGAACGTGGCTGGGCTACCCAGGGAAAAACAGACCTGATTATGGACAACCTGATTGCTGAAAAAAAAGCTAAGCCTATGCTGGTTGTAATGCCCGATGCCAATCTGGGTGCAGGGGCGTTTGGCGAAGATGGCTTAAAGGCTTTTGAAGCAGAAATGAAGCAATGCCTCGTTCCATTTATTGAGAAAACTTATCGAATCCTAAACACAAGCGCCAATCGTGCGCTCGCCGGTTTATCAATGGGCGGAATTAACACCCTGTATACAGGCGTATACAATACCAACTACTTTTCCTATCTGGGGGTATTCAGTTCTGGTTGGATTGTACCCATGCAAAACAGCATAGCCAATGCTCAATATGATTATATGAAGCAAAACAGCTCAAAGATAAATGGCGATTTGAAATTGTTTTGGTTATCCGAAGGCGGTAAAGAAGATATTGCCTATAAAAACGGCCAAATTATGCTGGGTAAGTTTGACGAACTGGGCATACGCCATACCTATTACGAATATCCGGGCGGGCATACATGGCCCGTTTGGAGGAATAATCTTTACCATTTTGCACCGCTATTGTTCAAGTAAAACAAAACACTAACCAATGAAATATTTCAAGAAATGCCTGGCATTAACGGGCTTCATACTTTCCGCAAATTACTTGATGGCACAAAACCCATTGATAATGACCCAATTTACTGCCGACCCATCAGCGCGCGTCTTTAACGGCAAGGTATATCTTTATCCGTCACATGATATTTTAGCTACGCCCGGTCACGGCAGGGCTGGCTGGTTTTGTATGCAGGACTACCATGTTTTTTCATCACCAAACCTTACCGACTGGACCGATCATAGCGTAATTGTAAGTCAAAACAAGGTTCCCTGGGCCGACTCGGCAGCTTATAGCATGTGGGCACCCGACTGTATTGAGCGCGGCGGGAAATACTATTTCTATTTCCCAGCCCCGGCAAAAGCCGGGGGCGCAAGGGGCTTTTCCGTAGGTGTTGCAATAGCCGATGATCCTGCAGGTCCGTTTGTTCCACAGCCATCACCCGTTGCAGGCATTCACGGTATCGATCCTAATGTGCAAATTGATAAAGATGGGCAGGCATACATTTATTGGGCACAAGGAAACCTGTACGGCGCAAAACTTAAAGCAAACATGCTCGAACTGGACTCCGAACCGGTAAAATTGGAAGGCTTTCCTGATAAAGGCTTAAAAGAAGGCCCCTATTTATTCGAACGCAAAGGTATTTACTATATGACCTATCCGCATGTGGCCGGCAAAATTGAGCGGCTTGAATATGCCATATCAAACAATCCCCTCGGGCCATTTAAATATGCCGGTGTGTTGATGGATGAATCGGCTTCCGGTTGCTGGACAAATCACCAATCGGTTATCGAGTTTAAAAACCAATGGTACCTGTTTTATCATAACGATGACTTATCGCCAAATTTTGATAAAAACCGCTCGGTAAGGGCCGATAGCTTATTTTTTAATGAAGATGGCACTATCCGCAAAGTGATGCCAACCTTACGCGGGGTTGGTATAAGCAACGCAACAAAAAAAATTGAAATTGATCGATTTAGTGCCAAAAGCGCGGATGGGGCAGAAATTGCATTTATTGACACCGCAAACAAATTCCAGGGCTGGAAGACCATTTTCAATAAGCCGGATTCGTGGATAAAATACAACAGTGTATCATTCGGCACTAAAAAATTAAAGCAAATCCATGTAAACGCACGTTCAGCAACGGGTGGCACTTTGTTAATAAGCGCCGAAGGCGCACCAAATAAGGTTATAGCAAAAATGAGCATACCTAAAGGCGCTGACTGGAGCGTGGCTAAAAGCAATATGCTTTCGATACCCGCTGGTGTAAAAAACCTTATTGTTCAATTGCAAGGCAATGGCAATGTAGAAGTTGATTGGATAAGTTTCGAGTAACCTGCATTACATTACATCACACCATCAAATTATCCGTCCTAACTTCAAAATAGTGTAATGGCTTTTATGCCGTTACACTATTTTTTTCAGCCCTTCGGTATTCTGATGGGAGCATGTTAAACTTATCTTTAAATGAACGCGAGAAATAATGAGGTGTGGCAAAACCCGCCTCGTAAGCAATTTGCGTAACAGTGAGGTCGCTTTTTAGCAGCAATATCGCGGCACGGTCGAGCTTGTAGGATCTGATAAACTCAACGGGGGGAAGTCCTGTAAGTTCAAATATTTTTGTATAAAGCGCCCCACGGCTCATGGCCAAATGCTGGCTCAAATCCACGACGGAAAACTTGGGGTTATTTAAATTATTATCGATGTAGCTGACAACCTTAGTCAAAAACTTTTCCTTGCTCGATTCCACTTCCATACCAGTGTGCACAACTTTTAATTGCCTGGTGTAAGTATTTTTAAGCGAGGTGTTAAGTTGTAACAGGTTTTTGATCTTTACATTTAAAATCTCGAAATTAAATGGTTTTGTGAGATAGTCGTTTGCGCCTGATTCAAGTCCTCTTAGTTGTTCATCCTCGCCGGTTCGGGCCGTAAGCATTATAAACGGAATGTGGCTGGTACGTTTATCAGCTTTTATTTTTCTGCTCAGCGCAATTCCATTCATCAAAGGCATGGTTATATCGCTTATAATTAAATCGGGATGGCACGAAAGCGCTTTATCCCAACCTTCTTCGCCGTTTGATGCCTCAACAATTTTATATTGCGCCTTTAAGTTATCCTTAATGTAATAGCGGAATTCATCATTATCTTCCACAATCAAAAGCACCGGTATTTCGCCGATAGCATGGTTGCCATTTGTTTTTAAAGGGATGTCTTTTTCATTAACAACCGGTTCAATCGGCAGGCTCAATTTAATCGAATTATCTGCAAAAATTTCAAGGGGAAGCAACACGCTAAAAACAGAACCCTTTCCAATTTCACTTTCCACAGATATGCTGCCATCGTGCATTTCAACAAACTCTTTGGTGATTGAAAGTCCAATTCCGTTTCCCGGTTCTACCCTGCCTGCCAAACTATCGGCCGCCTGATAAAATCTTTTGAATATCAATTGCTTTTCTTCAGCACTAATACCAACACCGTTATCACTTATCTTAAACTCAAGCACAGTTTTGTTTGGCTGTGATGTTGGATGTTGAACAACATCAACACACACCGTTCCGCCAGGCAGTGTAAATTTAAAGGCATTTGAAAGCAGGTTAAATAAAATACGCTCTACCTTGTCGTGGTCGAAACGTACAAACAATTTTTCGCGTGAGGCATTAAATTTAAGGGCGATGCCCCGTGATTCTGATAAATCGTGAAAAGAATCCACAACGCCGCTAACAAAGTATATTATTTCACCTTCGCCCAGGCTAAGTTTTAATTCTTGTTCCTCTAATTTCCTGAAATCTAATAATTGGTTTACCAAATTCAACAGCCGTCGGGCATTCCGTCGTATCACAGCCACCTGGCCGGCGGTTTGATCGTCCTTATGCTCTGCCAATAGCTTATCTGCGGGAGCCAAAATCAACGAAATTGGCGTACGGAATTCATGGCTCAGGTTGGTCAAAAATTTTATTTTCAATAGGTCAAGCTCATGCACCCGTTCTGCTTCCTTTCGCTCCTGTTCAAGAGCAAGTTTGGCTTTCAATTTATTGATACCTCGATGACGAATGTACAGCAGTGCCCCTGCAACCATCAACACATATAGCAAGTAAGCGTACCAGGTCATCCATATTGGTGGATGAATAACGATGCGAATTTGCGCGCCCGTATTATTCCATACGCCATCGTTATTGCAAGCCCGCACCATGAACACATATTCGCCGGGATCCATATTGGTGTAATAGGCTGTTGTAGCCGAGCCCACATAATTCCAGGTTTTATTGTACGATTTAAGCATGTACGCATATCTGTTTTGCTGTGGAAGCGTAAAATTGATTGCAGAATAGCCGATTGAAAAATTTTGCTTGTAGTCCAAATCAATCTGTTTAGCTACCGAAATATCCTGTTTAAGAGGCGAATTTTTACCAGCCAATATAACAGCATTGTTTACTTTTAAGGTTGTAAAAAATACAGGAGGAATATTATTGTTGCGGTTTACCTGCTGTTTAGGGTCAATATAATTAAGCCCTTCCGGCCCGCCAAAGAAAAGCAGCCCCTTGCTTGTGCGGATGCCCGCCCCGTCAATAAATGCATCATTTTGCAGGCCGTTGTAAGCAGAATACCTGGTGAATTTTTTTAAATCCGGGTTAAATTTGCATATCCCTTTACCGGTGCTAACCCAAATGTTGCCGTTTTGGTCTTCCAGCAATTTATGCACTACAGCATCCGGCAGGTTTTCTGGTGCTGAGTAATTTACTAATTTTTTGCGGCCCGAATCGAAGCAAAATAAACCATCGCCTGGCGTGCCAATCCACATATTGGCATTATGATCTTCCATTAGCGAAAAGGTCCGGTTGATTGCCATCCCTGTGTTTTTATCGTTATATAACTTAAACTTTTGGGTAGTTGGGTTTAACACAGCTATTCCACTGCCATAAGTGCCAATCCAGATATTTCCCTCATGGTCTTCCTCAATAGCCCTAATGAAACCATTTATAGGCAGTAGCCGTTCATCGGCAGCACCAGGATTTGACAAATATTTTAAAAAAGTCTTTGTAGCGGGGTCGTACATGTTTACGCCGCCACCATTTGTTCCTATCCAAATTCGGCCCTTGCTATCTTCTTTAAAACAAAAAATTTCGTTATGATTTATATGCTCAACGCCTTTTCCGGCGGTTAACTGTTGGTACTGGCTTGTTTTGGTGTTATAAATAAATACCCCGTCCTGGAACGTGCCAATCCAAAGTTGCTGGTTACGGTCAAGTATCATACTAAGGATTGGAAGACCAGCCGAATTATTTCTTTCTTTAGCTTTAATAGCAATATGGCTGAACAAACCTGTTTTTATATGAAAAAGGTTCACGCCGCCACCGTCCGTACCAACAAATATGTCCCCGTCTTTATTCTCGGCAAAAGAGGAAACAAATGGAGCATTTAATCCGGCGGGATCATAAGCGTTATTTTGCTTTGAGTTAAACAAGGTGAGGTTTTTGTCGTACTTATCCACACCGCCCTGGTAAGTGCCAATCCAATAAATGCCCTGAGGGTCGTTATAAATACAGCGGATAGACTTACCGCTTAAACTAAATTTATCCCTGTCATCGTGGTTATAGCGCTTTGTGTTTCCCGAAATTGTATTTATAATATTCAATCCACCCTCGGCGCCTACCCAAATATCGGTACCGCTGGCCGCTATACTATAAATAAGGTTGCCGCTTAGGGTGCTATTATCGCTGGCATTGTATTTAAATGTCGTGAAGGTTTTCAAATCGGGCGATAGGCAACTAAGCCCGTCATTTGTGCCTACCCATATTTTGTGCTGGCATTCGGCTATAGTATTGATCCCGTCATTTGGTATGCTTGATGGATTATTTGCATCATGCCGAAAGGAAATAAAATTGTTTGATGCTTCATTATAAAGGTACAATCCATTATTCGTTCCAATCCACATTCGCTGTTGGCTATCCCTGAAAATAGATAATATAATACCCGGACGAAGCTGAGCGGGTTTATTTTCATCGGATTTAAAAAATACCTCTTTTTTGGTTTTAGGGTCAATTACGCATAAACCTGTAATTGTACCAATCCAAAGTCGGCCATATTTGTCACCGTACATGGCCTTAATAAAACTTTCCGGGATATCTTTGTTTGTGGGAAGTTCTTTGTAAGGTTGAAACTCGTCGCGCGAACGGTTTAAAAAATACAAACCGCCGCCCAGGGTACCCACCCAAAGTTGTCCCGCACCGTCTTCATACATACATGTCACTTCCTTTGAGCGGTAACCCGATTTGTCTGTGGGGTCAAAGCGGTAAGCCTTATGCTCCATACCGTCAAATCTGTCAAGCCCATCCGCAGTCGCAAACCATAAAAATCCGTAACGGTCTTTAATAATGGCGTTAACTGTGTTCGAGAGCAAGCCGTCGTGAGAAGTCAACACCGTAAATCGTATGGTTTGGCCATAGCATTGAAAGGTTGCGCTAAGCGATGCTACTACTAATGCAATACAAAACATCACTTTAACCTTAGTACGCTTTAGTTGTTGTAGAGATTTTAACATGGCAATGCTATTATTTTTTAAATGGTACATTCAATCCCCGTTATAGGAATATAAGTGTGCCAATAATTTAATGAAATAGAACTATGGTTTATAAAGGTGCTACTGCCAATCAGGGCGTGATGGCATTGCACAGGTGTAAATTTAAACTTTAAAATTTGATTCGACAATCGATTGCAGAAAAAAAATATTCAGCATTTTTTGAGCCTATTTCAACCAAAGTGTTGTGTTATTCAACATTTGTGGCACGTTAAGTTCTATTTTCAAAATAATTTTGACCCACATTGATTGGCTTACCAATTAGAATCAATCGATTGTATTAAACATTATGAATCTGAAGAAAAATTTACTGACTCCTATTTTAATGGTATTCGGTCTATCCGTCTCCGCGCAAAAGCTACCGTACCAAAACCCTAACCTGCCATCGGCGATAAGGGCAAAAGACCTGGTATCAAGACTGACGCTTAAAGAAAAGGTGACTTTGATGAAGGACGTTTCGGACGCTATCCCCCGATTAGGAATTAAAAAATTTAACTGGTGGAGCGAAGCCTTACATGGTTATGCCAACCAGGGGCCGGTTTCGGTTTTCCCCGAACCTGTGGGAATGGCAGCATCATTTGATGATCAATTGGTTTTCAACGTTTTTGATGCGGTGTCTGACGAAGCGCGTGCTAAAAATAATGAATACAAAAAACAAGGAGAAAGCCAGCGCTTCCATGACCTGTCTGTATGGACACCGAACGTGAACATTTTCCGCGACCCACGTTGGGGCCGTGGGCAGGAAACCTACGGCGAAGACCCTTATTTAACTTCGCGCATGGGTGTACAGGTGGTACGTGGCTTGCAAGGCCCTGCGGATGCCAAATACCGAAAGTTACTGGCTTGTGCCAAACACTTCGCCGTGCATTCCGGGCCGGAGTCAACACGTCATCAGCTTAACATTACTAACGTTGAGCCGCGCGATTTGTGGGAAACGTATCTCCCCGCCTTTAAAGCCCTGGTTCAGCAGGCTGATGTAAGGGAAGTTATGTGTGCCTATCAGCGGTTGGATGACGAGCCTTGTTGTGGCAATAGTCGTCTGTTAGGCCAAATTTTACGTAACGACTGGGGCTTTAAATACCTGGTAGTTTCTGACTGCGGCGCAATAACCGATTTTTACCGCAGCCATCACTCATCGTCAGATGCTGCGCACGCTTCCGCAAAAGCGGTACTTTCCGGTACCGATGTGGAATGCGTAGGTTATGCATTTGATAAGATTCCGGATGCGGTTGCCCATGGGTTAATTAAAGAAAAGGATATCAATACAAGCGTAATCCGCCTGATGACCCAGCGTTTTGAGCTTGGCGAGATGGACAAAGACGAGCTTGTACCCTGGACAAAAATTCCGATGTCGGTTGTTAACTCCCAGGCACATCAAAAGCTTGCCCTCCAAATGGGCCGCGAAGCGATGACGTTGCTTCAAAACAACAATAACATTTTGCCGCTCAGCAAAACTTCGCAAAATATTGCGGTTATAGGTCCAAACGCTAACAACTCGCAAATGCTTTGGGGGAATTATAACGGTACACCGCTTAATACCATTAACATTTTAGATGGCATTAAAAGTAAATTAAGCAACGGACAAGTTATTTACGACCAGGCCTGCGATTTAACCGACGATAAAATCACCTTAAACGGGTTCGATCAATCAGCAATTGATGGCAAACAGGGTATTCGCGCAACTTACTGGAATAACCGGACTTTTGAAGGCACGCCGGTGATTACCGATCAAATAATTAACCCTATTTCCCTCACAGTGTTGGGTGCCCACCAGTTTGCCCAGGGCGTTAACCTCGAAAACTTTTCGGCGAAATATGAAACTACGTACACGCCAATTGTTAACGATGAAATTGTATTTAAGTTAGAGGGCGTTGGCTCTGCTGAACTATTTATTGATGACAAATCGGTTATGAGGACGGGCAGCTGGCGGGCAATACCCACACGTTATACCTTGCATGCAGAAGCCGGCAAAGCATATAAAATAGAAGTTCGGTACAAACAATTAAATAATTGGGATGCCAGTTTGGGCTTTACCTACGGCAAAGAAATCCCGGCAACTTTCGACAAATTAATCAACAAGGTAAAGGATGCTGATGTGGTTGTTTTTGTGGGCGGCATATCGCCGCGGTTGGAGGGTGAAGAAATGCCCATCAATTTACCTGGCTTCAAAGGCGGCGACCGCACCGATATTGAATTGCCTGCCGTACAGCGCAATTGTATTGAAGCATTAAAAAAAGCGGGTAAAAAAGTTGTTTTTGTAAATTGTTCTGGGTCGGCAGTGGCCATGGTTCCTGAAACGCAAAACTGCGATGGTATTTTACAGGCGTGGTATAGTGGCGAACAAGGCGGGCAAGCAGTTGCCGATATACTTTTTGGCGATTATAACCCGGCAGGGCATTTACCGGTAACCTTTTACAAAAATGTACAACAGCTTCCCGACTTTAGCGAGTACTCCATGAAAGGGCGCACCTATCGTTATATGACATCCGAACCATTGTTCCCATTCGGTTTTGGCTTAACTTACACCACATTTAACGTTGGCGATGCTTCAGCAAGCAAAACCCAAATACTTAAAACTGAAGGTGTACAATTGACCGTGCCCGTTGCAAATACCGGAAAACGCGACGGTACAGAAGTATTACAGGTATATATACGAAAATTGAATGATCCAGATTCGCCGGTGAAAACCCTGCGTGCGTTTAAAAGGATACCATTATCATCGGGAGCAAAAGAGATGGTAAAAATAGACCTCCCTGCAAAAACCTTTGAGTTTTTTGACCCGACAGACGCCGCAGTCAAAGTAACGCCCGGCGAGTATGAAGTGCTTTATGGAGAAAGCTCAGATAACAAAGACCTGAAAACTATCAAGATAAAAATTATATAACATTCCTACTCAATTAAAATATGAAAATAAAAAAATTAATGCCTTTGTATTTAATGGCTATCGCATTACCCGTTTTTGCAAATTGTCAAAACCACAAGGGTTCAAAAAAAATGCCGGGTATGGGTGCAGTAGCTTCCGGTAAGTACCCTAATCTTTTAAATGAAGCCGGTTACAGCAAGGCAGATATTGATAGTAAGTTGGCGAAGGCTTATCACGATGTCTTTGAAGGGCCAAATAAGGTGTACTTTGAGGTGGGCGATTCCATGGCTTATGTATCTGATGTAAAAAACCATGATGCCCGGACAGAAGGTCTGTCGTATGGAATGATGATTGCCGTGCAGTTAAACAAAAAAGATGTGTTTGACCGGATATGGCGATGGTCGAAAAAATATCTTCAGCACCAGGATGGGCCACGGGAAGGATATTTTGCCTGGAGCATTAATAATGCAACTATGAAGCGTAATTCAGAGGGTTCCGCTTCCGACGGGGAGTTATACTTTGTGACCGACTTGCTTTTTGCCTCTAACCGATGGGGGAATAATACAGGCATCAACTATTACGGCGAGGCCAGAAGGATATTGGATTTGATGTGGAAAAAAGACGGTACGGGTGGTATACATCCAATAATAAACATGGAGGCAAAGCAAATTTCATTTGTACCTGAGGGCAAAGGGTATGAGTGGACCGACCCCTCTTATGATTTACCCGCATTTTACGAAGCATGGGCGCTTTACGCGAAAGATGGCCACGAACAATTTTATAGAGACTGTGCCGATACAGCAAGGGCATTTTTACACCGTGCTTGCGACCCAGTAACCGGCCTCAATCCGGATCAGGCTTACTTTAGCGGCAAACCATTTACATTTGGGCGGATGCAGCCAGCTTTCCGCTTCGACTCCTGGCGTGTCCCGATGAATATAGCCATGGATTATGTTTGGTTCGGAAAAGATAAAGCCTGGCAACAAGCTTACGCAAAACGTATCCAAAACTTTCTGCGTTCGAAAGGCATCAACGATTTCGACGATCAGTTTAACACCGATGGCACCACGCCCGAATTTGTTTTACCGGCCGGCGGCGTAAAAAAATTACGGCACTCCCTGGGATTGGTAGCTACCTCGGCTGCTGCTTCGCTCATGATTACCGACAACACCAAATTCGATTTCATACGCCCGCTTTGGGATGCCAAACTGGAACCGTACTCGGACAATTATTTCGATCCGTATTATGATGGCTTATTATACGTATTCAGTTTGATGCACCTTAGTGGGCATTATCAACTTATAAAACCACAAGCAAATTAACTTTTATAAACACTATAACGATGAACATATCTCAACAAACCAAGCGGTTGCTTTTTGCGGCATCTACCCTTGTTTTTTTTAGCATAACAGCTCACGGCCAAGGTATAGTTACCCAGGCACGGGTGGGTTTCGACGTATTTCGTGCGGATATCCCACATGGCAAAATCGATACTATCACTTATGAATCAAAGACAGTGGGTAACACCCGTCGCGCACTTATCTATACGCCTCCGGGATACTCCAAAAGTAAAAAATACCCTGTACTTTATCTTTTGCACGGCATTGGTGGCGATGAAAAGGAATGGTATAACGGCGGCAACCCCCAGGTGATATTGGATAACCTGTATGCACAAAATAAAATTGTGCCTATGATAGTAGTGTTGCCAAACGGCAGGGCTATAAAAGACGACCGGGCAATTGGCAACGTAATGGCTCCCGAAAAGGTGCAAGGGTTTGCCAATTTTGAAAAAGATTTATTAACCGATTTGATCCCATTTATTGATAGCAAATACCATGTATATACAGATAAGGATCACCGGGCTGTAGCCGGCCTATCCATGGGTGGCGGGCAATCACTAAATTTTGGCTTGGGTAACCTTGATGTATTTTCGTGGGTAGGCGCTTTTTCTGCAGCCCCTAACACCAAAAAACCCGAGGATTTGGTTCCTGACCCCGATGCTGTAAAAAATAAGTTAAAGCTGCTTTGGATATCATGCGGCTCGAGCGATGGATTGCTTTCATTCAGCAAACGTACCCACGATTATTTGGCAGAAAAAAACGTGCCACATATCTACTACATAGAGCCGGGCGTCCACAATTTTAAGGTATGGAAAAATGGCTTGTATATGTTTTCACAATTGATTTTCAAGCCTGTAGATGCAGCTACTTTCCCTCAATATGCTTACAACGAAATAGGTATCCCCGCTCCCACTAACATCCCTGGCGTTAAATATCCCGAGATATTCCCTGATAATACCGTGTTTTTCCGCGTAAAGGCACCCGATGCAAAAAGCGTTCAAATAGATCTGTTAAAAAAATATCCAATGAACAAAGATACCGGTGGCTACTGGACAGTAACTACCGATCCTATTACATTGGGTTTCCATTATTATTCGTTGATAGTTGATGGTGCCGCAGTTGTTGACCCGGCTACCCAAACTTTTTACGGCATGGGAAGAATGGCCAGCGGCATTGATATTCCCGATCCGGATGGTGATTATTATACAGTAAAGGACGTACCACATGGCGAAATCCGTTCGGTAAACTATTACTCCAGTATAACAAAGGCATGGCGGCGGGCAAATGTGTACACGCCAGCCGGCTATGATACACAAACCGATAAACGATACCCGGTACTTTACCTGCAACATGGCTCGGGCGAGGACGAAACCGGCTGGCCTGCACAAGGCAAAATGAACTTTATATTGGATAATCTGATTGCCGCTAAACAAGCAACTCCTATGATCGTAGTGATGGACAGGGGTTATGCCACTGACCCAACGCAACCCGTAACTGCTAACAAAGGTACATTTATGCCAGGCAATGTTTTTCCGGATGTGCTGGTGAAGGAAATTATTCCAATGATTGATGCAAAATTCAGAACGCTTGCCGACCGCGATCACCGCGCCATGGCGGGGCTTTCGATGGGAGGGTTTCAAACTTTTCAAACCACAATGACCAATCTTGATAAATTTGCTTATGTAGGAGGCTTTAGCGGTGCAGCATTTATGCAGCCCGATAACGATATAACTAAAATGTACAACGGCGTGTTTGCCGATGCAAACACCTTTAACCAAAAAGTTAAAGTTCTTTATTTAAGCGTCGGTACCGACGAGCCAAAAAGAATGCAAACCATGGTAAACGGATTTCACGAGGCGCTTGAAAAAGCGGGTATTAAACAGGTGTATTACGTTTCTCCGGGCACTGCACACGAGTGGCAATCGTGGAGGCGCTCCTTAAACCAGTTTGCGAGCCTGATATTCAAAAATTAAATCCCCTAAAAAATGAAATTTAAAATATTAGCTGCGGCTTGCTTTGCTTTGTTTACCCTGAAAGGTTTTTCGCAGGACAAAAAGTTTTACATTTTCATCTGCTTCGGGCAATCCAACATGGAGGGCAATGCAAGGATACAAGCGCAGGACTCCATTGGAATTGACAGCAGCAGATTTAAGGTATTGCAAGCTGTTGATTGTGGCGAAGGCAGGCTAAAAGATAATTGGTACACCGCCATACCGCCATTGGCACGGTGTAAAACCGGCTTAACCCCGGCCGACTATTTTGGCAGGACGCTGGTAGCCAACCTGCCCAAAAATATACGAATTGGCGTGATAAATGTGTCCGTTGCCGGTGCCAAAATAGAGGTTTTTGAAAAGGACAGTTACCAAACATACCTTTCTACGGCTCCGGTATGGATGAAAAACATAGCCGCCGAATATGGAGGCAGCCCGTACGACAGATTGGTGGCCCTCGCCAAATTAGCGCAAAAGTCGGGCGTTATTAAAGGTGTATTGTTGCATCAGGGAGAATCAAACACCAATGATACGCTATGGACAAAAAAAGTAAAAGGCGTTTACGATAATTTGATGAAGGATTTAAACCTGAAGCCCAGGAAGGTGCCTTTACTTGCCGGAGAGGTAGTGAATGCCGACCAAGGAGGTATCTGCGCAAGCATGAACAAAATTATAGCCACGCTACCGCAAACTATTCCCAACTCCTATGTTATTTCTTCGGCAGGGTGCACCTGTTCGCGCGATCACCTGCATTTTAGTACCGAAGGATGCCGGGTATTGGGAACCCGGTATGGCGAGACAATGCTTTCGCTATTAGGCTATAAGGCTAAAGAAAATTAATAAGCAAACAAACCATGATAGTAAAGAACCAAGAATTAAGCGCCAAAAAAACTGCATGACAAATATGGATTTTTATAATATTGCAAAAAAAGCAACCCGGGGAACAATGTTCTTTACAATTGCCTCTTTAGCGTTGTCGCTTGTTCAATGTACTTCCAAACATCAGGTAACTACATCTGTTGCAGCCAACAATCCTGATAAAGGCTTAAAAGATTATTACAAAAATTATTTCCCTATTGGGGTTGCTGTGAGCATGGCGTCACTGCACGGCTCCGACTCGGCGTTAATTGTGAAAGAATTTAACAGCGTAACCCCGGAGAATGATATGAAAATGGGGCCGATACACCCATCCGAAAACGTGTATAATTGGAAAAACGCTGATGCTATTGTTGATTTTGCCGTGAGTCATCAAATCAGGATACGTGGCCACAATTTATGCTGGCATAACCAGGAAGCTGCGTGGATGTTTAAAGGACCGAACGGAGAGCCGGTTACCAAAGAATTACTTTTACAACGGTTAAAAGACCATATTTTTGCCGTAGCGGGAAGATATAAAGGCAAAATTTATGCCTGGGATGTAGTGAATGAAGCCGTTGATGATAGCGACGACACCACACAAGTTTATCGCAAAAGCAACTGGTACAAAATATGCAATGGCCCCGATTTTATTGATTCGGCGTTTAAATACGCACACCAGGCCGACCCAAATGCCAAATTATATTACAATGACTATAACAGCGAACACCCGGTAAAAAGGGAGAAGATATATAAGCTGTTAAAAAAATTGATTGACGACCATGCGCCTATTGATGGTGTTGGCATGCAGGCGCATTGGAAATTGAATGATCCATCGCCCGAAGAATTACGTAAAGCGTTGGATGAAGTAACTTCCCTTGGCTTAAAAGTACAGTTTACCGAAATGGATATTACCATCCGTTTGCCTAAGCCACCCCCGGCCCTCGGTACAATGCCTGCTCCAACACCAGTACCCGACTCCGGCTACACTGCTCAGGCAGAAGCGAGGCAAATTGCGCAATACAAAATGGCCTTCGATATCATCAGGCAGTACAGGAAATATATAACAAACGTTACATTTTGGAATGTATCTGATCGGTCGAGTTGGCTGGACGGGAGAGGCGGAGGGCTTTTGGGAGGGGCTGCCGCTGGCGTGAATACGCCCCGCGTGATTAGAAAGGCCTATCCCCTATTGTTTGACGAAAACAGGCAACGCAAAAAAGCCTACTGGGCTGTTGTGAATTTTTAAGCAGTTACAAACCCCACGATATGACAGGAGCATTTTACAAAAAGGTAAACATTTTTGCCGCGGCATTATTGATATTTTCATCGGTACAGGCGCAACAAAAACATATAGGCAAAAAAGCAACCGAGACCAACCATGGGCGCTATAAATTGTGGTATAACAGACCGGCAAACAACTGGAACGAGGCGTTGCCGATAGGAAATGGTTTTATAGGGGGTATGGTATTTGGCAATGTACAAAACGAACGCATCCAGCTCAACGAATCAACGATATGGGGAGGTGGACCTAATAATACCATTGATTCGGGTGCGAGACCATACATTGACAAGGTTAGGGCTTTGCTTGCCGAAAAGAAATATGCCGAAGCGCAGGAGCTGGCCAACAGCAAACTTGGGCCAAAAGGCAATAGCGGCATGCCATATCAACTTGCAGGCAATTTGTATATCAAGTTTGCTGGTGCTGATAGTGTTAGCAATTATTATCGCGATTTGGATATTGCAAATGCAACGGCAGTTGTAAAATATACTTTAAACGGTGTTAACTATAAGCGGGAGTATTTCACAGCGTTTGGCAACAACGTGCTAATGGCGAGGCTTACAGCCAATAAACCCGGCATGATTAGTTGCCAGATAAGACTTCAAAGCCCATTAAAATCGTCGGTTAGTGTAAACGGAAAAGAAACGCTGGTTTTATCCGGCCAGGGCAGCGACCACGAGGGCCAAAATGGGCAGATTAAATATACTGTGCTTACAAGGGTTAAAAACTCCGGCGGTACAACGGCTGTAGATACTTCGGGCATAACGATCGCTAATGCTGATACTGCTGTGATCTATCTTTCAATAGCCACCAATTTTGCAAATTATCATGATGTTTCGGCAAATTCAATGAACCGGGCTGAGGATATTTTAAATAAAGCTTATACACATAACTTCGGTGAACTGCTAACTACACACGTCAGGTTTTACCGCTCTTATTTCGATAGGGTTAAACTCAATTTGGGTATTGACAGCGCAGCAAGCCATCCTACAGACGTTCGTATTAACAATTTCTCCAATAATAATGATGCACAGTTGGCCGAATTATATTTTCAATTTGGGCGTTACCTGTTGATTTGTTCGTCGCAACCGGGCTCGCAGCCTGCCAATTTGCAAGGTATCTGGAATGGCGAGACTAAAGGCCCATGGGATAGCAAATACACCATTAACATCAACACCGAAATGAATTATTGGCCAAGCGAGGTAACACAGTTACCAGAATTAAGCACGCCACTATTTCATCTCATTAAAGATGTATCTGAAACCGGCACCCCAACTGCAAAAATAATGTATGGCACACGTGGATGGATGTTACATCACAATACCGATATCTGGCGGATAACCGGGATAGTGGATGGCGCCTTTTGGGGATTATGGCCAACATCAAACGCATGGCTCAGTCAACATTTGTGGGAGCACTATTTATTTTCGGGCGATAAGCAATTCCTGAAGAAATATTATCCGATAATGAAGCGCGCTGCTGAATACTACATTGATGCCCTGCAAAAAGAACCAGACCACGGCTGGCTGGTAGTATCGCCCTCCATATCGCCCGAACACGAATATATTGATGGCAAAAACCAGGTTTCTGTAACTGCAGGCGCTACCATGGATAATCAATTGGTTTTTGGCTTGTTTACAGATGTGATGAGGGCTGCGGCCGAACTGAATGTCGATAAAGTTTTTTCAGACAGCCTGGCCAACCTCCGCAGCCAATTGCCCCCGATGCAAATTGGCAAACATGGGCAGTTACAGGAGTGGCTGGAAGATTTTGACCGCACCGACGACCACCATCGCCATGTTTCTCACCTGTACGGATTGTTTCCGGGCAATCAAATATCGCCTTTTACACAGCCACAGCTGTTTGCGGCTGTAAAAAATTCGCTCAACTACCGTGGCGATGTATCAACCGGATGGTCAATGGCATGGAAGATAAATTTATGGGCGCGTTTACTGGATGGCAATCATGCCTACAAACTTATTAAAGATCAAATAAAACCAGTAAACGGGCGCTCCGGTGGCACCTATCCCAATTTATTTGATGCCCATCCGCCCTTTCAGATCGACGGTAATTTTGGCTGTACCTCGGGAATAGCAGAAATGCTTTTGCAAAGTCACGATGGTGCAATTTACCTGTTGCCGGCCCTGCCTGATGATTGGAAGGATGGCAGCGTTTCGGGATTAATGGCCAGAGGTGGCTTTAAAGTTGATATAACCTGGGCCGACCACAAAATTGTAAAACTGGTTATACATTCCTCACTTGGCGGAAACTGCCGACTACGTTTTAATGAAAAGATGATGAGCAAATTGCTATTGGTGGCAAACGGTAGTAACACGAACCGCTTTTACCAGGTGATGAACTTAAAAACACCGATAATAAAAAGTAGCGACAAAAGCCTGGAAGTTACCTTAAATAAGACTTGGGTGTACGATATGCCAACGCAGGCTGGCAAAACTTATGTTATAAATAATTGATATTCGCCGCTCTATAACGGATTGTGTGGGTACGTGACGAGATCAGATAATTTAAGTTTTAACACGGAGATACAGAGAAGTAACAGAGCACACGGAGTTTTTAATTTTGTAATATGTAGCATTATTTAAGTTAACCAATGTTATTTTCTCTCTGTGTTCTTTGCGCCTCCTCTGTATCTCTGTGTTTAACTTCACTCACACAAAGTGCCATAGAGTCATATTCGCGAAGTTTCGCAAGAATCCCCGTTGCTACGCTTTGTTCAGATGTTTTATTAATATGAACAAATGTTGTGTTTTAAGATTCCGGGCTCATTTAAATTTGTCCGGTTAAGCATCCGCTTCCAATTTTAAGCCAATTATCATGTTGTTTAGATATAGAATATTCACGGCGTTATTTGTAACAGGTATTTGCGGTTTGAACATTTCATGCAAACCACATACCCCGGCCAATATGGCCGAACTGCTACAGCAACTTAAAAAGCGAAATTATAATCCGCAAAATATTTTTAGTTCAGATGCGCGGCTGGCCGCCAGCGATTCGGCGTTAAAGGCAGATTCGCCAAACTACGACGTGCAACTACTATCAAAAAAAGCGCTATTTGAATTGCAGGAAGGCCACGAACAACAGGCGGTTGATATATATAATAAAATTTCAAAGCTGCCGCGGTACATGAACCCGGTAAATGTATTACCTGATCAGGCCGTAGCCTATATGCGCTTAGGCGAACGCGCCAATTGCATGCTTAACCATAATGGTTCATCGTGCATATTCCCTATTCAGGGGGCAGGCGTACACCAAATTCAAACCGGATCGCAAAAAGCAATAGAAACGCTCGAAAAAAATTTAAACATGGATCCGCAAGATGCCCAATCAAAGTGGTTATTGAATATAGCATATATGACGCTGGGCGGCTATCCGGCCCAGGTCCCGGCCCGGTACCTTATCCCCAATTTAAATGCCGACGATGGGCCGTATAAAGTAAAACCGTTTACAGATGTAGCCGCAAACGTTGGTATCAACCTGAACAGCCGTGCTGGAGGTTCTATTGTTGACGATTTTGACGGCGACGGCTATTTGGACATTATAACATCGGGGATGGATCTTCAGGACCACATGCATTATTTCCATAATAACGGCGACGGTACCTTTAGTGACCGCACCGCTCAAAGCGGCTTACAAAATGAGGTGGGCGGCCTTAACATTCAACAAACGGATTATAACAACGATGGGCGGCCCGATATTTTCATCATGCGTGGAGCCTGGCTGCGGGATGGTTTTGGCAACCAGCCGGGTTCTTTACTTAAAAACAATGGCAATGGTACGTTTACCGATGTAACCTTCGCGGCTGGTTTAAAGTTTATGCACCCTACCCAAACTGCCGTATGGGCCGATTTTAATAATGATGGATGGCTTGATGTTTTTATCGGGATGGAAAGCCATGGCGGCACTGATCCGAAAAACAATCACCCATCGGCACTTTATATAAACAATCACGATGGTACTTTTACCGAAATGGCGCAAAAAGCGCATTGCCAAATCAACGATTTTGTAAAAGGCGTAACTGCGGCAGATTATAATAACGATGGTTGGCCCGACATTTTCGTTTCAACCATGAGCGGCAGGAAATATTTGCTAAAAAACAAATGCAAAGGCGGTAAAAATGTAGCTTTTGAAGATGTTACCGAGAAAGCTGGCATCAACATCAAACAAAACACGTTTACAACCTGGTTTTTTGATTACGATAACGATGGATGGCCCGATATTTTGATGGGCGGTTATAGTTTTAGCACCACGCTTGGCCATTACGCCGCGTTAGAAGCATTGGGTACACCGGTACCGGATAACGGCAATATCTTTCTTTTTAAAAACAACCGCGATGGTACGTTTACAAATGTAACGCACACCGCAGCGCTGGATAAGGTAGTGTTTAGCATGGGGGGCAATTTTGGTGACATTGATAATGACGGCTATCCGGATCTCTATTTTGGAACCGGCAACCCCGATTTTGGATCGCTTATCCCAAATAAACTTTTCCGGAATATAGGCGGCGAAAAATTTGCCGATGTAACCCGCTCGTCGCGCACCGGCAATTTGCAAAAAGGTCATGGTGTTTCATTTGCCGATTTCAGAAACAACGGCTTGCAGGATATTTTCATTGAAATGGGGGGGGCGTATATTGGTGATGCCTACACAAGTGCGTTATACCTTAACCCTGGTCAAAATAATAATAATTGGATAGGTTTAAAATTAGTAGGTACAAAGGCAAATAAGTCGGCTATCGGCTCACACATCAAAGTCACCTTTACTGAAAACGGCTTACAACGAAGCGTGTTCAAGGATGTAAACTCTGGTGGGAGTTTCGGTTCATCGCCTCTTAGGCAAGAGATAGGGATAGGGAAGGCGAGTATAATTGATGATATTGAAATCCGCTGGGCAGGAAGCGGCACGGTGCAACATCTTCATCAGATTAAGCCCGATCAGTTTTTGGAAATAACGGAGGATGGTAAAATAACACCCCTTAATTTGAAAATGCTGAAATTTAATACCGCCATGCAACCTATCGCAATGCCAATGGCTGGCATGGCGGTGACAAAGTAAAATGCAATTGAAGTAAATTAAAACTTAACCAGCCTCGTTTTCCCTGAACCATCTTTGATTGATACCTGTGCTATCTTATCGTTGATGAGTATAAACCTGGTCGATTGGGAAAGAAACGAACTTCCGAAGTAAAATTCTTGTTTGGTTTGGCTGCCATCCTTATAAGTAATAATCGCACTTTGATCTTTATCGCTTATATTTAAGATTGAAGTTTTCGCATTTAGTTGAAATACCCGGAGAGGCCCTAAGCGCTCACTTGCTGCAAGCAGATAGTTATTAGCCACTCCCTTTAATTTTACCAGTGCTTTCCCATTCCCAGGTATGTAAATCCCGCTCTTTGAAATTGATATAGGGGTGAAGCCACCTTTGCCATTACCTTTTAACAATAACCCATTTAAGGCATCATATCGCCCAATTGAAACATCAGTGCCAAAATCATTTCCAGTAATCAACAAATCGAGGTTGCCGTCGCCGTCAAAATCATCGGCCACCATTCCGTTTAATACAGAAACCTGTGCCTCGGGAGGCAGGGGTATTATGGTAAATTTACCATCGCCATCGTTCCTGAAATAGCACGACCTTAATTCGGTGGCCTTAAGCCGAAGTGCATTTTTCATTTGGTCTGCACTAAGCAAATCCTGCATGGTAGCCTCGGCGTACGAATGATAGTTTGTGAATTTTGTGCGTAAACTTATCATCTGTTTAAAAGCATCCTCCCTTACATTTGCAGGGTATTCGCGTTTTACGCCGTCTTTGCCTGGCAGAAACAATGATGGAAATGCGTCAAACCTGTCTCTTTTGTCGAAATCGCCTTCCGTTATATAAACCGGAAATTCGTCATTAGCCTGATAGAGGGAATTTAGGCCCACATTTCCAACTATATAATCCATTCTGCCCGTATGCCTGAAATCACCGGCAACTATTGAGTTCCACCAACCGCTTTTATTGCTAACGCCGCTTTTTGCTGTAACGTTTACAAACTTTCCACCTATATTTTTCAAGAAGGTGAGTGGCATCCATTCCCCCGCCAATATCAGGTCGGTTTTGCCATCGTTGTCAAAATCGCTAAAAATGGCATCGCATACCAAACCAATCTTTTTCAGATCAGGCGCAATCTCGTTGGTTACATCGGTAAATTTTACCTTCCCGTCCTTTGTGTCATTTCTTAAAATATAGCTGTCGGCCGGCTCCGGGTATCTTCCGGCCACAACGCGTCCTGAAATAAACAAGTCTAATTTGCCATCGCTATTATAATCCAATGCCCTTACACATAGTTTACTTTTAAAACATACCGGCAATGCATCTTTTGCCAGGGTAAAATTGCCCTTGCCATCATTTAAGTATAAGCGGTCCCGGTAAACCGGATCATTTGCCGGCGCCTTATAACCACTACCGGTAATTAATACATCAGGAAATTTATCGCCGTTTGCGTCGAAAATGAGAATTCCTCCATCAAGATAAGGGCGATCGTATTTCTTTTCTGCTAATAGGTTTCTTTGTTTAAAGGTGCCATCCTTTTGCTGAAACAATACCTGCGCCGGCAAAGTTAAATTCCCACCGACTATTATATCATCTAATCCATCTCCGTTAATATCGCCCACAGCCAGGGCAGGGTTGTATTCTGAAAGTTTATGTGGTAAGAGTTTTTGAATATTAAAGTCGGCATAATCAGTGTCGCGATGCAGATAGGTAACCCCGCTTTTGCCGGTAATATTTGTAAATAATGGCGCTTTTATTTGTGTAGGAACTGACCATGTATATTTTTTATCAGCATTGTTAACGTTTGCTGTCAAGGTTCTATCGGCTTTTACATTTAAAAATGTTTGTTTGTGCTGATCCGGCCATTTAACAACTACTGAATCCAATGTTTGGCATTTACCTAATCCAAAATGAGCAATAGGCTGAATGCTGGAGAGATAACCCCGGTAAGGATTATTTTCATATACCTGATGCAAACCGTGCTGATAATATATATCGACAAACGCCCCTATGCCCTCATGGTTTTGATTTGGCCCGTTAAACACCACATTGAGATAATGCTGCACACTTTCGCTGCTCTCGGTAGCGGTGTTTTTATAAATTAATGCTTCATCATTTATATTATTAATTACAAGGTCCAATGCGCCGTCGTTATTCAGGTCGGCGTATACTGCCCCATTCGAAAAGGAAGGGATACCCAATCCCCATTGCATACTCACATCGTTAAATTGCGCACCACCGGCGTTACGAAAAGCGTAATTATGAATTTTGACTGATGGTATCTGGCTGAGAATTTCTTTCTTTGGCGCCATTAAAAATGCATTGGATCTGTAAGTAATAAAATCATGATCCGTAACATCGCGGGGATAACCGTTTGTGACTATAATATCGCGGTATCCATCATTGTCAAAATCGGTAACCATCGGGGTCCAGCTCCAGTCCGTCTGCGCCACACCGCTAAAAAAGCCAATTTCGCTAAATGCAGGATGACCAATCGCATTATTTTCACCAATAGACGGCCCTTGATTTAATTGAAGTGTGTTACGAACGTATTGATATTGATAACCATAATGGTCGAAGTTCTGAAAAGTGTTATAGCTGCTTGGTCCCGACATCATTTTTTTTCGGTAATTATCAGGGGGACTCATATCCAGTTCAAAAATATCTGCCAGCCCGTCGTTGTTTATATCCTCAATGTCCTGCCCCATAGCATTGAAGGAGGTATGCTTAAAATACGCTTTTGACTGGTCGGTAAAAGTTCCATCATGATTATTGATGTACAATATATTGTTCGACAGAAAGTCGTTGGTAACATATATGTCTTTCCAGCCATCAAGATTAATATCAGCAATAGTAGCCGCATGGCCGTATCCTTCTATCTTTATCCCCGCGGCTGATGAAACATCCTTAAACACCGGATGTTTAAGTTTCGGATCCCAGTCGTTGCGGTACAATCGTCCCATGCTTCTTCCCCTGCCCATGGTATCAATGGGCCTGAACTGGTTGGGAAACTCGGCAGGGTTAGGCTCATTTACCGTCAAATACATATCCAGATCGCCGTCGTTATCATAATCAAAAAAACTCGCCATTGTAGAAAACAGCTGGATGTCAAGTCCGTATTCCTTTGCTTCTTCTTTAAATACCGGCACGCCGTCCTTATCCACCCCTTGATTTATATACAGCAGGTTTTGGCGTTTTTTTGGATCGTTTGCAAACGAATTACAAACATATATATCAAGTAAACCATCGTTATTAATGTCGATAACAGATACGCCTTTTCCCCAGCGTCCTTTGCCATCAACCCCCGCTTTTAAGGTAACATCATCAAACTTAAAATTGCCTCTGTTGAGATATAACTTGTTAGGCACCATGTTGCCCGTAAAATAAATATCCGGTAAGCCATCGTTATTAAAATCACCTATGCCAACACCTCCCCCATTATATACCGTCGCATTATCGATGGGATTGATTGAATCGTTCTCTGTGATCAGGTTATTGAATGTTATACCTGTAACAGAAGATGGTATTTGCTCAAATAGCGTATGCTGTTTACAGGAAGAAAGTAGTATGGCCGTAGTTAAACACGTTAGAAGCCTTTTCATAATTTAATATAAATATGAGAAAAAAAAGGCGGCTTGCAGGCCGCCTTTTTTTTAATATGTAGCAAATAGATTAGTAGCCTGGATTTTGCTTTCCGGCCAATAACGGATTATTGTCTATTTCTGCTTGCGGAATAGGTAATAGTTCGTCTCTGCCTGTTTTGAAAGCAGCAATTGGCTCGGTAGCGAAATACCCCTTTTTGCGCCATCTTAAAATATCGATGTTACGTACTTCTTCATCACCCAATTCTACCATTTTCTCGTGCATTATGGCGGCCATCACCTGCGTTTTTGTACTAACCGGAAATTGTGCTGTTGGATAAGGAGGCATTGCAACATCGGGTCTTGCGCGTACCATATTGAGGTAGCTTGTAGCTCCGGCAATGTCGCCAAGTTCGTTAGCACATTCGGCAAGATCAAGTAAAATTTCAGAATAACGTATAATACGTTGGTTGTTGCCACCGGGATGGAAACTGGCAGTGCCTGCACTTTCCTGATAAATGATCATAAATTTGCGCCAGCTAATTTTCATCGTAACCCCGTTAAGCTTTGAAGAATTGCCATTTTGGTCACCATCAGCTAAAACACTTTGCCCGTTATTATAAGTATCACCGGTTTTATAAACGCTGTACGAAAAACGAGGGTCTGTTTTTGCAGCTCCGGTAGCTGTACTTTCAAACTCATTCAAATATTTGTCCGAAGGAATAAGGTTTCTCCAGGCAACGGGGCAATATTCCTGGTTTCTTACTGTTGACTGCTCTTCAGTTGCAGATTCGCCGCCCCAGTTGTAGCCATTGTCGCCTTTGTCAACAAATACAACTTCAAAAATTGATTCCGGATTAAACTCGGTCGCTAACTCAAAGTTATCCGAGTAGCGATTAGTTAATGAGTATCCGTCAGCACCTGATGTAGGTATTTTCAGGAATGCCGCTTTAGCGCCGGCATAATCGCCTGTTTGCATTAACACCCTGCCCAGCAAAGCATTAGCAGCAGATGCTGTTGCTCTTCCTTTATCAGTAGCTGACTTTCCGGGCAATACCGCTGCAGCATCAGTCAGGTCCTTAACTATCTGCGCATAAACATCGCTAACACTTGCACGTGGCTTAAAGTCAGTAGGACTTTTTGGAACTGATGTTACCAGTGGAACTCCGCCCCACATGGCAACCAGGTCGGAATAAGCCCAGGCGCGCAGAAATTTAGCCTCGCCTACTGATTCTTTTACGTCGGAAGGATTATCAGTAACATTTGGTGCATTATCAGTTACCACATTGGCACGGAATATTACTGTGTACCAACCGTTCCATACCGAATTCATTACAGGATTAGTAGGATCATCGGTATTGTTGTACAATTGGAGCCTTGCCGCTTCCAGTTGGCCACCTCCGGGCGCTACTTCATCGCTCCTGGTGTCGTGCAGGTAATACCATTCGCGGGATACGAGGTTGTTTTGGTGCATAACCGCGTAGATGGCGTTAACGCCCGACTTTAGTTGCGCTGCCGTTTTATAATAATTTCCCGTGGTGAGGTTGTTGGGGTCAGATGTATTCAATGCCGCTTTTTTACAGGCGAATACGATCACCGAAATCACTAATAAGATAACGGTTGATAATAAATAAATTTTTCTATGTTTCATAATATACGAATTTTAATGATTCTTAAAATGTTGCCTGTAAACCTACCTGCAATGCTCTTGGCGAAGGATATTGACCATAGTCTATACCATTTGTAAGCGTTCCGTTTTTGGAGCCAACCTCCGGATCAAGCCCTGTGTATTTTGTAATGGTGAACAGGTTTGTTGACGATACATATATCCTCACCTTGCTTACCAAATTGTTAGTGGCTGGTTTAAGCCAGGTCATTGGTATATTGTATCCCAACTGGAGGTTTTTTAAACGAAGGTATGAACCGCTTTCGATCCAGCGTGAGGAAGGCCTAACATTTGAGTTCGGATCACCGGAAATAGCTCTGGGGATATCAGTGTTGGTATTGGTGGGTGTCCAGGCGTTTAGCACATTAACATCAGAGTTAAACAACCTTGACATACCTTCACGGATGATTTTTTCGGCATCAAATATTTTATTGCCATAAACGCCCTGGAAAAATAATGCAAGGTCGAAATTTTTATAACTGGCTGAATAGTTTAACGAATAGGTGAATTTAGGAAGATAACTGCCCAGGTTAACCCGGTCGTTAGCATCAATTACACCGTCGTGATTAATATCCTTAAATTTCAGATCGCCTGGCGCAGCACCGGTTTGAGTGGCGTGGTTTTTCACATCAGCTGCATTTTGGAATATGCCTTCAACCTGGTAACCGTAAAAATACTGGATAGGCTGACCAATCGAAGTATTGGTAATTGGGCCGCCACCACCAAAATCGGCATCACCGCCTGCTGTTATCGCACCGTTTGCAGCTCCGGTTAATGAGGTAACTTTATTCTTGTCTAAACTAAACACACCTGTTATATCATATTTAAAGTCGCCGGCTGTTTTATGGTAGCCTGCGGTTAATTCAATACCTGTGTTTTGCATCGAGCCAATATTTGCAAGCGGTGCGCCAACACCTTCGCTTGGCGGTACGGGAACAGTTAAAATAAGGTTATCTGTTTTTCTTTTATATACTTCCGCCGATAATGTGAAAGCATTTTGGAATAAACCCAGGTCGAAACCAATGTTCTCTGACTTGGTTATTTCCCAATGAAGAAAATAATTACTTAACGCACCGTAATACGATCCGTTACCCGAGTTAGCACCTGTTGCCAAATTGCCAAACGGATAGGTTGTACCACCAGCAGAAACATTGGAAACGTAAGGATAATTTCCCAAAACAGTTCCGTTTATCCCGGTAACACCGTAACCGGCCCGTATTTTTAATTCACTGATTGATTTAACGCCTTGCATGAAACTTTCCTGGTCAACTTTCCAGCCTATTGATGCCGCAGGGAAGTCTTCATATTTATGGCCCGGCGCCCAAACAGACAAACCATCACGGCGTATTGAACCCGAAATTAAATATTTCCCTTCAAAATCATACCCTACTCTGCCTACCAATGATTGCAACACGTTAGTGCCATAAGTGTAATTGGTTGTTGTGTTTGTAGCGTTCTGCAGGGTTCTAATGGTATTGTTATTTTGGTTACCAAAAGAGTTTTGGCTATCGCCACGGTTGGTTTGCACTTCGTAAACACCTACAGCCGAAACGTGGTGCTTACCGAAGGTTTTGTCGAAGGTTAATTGTTGTGTGTATAATGTTGTAGTTCCAGTGCCGGTATTTTCGGTTATCGCAGCAAGCGGGCTGCTTGATGTACCTCCATCATTATAAATTGGAGTATATTGTTCTTGCCTGTTTGTTCCGTAATCAATACCGTAAGTAGAATTGAATTTCAACCACTGCGTGAACCTGGCTGTTAAGTAAGCATTGCCATGTATCCCAACACCAAAGTTACGGTTCTCGTTAATCAAGGCCTGTTCTACCGGGTTCACAGGGTCGGCACCGTCAAAACTGCTTTGGGGTCCAAAATAACCACCGGGATTGTTTGGATTATATACCGGTATGTACGGTTGCATCCTTATCACGTTGGTAAGTGGTGTTCTGTTGCCTGGCGGAATTCCAAAACGCTGGCGGGTTTCGGCAACGTTGAATGTTTCGCCAATCGTAATAAACTTGTTCACGTTATGATCAGAATTCATGCGGAAATTTTTCCGGCTAAAACTTGTTCCTACAGTGGTACCAACCTGATCAAAATAACCGGCGGAACTAAAGAATTTTGAATTTTCGTTGCCACCGCTTAAAGAAACATCGTGCTGTTGCAAAATCCCATTTTGGAAATAAGCTTTTTGCCAGTCGGTATTTGTGCCGGCAAAGGTTTGCGAAGAACCGGCGTAGATAGGCAGATTAAAGTTTGCTGATTGCAAACGCGGAGGTACGCCAATACCTGCTGCTCCGTCTAAAGCCCTTTCGTAAGTCACATACTGGTTTGTATTAAGGAGGTCGAACCGTTTGGTCACTTCTTGAGTTCCAACGTACGAATTGAAGCTCACCTGAACCTTACCACCGGAACCCTTTTTGGTTGTTATAATAATAACACCGTTAGTTGCCCTTGACCCATAAATTGCTGCCGCGCTTGCATCCTTGAGGACATCTACTGATTGTATGTCCTGGGGGTCAAGTGCGCCAATTGAGCCTGGAAACCCATCAATGATGTACAAGGGGTCGGCTCCATAACCTATCGAGCTTACGCCCCGTATTTGTACAATAGGCGCAGTACCGGGAGAACCATTGTTGGTAACCGTTAAACCTGCCACCCGGCCCTGCAAGGCCTGATCGACACCGCCAACGGGCAAAGCATTTAGCGTTTTGCCACTTACCGTTGAAACAGCGCCGGTTACATTGGCACGTTTTTGCGTGCCATAACCTACAACAACTACTTCGTTTAAGGTTTTATTAGTAGCGGTAAGCTGAACGTTCAAAACCGTTTTCCCTTCAACTGGAACTGTCTTCGAAACGTACCCGATGAATGAATAAACAAGCACTGCATTTTCATTAGGAACATTAATACGATAGTTCCCATTTATATCGGTACCTGTAGCAGTAGTGGTACCTTTAAGCGTAACGGTCACACCAGGTAATGGTGCCCCTTCGTCGTCCGTAACTTTACCGATAACCGTTAGGTCAGCATTTATTTTCTTTAATTTAACTGACGATTTTACCCGCTCAATCGATGGCAGGGCAAAAGCACAATTTAATAAGGTGATGCTAAGCAAAATTGATAAACAAATTGTTAGCATTTGAGGCTTTAGTAAATATTTTCTTTTCATATTTTGGTTTGTTGCTTGAAAAACTGGTAAAAAATTAAATTGGCTGTTCCATCGGTAGGGTGTGTGTTGAGGTTCAATTTTATTAGCTATTGAAACACACTAACAACAAGTACCGATGTAGTTACTACGGGCCAAAAACTGTGGCCGGCAAAACAAAACGTTTGTCTATTCTCTCATAAATATGCATTTTTAAGGTCTGCAATCGATTGTAGAGCCTAGCCTGAGTATACTTTCCTGGATACAACTTAACGGTGGTACTCAGGTCGATTAAGGGTGTCACTTAAATCGAGATATTAAAGGAACTTGCCGGCCGGCTTTACTGGTTTATAATTATTGCTGCCAAATGACGAATTGTAGCCGCTATATGGAGGTAAAATTAGGATTGAGGAATGGCTGAGTAACACATTTTTTATCATAAAAACACAACATTTGTCAAAATGCTACAATATTCAGCGCTTTTACTACTATAAAAGCAAAAAATAATGGCCTATAGGTGACAAGAATTACTATTATGATTTTGTTGGGAAAGGGAAAAAAAAGACGTTCCATATCTCACCCTGGAACGTCCGTTTTCAACTAAATTTGGTCTCTTAGCCCAAATATCTTTAACTTATGTCTTATTTATATGTGTACAATTTACACATTAGCAAGAGTTAGCGGTAGCTTAAATTGAGTGTTTTTTTTACAATTATAATTATTTTTTTTAAAATTACAATCGATTGCAGTTTTTTTTTACAAAAAAAGCTGAATCAAACTGTTTCCGCGTTGCTGAATTCTAAACGGTTGATATGCTGTGATCATTTAAACGTAGTTATTGTATTTTCTACCATCTTATTTGACCATTTTACGTACAACACCATTAAAGATTTTCATTGTTTGATTCGGCCGACTAATGTTATTTGCGGGTTATGCGTCGGTTAACGTTTAATTAGGTTTATCAATAAAACATCATTTTCCCATATATTAAATTCGTGGGAAAACACGGCTCCGGGTTTTATTTCAATTTGCCGGATTGCCACAGGAGCGCCATTTTGCTCTTTTAACTTTTTAACCTGCTGCAAGTTTAGCTGTCCGGGCCTGCCCATATCTACATAGTTGGTATAGGCATCGTTCACCCTGTAACCCACTTTATAAATTTCCATCGTATACTTTCCAGCTGGTAAGTGTGATAGATTTACTTTTACTTTGCCTTTTGTTTTGGCAGGTAAATCCTTTATATAATAAGCCTGGTTATTTACTGAATCGGGCAGGGTATAAGTATAATCCCATAGCAATACCTGAACATTTCCTTTGTGACTTTTGCAGGCCCACGAAGAGCTATCGCGATTGGCAAGTTCAGTTTCACCCAGTTTGTTTAAAAAGGAGTAGGCAAAAAAAGCAGGCTTTTTGATCCCTTCGATATTCATTAAACCAAAACCGCCGTGGAAAGGGGTAAAACGCGGCCCTGACTCTTCAAAAATGTCAGTAAACGTCCAGTATGACATTGAATTGGCCGCAGCTTCAGATTGTTTTAACTTTTTAAGTATATATGCTGCTTCATGATAACTATCATGAAGTGGGTCAGAAGGCGTATAGGACGAACTCCATTCCGTATAATGCAGCTCTAATCCGGGAATTGCAGAATTTTGAATCTGCTTTCGCGAATTTAAAACGTCGCCGCTAACGCTCCATTCGTTTTTATCCAGTACTGTTCCCGTTGATCCGCGCTCATCCAAAAAACCTTGCTTTACACCATAGGAATGTGTGCTGATAAAATCAATAGGCACCGAATTGTTTTTACAAAAGGCTATCATTTCGGGCACCCATGCTGCCCCTGCAGTTGCAGGGCCACCAACTTTATAAGCCTGATTTACGCTTTTAATTGCTTTGGCACTGTATTGGTATAATTTGAAATAGTCGGCTTGAGAACCGGTCCAGAAGCCGTCTTTCAAATTCGGCTCATTCCAAACTTCAAAATACCATGTCTTAACTTCATTGGCACCATATCGCTCCGTAAAATGTTGTGTCAGGTTACGAATTAAACCCTCCCATTTTTCATAATCCCTGGGTGGTGTTACATTGCCCCGCCACCAAAAAATAGTTTTACTGCCGCTGGCAAGGGCCCCTGGCATAAATCCTAATTCTACAAATGGCTTCATTCCGATACTTATAATATAGTCGTATAAAGCATCAACATACTGGTAATTATATTGTGGATTACCATTGCGATCTTCGGTGTAAACTGCCATATCATCGGTGAGCAATCCGTGCATCCTGATATATTTAAAACCGCATTCTTTCATGGTCATTGCCAGTTGCTGCTGCCAGTCGGCCCGCAACCCTTCATTGGCACGACCCGCACCTACACACTCTTTAAATGAAGTATTCAAGCGTCCTTTTTCTTTATTAAAATCAACATGAATAATTCTTTCGGTGCCATTATGGCCTTTTTGGTTTCCGTTTTGGGCAAATAGATTATTAAAAAGTAAACTTCCCAAAATCAGCAATAAATATTTCATTTTCATTTTCTTAATAAGAGCACTTCTTAATGTTTGGCATAAGGCCTGCAATCGATTGTCGCAAATATTGTTAAAAATACAGCATTTTGTATTTCGTAGCTTAAAAAA
>JABDBM010000049.1 GCA_013288685.1 Bacteroidota bacterium | reverse complement strand
ACAAAGCTTTAAAATATTATTGATAGGTGGCGTAGTAACGGTAGCCGCCGCTATTATTTACATAGACGAGTTTGCCGCAGCAGGCAGTATAAAAGACTTTTCGGGACGAGTATTTGGCGCTTTACTGGTAGGTATATTATTTTCGCTGGGCGTATCAGTATTGTTAACCAGCAAACCCAATAAAGTTGATTAAACAGCTTTTTGATAAATATTTTGAACTTGCATTTTGGATTGCCGGATTGGTAGCCTTAGCGCTTACTAATCCCGTAGGTACAACGCATTTTACATTATGCCCGCTAAAGCTATTGGGTTTTACCTGGTGCCCGGGTTGCGGACTGGGACACTCCATTGCGTTTCTTTTTAGGGGCGATATTAAAAACTCATTTCACGCCCATTGGTTTGGCATACCCGCATTGGGTATTATATTGTACCGTATTTATGTTTTAACGAAAACGAAGTTATATCCTGCATTGAAACTCAACAGGTTTAATGGGTGATGCTTAGTTTTTAACCACAAAGAAGACAGAGGTTACACAAAGAAAAAACTTTGTGCCCTCTGTGTTTTTCTTTTTGTGCCCCCTGTGATAAATTTCAATTATGCAAAATCCGAAATCAATTCACCGCCATAATCCCTCATCCTACCGGCATCTTTAAATAATTGGCCTATTTTGTATTGTTGCTTTTTTAATACTACCTTAGTTTTAGACTATTAATTAAAACAATCACAAAAAATATAACACAATGGACATGTATCAAAACCCTTATATGGGTCTTCCGGGGATGACACCCGAAGAATTGAATTTTATTCAGCAAGGTACCGCCGAGATGAATGAGGAGCAAAAAAAATACTTTTATATGGTGTATGCCGGCAAACGCAAAAACCCCCAGGATATATTGTTATTTACCCTGTTGGGCTTTGTTGGCGTGGCTGGCGTACAACGGTTTATAATGGGCCAGATAGGAATGGGCGTTTTATATCTTTTAACTGCAGGCCTGTGTTGGATAGGCACCATTGTTGATTTGATTAACAACAAATCGATGACGCTGGAATTTAACCGCCAAATGGCATACGAAAGCTTCCAGATAACCCGCATGGGAGCGTGAGGGGATGAAACAGAAAGACTAAAGCGGAAAGCTTTCTGCTTTGGTCTTTTTGCTTTCTGCTCTAAAAAGCTATCTTCGGTCATAAATCTTTTTTATGAGGAAGCTACTTACCGGGATGCTGTTGTTGTCCCTTTTTAGTGCCGTAAAAGCGCAACAAAATGATGGTTATATTTTACCGGCCGATACGGCTGTATTACACAAGCTAAACCAGTGGCAGGATCTTAAATTTGGCCTGTTTATGCACTGGGGGCCCTATAGCGAGTGGGGCGTGGTTGAAAGCTGGAGCCTGTGCCCCGAAGATGAAGGCTGGACGCAGCGCCGCGGCCCTTATAGCAGCGATTATAACACCTACGTAAAAGCTTACGAAAACCTGCAAACTACGTTTAACCCTACTCATTTCGATCCGGATAAATGGGTGAAAGCGGCCAAAGACGCAGGTATGAAATACGTGGTTTTTACCACCAAACATCACGATGGCTTTTGCATGTTTGATACCAAACAAACCGATTACAAAGTCACCAGCCCCAAAACCCCTTTTTCGGCCAATGCCAAAAGCAACGTTGCTAATGAGATATTCAGCGCCTTCCGCAAAGAGAATTTTATGATTGGCGCCTATTTCTCCAAGCCCGACTGGCATAGCCCCGATTATTGGTGGCCCTATTTTCCGCCGAAGGACAGGAATGTAAATTACGACCCTGCTAAACATCCCGAAAAATGGCAGCACTTTAAGGACTATACCTACAACCAGTTGCAGGAACTAATGACCGGCTACGGGAAAATTGATATTTTATGGATGGACGGCGGCTGGGTAAGGCCGCTGGTTAAGTCTGATTCGGTTTTGGCGCACGAAATGGGCAGCAAATACAACCAGGATATCGACATGCCCAAAATAGCACAGATGGCCCGCGCCAATCAGCCCGGTTTAATTATGGTTGACCGGGCAGTACCCGGGCCTTATGAAAACTACACTACTCCCGAGCAACAAGTGCCGGCAGCACCACTGAGCCACCCCTGGGAAACCTGTATGACCATGGGTAACTCCTGGAGCTATGTACCCGGCGATCATTATAAACCGTCGCTGCAAATTGTGCAGCTATTGGTAAAAATAGTTTCGCGCGGGGGGAATTTCCTGATGAACATTGGTCCCGGCCCCGATGGCGACTGGGACCCCGAAGCTTACAAGCGCCTGGCCGATATTGGCCGTTGGATGAAAATAAATGGGGAAGGCATTTATTCGTCCAAAGCTGTTGCGCCGTATTCGGTAGAAAATATATTCTTCACACAAACCAAAGAGGGTAATAACGAATACGCATTTGTTTTGCCTGCCGGCGAGGATGTAATATTGCCGCCAGTGCTGAGCATTAAAACCGGCAATGCCCGCAAGGTTAAACATGTTACCCTGCTGGGCGCCAAACAAAAGCTAAAGTGGACACAAACCGGCGATGGTGTTGATGTTGTCATCCCCAAACCGTTACAGGCGGAAAGTAGTGGATTGCAGTACGCGGCTGCTTTTAAAATTGAATATTGACCGGCAAATTCTGCGTTTTTTATTTGTCATCCTGAAGTGAAGGATCTTCTGAGCCATGCTATATGCCACATATTATGCGCGTGAAAGGTCATTAAGTATGTCGTATAAGATTCTTCACTTCGTTCAGGATGACAAATCGTTATTTTTCGCTACTTACTACTGATATTTCTGATACACATTATACAACACATTCATATCCAGCTGCGTTGGCTGCGGACTAATGTCTGTTTGTACAAAATGGCGTTTAAAAGCAACAAGGGCAGCTTTTGGGTCGGATACATCATAGCCGATTAATTTAAGGGCTATGGTATAATCGAAACCATCGGGGGCTAATTCCAGGACATCATCGCTCCAATACCCGAAGCCGTGCTGCGCCAGCGTTTTCCATGGGAAAAACGGTCCCGGATCGGGTTTGCGTTTGGGCGCAAAGTCCTGGTGGCCGATGAAGTTTGCTTGTGGAATGTTATATGCTTTTTTTATTTGAGCCAACAGCGCCAGTAACGTGTTAATTTGCGCGGGTGTAAAAGGCTCATTGCCGTTGTTGTCAATTTCGATGCCGAGGGAGCAACTATTCATATCGGTCACACTCCCCCATTTGCCCAGGCCGGCCTGGTTGGCGCGCAGGTAATCGTTAACCATGTGAAAAAGCTTGCCATTTTTAGCAATTACATAATGCGCACTCACCTGTGTACTGGTGATAGTAAACGTATGTAAAGTTTGTTGTATCGAATCCTGGGCTGTAAAATGGATAATTACATAATTAGGTTTGCGAATGCCAAAGTTTACGGTGCCCACCCAGTCGGAAGGTATCTGCATGCCGGTGCTGTCCGCGAGCGAATCGGGCAGTTGTCTTTGTATTACAGCAACGTAAGCCTTCGTTTGTTCCTTGTAAATCTTATCCGTAGCCGCATACGGCCCCTTGGGCGAACAGGAGGCAATAGCCATAGCAATGCCCGGCAGCAACAGGTACAGGAAGTAATTTTTCATAGTGGTTAAAACGAAGCTAATTTAACGAATTTTGGGTTTCGAAAGTTCGATTTTGGAATTATTTTTAGCAACTGATTGACGGTTTAAATAAAAATATCGGTGCCTTTAAACAGGCGTGACTCAACCAGCCTTATTTTCCGTTAATTGCATTAGCCAACAGCACACATCCTATTATCCCTAATAAAATAGCCCAATATTTAATTTCAATCCAAAATAAAGTGTGCCTGCTTTTTGGCGTATCTCCCTTAAAACCGTTTTGTAAAGCTTTGGGGCCACCATCAAAAAACCAGATAATAAATGATGGTAATAAGAAACACAGGGGAGCAATATACCGGTCGCTTAAATGTATTGCGTCGAACAATACAAAAAGAATAATGCTTGTTATTAACGGCAGAACAACAACAAAGCCACCCTTGCCGGTGCGAGGAATAAAGTGACCAATCATGCCATAAAGTTAAAAGAAAGGTTATAAAAAGTTATCCTTCAGCAAAAAACTAATCAATAATCACTTGCCACCAATCATTTTTTTATATTAATTTTATACTTTACTACCCTGCCGTATTAAGTTCACGGTTTTTTACGTTAACTGTATTGGTGTTTGAATGTACGGATATGAATGCTACCGATAATTATGCGCTTTTAATTGACAAGATTAACGTCTTTATCCGTAAATATTATTACAATAATTTTTTACGGGGGTTGATATTTTTAGGCGCCGGCTTGTTTTCGGCGTATGTGGTAATTACCGTGAGTGAGTACTTTGCCGACTTTAACACTGTTTTGCGTACACTGCTTTTTTACTTTTTCATAGTGCTTAATCTTGGCCTTATCGCCTGGTTAATTATCCCTAATTTGCTGGCCTGGCTAAAGTTAGGTAAAACTTTAACGCACGATCAGGCGGCCGAAATTATTGGCAAACATTTTCACGATGTTAATGATAAGCTGTTAAACACCCTACAGCTTAAAAAATTAGCCGATGTTGACCCGGCACATGTTGCACTGATTGAAGCCAGTATCAACCAAAAAATTGAAGCGTTGAAGCCGGTCAGCTTCCCATCGGCCATCAATATTAAAGAGAATGCCAAATATTTAAAATGGGCGGTATTCCCTGCCGCAGTTATCTGTATCATCGCACTGGCTGCACCTACAGTATTAACCGAAAGCACCAAAAAGCTGCTGCGGCACAATGAATATTTTGCGCCGGTTGCGCCCTTCAATTTTGTGATACAAAACAAAACATTATCGGTTGTGCAGGGCGATGATTTAAAACTCGACTTAAAACTGGAGGGCAATAAACTCCCGGCTGATGTATATGTAGAAACAGCCAATAACACTTTTAAGCTGGATAAAGAGAGCATCAGCCGTTTTCGATACCTGTTTACCAATTTACAGCAAAACACATCGTTTAAATTAACGGCCAATGGTTTTACATCTGCAGGTTACGAAATTAAGGTAAACCTTCGCCCGGCGTTGTTACATTTTGATGTGGATTTAAATTACCCGGCCTATCTGCACAAAAAAAATGAAACTCTAAAAAATGCCGGTGATTTAACCCTCCCGGCTGGCACCTCGGTTAGCTGGCATTTGCATACCCAAAATGCCACTGCGCTACAATTTTATATGAACGGCAATCCCGAAAAGGTAACTGCAAACGGCCCTGATCTGTTTGAACACCGCGAGCGGATATTGAAGAACAGTTTTTATAAAATTACCCCGATGAACGCCCTGGTTAACCATGCCGATTCGGCCAGTTACCGGGTTAATGTTATTGCCGATGAGATGCCAACTATAAACGTGCTGGAAAAACAGGATTCGGTGAGTATGAAAGCACTTTATTTTAATGGGAGGATTCAGGACGATCATGGTTTTTCGGCACTAACGTTTCAATACAAAGTTGGCCCTCCGGGCGATAAAAACAATCAAAAAACGTTCAGTAAACCGGTAAAGGCCGATTTGGGACAAACTCAGGCCGACTTCTTTTACTTTTGGAGCTTAAAAGATCTGGGTATAAAACGCGGCGACCAGGTGACTTACTTTTTTGAGGTAGCCGATAACGATGAAGTAGCCGGCCCTAAAAAAGTACGCTCGCCCGAACGGACGCTGACGGTGCCAACGGCCACCGAGTTGAATAAACAATTGGATGCAGGCACCGAAGTAGTTAAGCAAAAAATGGAATCGGCTATAAAACTTGCGGCACAAATTGAGCGCGAATCGCAGAAGCTGAACCAATTGCTGCTGAATAAAAGTACCCTGTCGTTTGATGAAAAAAAGCAAATTGAGGACCTGATGCAAAAACGCAAAGAGCTGGACGATTTGGTAAAAGAAATACAGGGCGATAATAAAAAGAATCTTTTTAACCGGCAGGAAAGCCAGCAACAGGATAAGCAACTGGCCGAAAAGCAAAAGCAAATGGATGATTTGCTGAATAAGATGCTGGACCCCCAAACCCAGGAAATGCTGCAAAAATTGCAGGATATGTTACAACAGGACCAAAAAGAGGGTGCGAGGGACCAATTGTCGAAAATGCAAATGGACAACAAGTCGCTGAAAAAAGAACTGGACAGGATGCTGGAACTGTATAAAAGACTGGAGTTTGAGCAAAAGTTAAATCAAAACTTAAACCAGCTGAACCAACTGTCCGACCAGCAACAAAAGCTGGCCGACCAGGCCAAACAGCCCGGCGCCGACCCGCAGGCCATGCAGAAAGAGCAGGAAAAACTGAATAAGGATTTTCAGGATGTGAAAAAAGCAATGGACGATCTGCAAAAAGCCAACGAGCAGGCCCAGCACAAGCAGGATTTTGAAAACCCCAAACAGGAAGAACAAAGCATACAGCAACAAATGGATGAAAGTGCTGAGGAGTTGAAAAATGGCAGTCCGCAAAAGGCATCCAAATCGCAGCAACAGGCGGCAAAGGAAATGAAACAGTTGTCCGAAAAGATGAAGCAAAAGGAGCAGGAGGGTGAAGACAGCGAGAATAGCGTTGATGAGCAGCAATTGCGCGGCCTGTTAAAAAACCTGATCAATAGCTCGTTTGATCAGGAAAAGGTGATGCAAACGCTAAAAACTACCAACCCTACCGATCCGAATTATACGGTTCTGTCTCAAAATCAAAAAAACATAAAAGACAACCTGAAGACTGCGGAGGATACACTTTATGCTTTAAGCAAACGCATTCCGCAGATACAATCAACGGTTAATAAAGAGGTGACCAGTATAAACAGCCATATTGATGAGTCGCTGGTTAATTTGGGCGAGCGCCGCACGGCAGAAGCAACCCGGAACCAGCAGTTTGCCATGACATCCATGAATAACCTCGCTTTATTGCTGAGTGAAGCGCTGGATCAGTTGCAAGCATCTATGAAAAAGGGTAAAAGCGGCAAGGGAAAAGGCAAGCAGCAATCCATATCACAACTTGCCAAAATGCAGCAGCAGCTAAATCAAAACATGCAAAAAATGCGTGATCAACTGCAACAGCAAGGTAATCAGGGAAAAAGTGCGGGTGGAAATAATAATAATGAAAATATAAGCGAACAATTAGCTAAATTAGCGCGGCAGCAACAAATGATACGACAGGAGTTGCAGCGAATAAATCAGGAAGAGAATAAAGACGGGACCGGTGGTTTGGGCGATTTGGATAAAATTTCGAAAGAAATGGAACAAACTGAGCACGATCTCGTAAACAGGAGAATTACAGAGGATGCGCTAAAGCGGCAACAGCAAATACAAACCAGGCTTTTAGAGGCCGAAAAGGCTGAGCAGCAGCGCGATCAGGATCAGCAACGTGAAAGTAACGCGGGTAAAGATACCCCGCCGGGATACATAAAGGCACTGCAGGAATACCAGCAGGCCCGGCAGAAACAAACGGAGCAGGTGCGGACGGTGTCTCCCGAATTAAATTTATATTATAAATTAAAAATTAAATCTTACTTTGATCTACTCAACGCTAAATGACATGGACCAATCAAATGTTCAAACAGGTGAACTATATACCTTACAACTTCCTTCAAAGCCGGAAAGCATAACGCTGCTGGAAAATTTGATAGAAGAGATTTCGGATAAACACCGCGTAAGTGAAGACACCTTCGCCAATATGATGACTTGTTTGAACGAGGTTACTATTAACGCTATTGTACACGGCAATAAACTCGATGCTAATAAGAAGGTGATTGTAAACGCCGATGTGGAAGGCCGCAGGATCATTTGGACGGTTACCGACGAAGGCGAAGGCTTTGATTATAACAACCTGCCCGACCCAACTGCGCCCGAAAACCTGGAAAATTTAACCGGACGCGGCGTGTTTATTATTAAACACCTGGCCGACCAATGCATATTTAATACCAAAGGAAACGAAGTTGAACTTCACTTTAAACTCTAATGCCCGCAATTCAATTTTTTGAAGAAGACATCACCTATAAATTAAAGAACAAAACCGCCCTGAGGCAATGGATAACTGATACCGTAAAGGCCGAAGGGTATAAACTAAAAGAGCTTACCTACGTCTTTTGTTCCGACGAATATTTGTTGCAGATAAACCAGCAATATCTTAACCACGACACTTATACTGACATCATCACATTTGATAACTCCGAAACGGAAGGCCTGATTGTTGGTGATATTTTTATTTCGATAGAACGCATCCGCGAAAATGCTTTGAAATTTAAGACTGCCGAGACCGATGAACTGCATCGCGTAATTATCCATGGCGCCCTGCATTTGTTGGGGTATACAGATAAAACTACTGCTGCTAAACAAAAGATGACCTGGAAAGAAGATTTCTATTTAAATAAAAGGAGTTTTATTGGTTAGCGATTTTCAAATGCCCCCGTTTTCTGAGGCGAGTTTCATTAGCTTTAAAGATGGGAAATTCTGCCTTTTTGAGCCGATGGGCAAAAAAAGTCAGATTGCTAACCGTTCACTTATGGAAATGCACAAATCATTACACAAAATACCCCTCTACCTCACTACTAAAAATAATGTCGCCATCTTCATCTAAAACTGTTTCAGCTTCATCATAAGGATCAGTACTTAGGTAATATCCTTTTTCGGACCTGAAAAATTTATAACGTTCAACGGTATAAAAGTTAAACAGGTTATCCCAATGAAACTCATATTCGGTTACCCCGATAAAGTGAAGTTTTAAACGCTTATCCGTTTTAAATCTATTGTAGGGCAGCAAAAAATACACATCTATATACAACTGCTCATTTTCATAATAAACATCAAATCTTGTAATTTGAGCATCAAGTATATAATAATGTCCCGGTCCGGCTTGCGCTAATAACTCATTGTTTTTTCCTAAATATTCCATAAAAAAGGCCCCTTAAAAAGGAGCCTTAAATTACTGATATTGTTCTACCGCTTTATGCTGATACCGGAGATATATTCAATTTCATTTGCACATCAAAAAATCTGCACATCTGTACATCAATCTCACGTCCCGTATTCAGGTGTAGTTACTTCGCTTTCTTCAAATTCATAATCCGTTAAAGGAGGACAGCTGCAAATCAATGTTCTGTCGCCATAAGTATCGTTAACCCGGCCTACTGATGGCCAAAATTTAAAGGCGGCCACATAAGGCAGCGGGAACGCTGCTTTTTGACGGGTGTAAGGATGCTCCCACTCGTTGGCGGTAATTACCGATGCAGTATGCGGTGCATTTTTTAGTGGGTTATCGGTTTTATCCGAAAGGCCTTTTTCTACGTTGTCAATTTCATGACGGATGGAGATCATCGCATCGCAAAAACGGTCCAACTCGTGCTTCGGTTCCGATTCGGTTGGCTCCACCATTACGGTACCGGCTACCGGGAAGGAAACCGTTGGGGCGTGGAAGCCATAATCCATTAACCGCTTGGCAATATCTGTAACCTCGATACCGAAGTTTTTGAATGCGCGGCAATCCAATATCATTTCGTGTGCGCAACGGCCGTGTGCGCCGGTGTATAACACGGGGTAATGATGCTCTAAACGGGTTTTAATGTAGTTGGCATTTAATATAGCGTAACGGGTGGCATTGGTTAAACCTTCGCTGCCCATCATGGCGATGTAAGCATGTGAGATGATCAGGATAGATGCGGAACCCCATGGCGCTGCCGAAACAGCATGAATGGATTTGCCTCTTTCAATATCCACTACGGCATGTCCTGGTAAATAAGGCACCAGGTGCTTGGCCACACCAATTGGCCCCATACCCGGACCACCACCGCCATGCGGTATACAAAATGTTTTATGTAAGTTAAGGTGACAAACATCGGCCCCGATATTAGCCGGACTGGTTAAGCCCACCTGTGCATTCATGTTGGCGCCGTCCATATAAACCTGGCCGCCATTGGCATGAATAATTTCGCATATCTCGATGATGGATTCTTCGAACACGCCATGGGTTGATGGATAGGTTACCATCAGGCATGAAAGATCGTCTTTGTGTTGTTCGGCTTTTGCTTTAAGGTCGGCAACGTCGATATTTCCGTTGTCGTCGCATTTTACTACCACAATTTTCATCCCGGCCATAGCTGCCGAAGCAGGATTAGTGCCGTGGGCTGATGATGGAATGAGTGCAATGTTACGGTGGCTGTCGCCCCTGTCGTTATGATAAGCGCGGATAACCATCAGGCCTGCATATTCGCCCTGTGCACCGGCGTTGGGTTGCAAGCTCATTGCCGCGAAGCCGGTAATTTCTGACAGCCAATTATTCAGTTCATCAAACAGTTGCATATAACCGCCAACCTGGTCGGTTGGTGCAAAGGGGTGCATTTTGCTGAATTCCGCCCAGGTAACGGGCACCATTTCGGTAGTGGCGTTCAGCTTCATGGTGCACGAGCCTAACGCAATCATCGAGTGGCAAAGCGATAAATCTTTTGCTTCTAACGATTTAATATAACGCAGCATTTCGTGTTCTGAATGATGCGAGTTAAATAAGGCGTGTGTTAAATAAGCCGATTGACGCTGCAAATCAGCCGGGATAACGGTCGTTAAATTATCCTTAAGTTCATCAAAACTTACATCGTTTAACGTTTTTCCTTTTACCCTTGCAAAAAAGCGAACGATGGTTTTAATATCCTCGGGCGAGGTGGTTTCATCAATTGAAATAGTAACCGCCGAACCTGCGTAATGAAAATTCATTTGGTTATTAATCGACTCGGCATGTATCGGGCCGGTTAAATCGCCCAGTTCAAATTTCAGGGTATCAAAGTACGATTCGTTCAATTGTTCGTAACCCAACTGCTTTAATGATTCTTCCAATAAGACAGTAAGACCATGAATTCTTTCGGCAATCAGTTTTAAACCAGCCGGGCCATGGTACACGGCATACATACCGGCCATAATAGCCAATAAAGCCTGGGCGGTACAAATATTCGAAGTAGCTTTATCCCTGCGGATATGCTGCTCGCGGGTTTGCAGCGCCATACGGAGGGCGTAGTCGCCCGCGCTATCAATAGTGACGCCGATGATACGGCCAGGCAACGAGCGTTTGTATTCTTCTTTAGTAGCAAAAAAAGCAGCATGCGGTCCGCCGAAGCCCATTGGTACACCAAAACGCTGGCTGGTGCCTACCACAATGTCGGCGCCCCATTCGCCCGGAGGAGTTAACAGGATAAGGCTCATCAAGTCAGCCACAACGGTTAGTTTAATGCCTTTTTCGTGGCCTTTTGCGGCAAAATCAGTATAGTTATAAACAGCGCCATTGCCTGCGGGGTATTGCACAATAGCGCCAAACATGTTATCCGTTAATTCAACAGTTTGGTGATTGCCAATTTGTAGTTGGATACCGTAAGGCTGCGCACGGGTTTTTAAAATATCAATAGTTTGCGGGAACACTTCTTCTGATACAAAAAACACATTGGCATTTGCATTTTTACGCAAGCTGTATTGCATAAACATGGCTTCGGCAGCGGCAGTACCTTCATCTAATAACGATGCGTTAGCAATTTCCATCCCGGTAAGGTCAATTACCATGGTTTGAAAGTTTAACAAAGCCTGCAAACGGCCTTGTGCAATTTCGGCCTGATAGGGGGTATATTGGGTGTACCATCCGGGATTTTCCAGGATATTGCGCTGTATTACGCCCGGTACAATCACATCATAATAACCCTGACCAATAAATGATTGATACACCCGGTTTTTTGATGCTGTTTGTTTTAAGGTGTTCAGATAGTCGAACTCGCTTTTTGCAGGTGGCAGGTTAAGCGGCGCTTTTAACCTTATTTTTTCAGGAACAGTTTGGGCAATCAGTTCGCCGATGGTGTTTACTCCGATGGCCTTTAACATTTTGTCGGTATCGGCCTGATTTGGAGCAATATGGCGCGATTGGAATTGCTCCTGGTAGTTGGTGTTTAACTTCATGTGGTCAGTGTCCCTTAAATTTGCCGCAAAGGTACGATTTAGCATTTGAGTAACAAATCGGTAATAGGAAGGTGACAATGGTTTTACAGTGAAAAAATGTATTTTAGCCTGTTACTATTTCCCCCAATGCCCTGTAAAAAACTATTACTCCTAATCTTATTACTATTTGTTTGCTTTAATGGCTTCTCTGCGGTATTTGTGGTAACCAGCAATGCCGATTCCGGACCGGGTACTTTGCGCGATGCTTTAACACAGGCGGCAGCTAATGGGAGCGCGGAGAAGGATTATATAAACTTTAATTTTGCGGATTTAAGTGAGGCGGGGAGGACGATAACTGTTTTAAGCCAGTTACCTGATATTAGCCCGAATTTAGTAATTGATGGCACTACTCAGCCCGGCGCGAATTTTGGCGTGAGTGATGCAAAGGTTAAGATATACAATAATTTCACGCCTGACAATCTCTATTACCCGGTAATTTTTAATGCTGATAACGTTGGCAATTTTACCTTGAGCGGTTTATACCTATCCGCCCTGGGATATGCTGGACAGACTAACCTATTCTCGTTAATAGTAAGCAATTCGACTGACGTGGACATTGAACACTGCTTGTTGCCAAATGGAAAGGTTGAAATAGACAGCTGTAAATCACTATCCTTAAAATCAAATATGATAGGCTATTTACCCGATGGCGTTACAGGTTACACAACGGGCATTACTGTCAACAATACATTAAACATTGTAGTTGGAGGTACACCTGCGGAAGGCAATTTTCTTGGCGGATCATTAACTTTAAATATGTACAACTGGAATAAGGATTGGACGTATATAATAAATAATAATAAAATGGGCACCGACTATACCGGAGTTTCGTCATCTCCGGAATTTTGGTCCCAGGGAAGAATTGATGTGGAATCGGGGCACTACGATCCACCGAGTACCGGGAGGATGCATGGTACGATAATTAACAATCTGATAGAAAATTTTTCGGCTACGGGTATTATGGTGTCGGGTTTTGGAGATGTCGATATAAAGGGAAATTCCATCGAAACAGATAAAACAGGCACAATAGATTTTTATCAATTCGCCCCCGATTATGTGAAATACTCTCTTGGCTGGGCGCCTACTGCAATTTGGCTGCAGGTAGGTATTGACGCAACCGTGGGCGGCAGCAACCCCGGGGAGGGAAATGTGATAGGCTATACTAGTAATGCAATATTGGAACAATTGGCTGACCATGTGGTGATTTCGGAAAACAGCATTTTTTGTCAAAGCAGAAACTACTTTAATATGCATGATCTTATTGCGTATCCAAAACCTTTGCCTGAAGTAGAAATAGATAATTACACGAGTGCCAGCATTTCAGGAACAGCGACACCGGGAGCACGGGTGGAATTATTTTATAACACGGCTGAAGGGAGTGACTGCCCTTATTGCGGTGCAAAGTTTTTCTTTGCCTTTGTAATGGCCGACAGCCAGGGCCATTGGTCTTACAGTGGAGTGATACCGCCCGGTGTAGTGGCTTCGGCAATCTATGGCAATCAAACATCGCATTTTACACAGCCAAAAATAGACTCCACAAATTTAATTGTAACCCAACCAAAGTGTGGTGATAAAAGCGGTTCGATAAAAGGCTTTAAGTTTTACAACGCTTCTGGTGTACAATGGGTTGATCAGGAGGGCAATGTGATTTCTACTTCTACAGATATTAATGACCTTCCGCCTGGCTTGTATCAACTTCAGATAGGTTCAGGCGCCTGCGGCGTAAAATCAAATTGGATTACGATTGTCGACAACCGGCCAAAAATTGACACATCAAACCTTAAACGTCAATTCCCTTCCTGTAACAAAAACGGGGCCATCTCTGGCATAACGGCTATTTCTAATCAAAATGAAAAACTAACCTATAGCTGGAAAGACCAGAACTCAAAAGAGATTGGGACTACCGCCGACATTGCGGGTTTAACACCGGGAAATTACACGCTTATGGTTACCGGTGCAGTAACTGGCTGTTCAATAACATTTGGGCCTGTCATTTTTAAAAATACACCGGGGCCATATATCGATCAAACCAAACAAAACATCCAATCCACTAACTGCGGCCAATCAACCGGCTCTATCACCAATATTACGGTAACCGGCACCGGAACGCTAAAACACATCTGGCGGGATAGCAACCACCAAACAGTAGGCACCGATAAAGACTTACTTAATCAACCTGCCGGCACCTACAAACTACAGGTTACCGACGACACCCAGTGCGGCCCCATTTATACGACGGATATTGTCATACCCGAAACAAACGGCATCACCATGGATGAGTCAAAAGCCCAAACCACCATTGCTATGTGCGGATTGGATAATGGTTCGATAACGGGTATACAGGTTACCGGCGCTGCTAAATATGTTTGGGCTTATGGCAACAATACCGTCGCAACCACAACACCCGATTTATTGAATATGCCACCCGGCGATTATGTGCTTACTGCCTCTAACGGTTTTGGGTGTAGTAAAATCAGTCAATCGTATCACATCGGGCAGCAATTGGCTACCAAATTTCCGGTGTATGCCAGTTTGATTATGACATCGTGCTTTAAGGGGAATGATGGGTGGATTGAAATTACAACCGATTCATCGGTAAAAAGCCTGCGCTGGGTTGACGGCCAGGGACAAAATGTGGGCACCAAAGCCACGCTCGCCGGCGTTGGGCCTGGTGTTTACCAGCTTTATTTAACCGACCAAAATGGTTGTGAAAGTTTCTATAATAGTTACACCGTCCGGGAGTTTCCTGAATATACGGTAGCTTTATATGGCACCGTTACCACCGATAAATGCGGATTAAGCACAGGTGCAGTTAGCGCCACAACTATTACCGGCGGCTTACCGCCTTATACCTATCAATGGCGCGATGTAAATAATAATCCGCTTGCCGCTACTAACGCCATATCCAATCTTTCGGCAGGCACTTATATTTTAAATGTGGTTGACACCCGCTGCGGCAATGTGGATATTACTTACACCATAGCTGAAGATAGCGAAAACATACCAGCGCCATCGGCATCCAACGTGCAGCTTTGCAGTGCAGGCAATGCCTTGCTTCGGGTTAATAACGCCCAGGCATCCGTAACTTACCGTCTTTATGATAATCCATCCAGTCCGCATATTATTGATGAACAAAAAGGCGGGAGTTTTAAAGTGAATGTAACGGCTAATCAAAGCTTTTATATTAGCCAGCTAAACGGTACGTGCGAAAGCGAGCGTGCCGAAATGCAGGTAACCGTTGGCTTATCGGCAAAAGATATTGTAAACACCTTTACCCCCAATGGCGATGGTGTTAACGATTATTGGAAAATTAACAGTATTGAAAGCTATCCGCAAGCCAGTATACAGGTGTTTACCCGTTACGGGCAGCTGGTATTTAATTCCATTGGCTATGCGCATCCGTTTGATGGTACTTTTAGTGGCAAGAAACTGCCTGCGGGGGTGTACTATTATGTGATAAACCTGGGTACAAGCTGTAAAATACTTTCGGGAAGTTTAACAATTATCAGGTAACCGAACCAATGCCTTTTTGGAATGTCAATTTCTTACATTCTATATTTTCATACACTCTTTAATTCGGCTTTCTTTTATTATTGATCGTAAAACCTTAAGTTAGCGTTAATAAACCGCGCTGTGTATAAGAGTAAGACGCTCTTTCTTTTTATTTTAATGATTTCCTGTTTCCAATCGTCTGCTGCGGTATTTACAGTTACCAGCAATGCCGATTCGGGAGCGGGTACGCTGCGCGATGCCCTAACTCAGGCTGCAGCCAATGGCACTACTGAAAAGGATTATATCAATTTCAACCTGCCCGATTTAAGTGAGTCGGGGAGAACAATAACGATAATGACGCAATTGCCTGATATCTCATCAAACCTGGTGATTGACGGAACCACACAGCCCGGCAGCAATTTTGGCGTTAGCAATGCCAAAATTATACTGCAACCCGAAAATCAGGACAGCCGTTTTAATGCCTTTGTAATAGTTAACGTTAGCGGCTTCGAATTATATGGTTTATATGTACGTGATTTCCTGGGGCGCAACGTTAACGCCCCAACAACACTTGAGCGAGCCGGGTTTTCGGCTATTTACATTGAAACAAGCAGTAATATACAAATAGGCGATTCGGGAAAGGGTAATGTATTAAGTAACAACGGCCATGTTATTTATACCAATAATATTTCCATAACCGACGGAAGAAGTGAAACAGCTTCGGGCGTGAATAACCTTAAATTTCTCTCGAATTTTGTTGGAGTTGAACCCGATGGAAAAACATTGCGTGGCGATGTTAACTGGGGAATTGACCTGAGCTATTGTAAAGGCGAAATAGACATAGGCGGCCCGGAGGTAACCCAACGAAACGTTATCAATAACTGCCTGTACGTTATCAGTGCATATTATTTAGGTGGCGACAGTTACTATTCAACCGGCGACAAATTATTTACCTCCAATTTCGTGATCGGGAATAATTATATCGGTTATGATGTGAACGGAGACCCGGTAAAAATACCCAACCCTTTAATCTATGAGTTAGATGCTATTTATTTCAACATCTATAAAACCCCGAGTGTTAACCCCGATTACTATGATTGTCCTTATACTTTTCAAATCCTGAACAATAAAATTCAATACCCATACACCGTTGTGGCCACCAAAACCACAGGCCCCATAACTTTCCAGGGGAATAAATTATTGTACGAGGCAACATCTGCAACTTCAGAAAAGAATTTGTCGAGCATTAGTTTCCGTTCAAATGATGTTATAAAAGTGGGTGGCGAGGGTAATAACGATGGTAATACTATTTATGGGTCGCAGTTTTCGCTGTACAGTGCAAAATCGTTATTAATACGGCGCAATAGCATTTATTGTGTGGATGATCCTGCAGTGTGGAGATCGCTGGCCAGAACCGGCGACCCAGATATGCCCTTACCAGCAGTGAATATTGGTAAAATAACCCCGACAACGGTATCGGGCACAGCCACCCCTTTATCACAGGTTGAATTGTTTGAGGATGACGACTGTCAATATTGCCAGCCCCTCACTTACGTTGGCACTGCCAACGCCGACGCCGACGGCAACTGGACTTATAGTGGCGCTGTACAAAAAGGACTTATCGCTTCTGCTACTGTTAATGGATTTACCTCATTATTTACAAGTGTGGCCAATTTAAACGGCGGCGCTAATGTTATACACTACGCCTGCGGTAACGGCGGCCAAATTACCGGATCGGTTTTTACAAATACCGGCGGATATTTGTGGAAAGACTCCAACAATCAAACCGTAGGCAATCAGGTCGATGTAAACAACCTGAAGCCTGGCAACTATACGGTAACCGCTATAAACGGCACATGCTCCAGCCAGTTTTCTTTCACCATATTAGATGCTACTCCCATCATAAACGATAGCAATAAGAAAATTACCCAGCCTGTATGCAGTGAAGCCTCCGGCTCAATTACCGGCATTCACCTGGATAATGATAACATATTTAAGGACGCCTTTGCGCGCGGGATATTCAATGTGTATACCTATAAATGGACAGATGCAGGCGGCAACGTTGCAGGCACAGATTTGGATTTAAAAAACGTTGCGGCCGGAACATATTTGCTCGGGATTTCGTACCTCGACAGATGTACTGTTAACTATGGTCCCATCACTTTAAAAAACAGCAATGGCCCCAATATCGACCAATCAAAGCAAACTATTAAATCCACTTTATGCGGGCAGCCTACCGGCGCTATCACCAATATAACCGCAACCGGTGCAGGTACATTAAAATATAGCTGGCTCAACAGTCAATCGCAAGTGGTGGGTACAGGTATCGATCTTCATAATCAACCTGCCGGCGTATATAAATTACAGGTAACCGACGATACCCAATGCGGCCCCGTTTACAGTGCAGCTATTTTGATACCCGAAACCAATGCTGTTACCATTGATGATTCCAAAGCAATAGTAGCCGTTGCCAGTTGCGGGCTAAATAATGGCTCAGTAACGGGCATACAGGTAACAGGCGCAACAAAATACGTATGGAATGATGGTACAAATAATACCGTTACCACCACCGCCGACCTGACGAATATACCGCCCGGCAATTATGTACTAACCGCGTCTAATGACTTTGGCTGTAGCAATATCACCCGTACGTATCATATCGACAGGCAGGCGCCCACCGTATTTCCGGTTTACCGAAGTGTAATTGTACCATCATGTTATAAGGCTAACAACGGCTCTGTTACGGTTACCGCCAATGCCCTTGTTAAGAGCCTGCGCTGGGTTAATAGCAACAATCAGAATATGGGCACACATGCGGCCCTGACAGGCGTTGCGCCCGGCGTTTATCAGCTTTACTTAACCGATCAGTACGGTTGCGAAAGCTTTTACGGCAGTTATACGGTTGATGAAATTGATGAGCTGAAAGTAGCAGCGCAAGGCCCGGTAACTAACGATCAATGCGGGTTAAACAACGGCAGCATCGGCGCGGCCACCATAACCGGCGGTGTGCCGCCATATACCTATACGTGGAACAATGCCGAGGGAAGCGCCATCGCTTCAACAACAACGCTTGCTCAACTGGCCGCGGGTAACTACACCATGGAGGTAACCGATTCGAGGTGCGGCACTTTAGTAATTCCCTACAACGTGGGCGAGGATACAGATGTTATTCCCGCTCCATCTGTTCCTGATGTAAGTTTATGCGGCCCGGGTTTAGCCATAATTAAAGTAAGTAATACAATTTCAACATCAAGCTACCGAATTTACGATAGCCCATCCGGAACCAACGTTATCCAGGAGCAAAAGGGAGGTAATTTTAAAGTTAACGTAACCGGTAACACAAGCTATTACATAACCCAGGCAGATGGTAATTGCGAAAGTCCGCGCACAGAAGTGCATGTATCAGTAGGCTTATCAGCGTCGGATATCAGGAACGCCTTTACCCCAAACGGCGATGGCATTAACGATTATTGGCAAATTGACAAGCTGCAAAGCAGCAACAACAAAGTAAACGTACAGGTATTTACCCGCAGCGGTCAGTTGGTATTTAATTCCATTGGTTATTCCCGCCCGTTCGACGGTACGTTTAACGGCAAAAAACTGCCTGCAGGGGTTTATTATTATGTGATAAACCTGGGTACCAGTTGTAAAATTCTTTCTGGAAGTTTAACAATTATCAGGTAGTGTTATTATTATTTCCCCCTAAATCGTTATTTTAGCATTAATTAGCAATTAATGCATCACAAAAGATACCTCCTTTTTTTTGTATTGCTGTTGTCCTGCTCCAAAATACTGGCTGCAGTATTTGTGGTTACCAGTAATGCCGATTCGGGCCCGGGCACGTTTCGTGATGCACTTATACAAGCGGCAGCCAATGGCAGCGCGGTTAAGGATTATATCAATTTTAATATAGCCGATGTTAGCGAAGCCGGGCGAAGTATCACTATATTAAGCGCTTTGCCGGTTATTTCATCAAATTTGGTAATTGATGGCAGCACCCAGCCTGGCTTACCGTTCGGGGTTAGCAATGCCAAAGTTGCTTTTTTGTTCGATAGTAAGGATCAATTTGGATATACAGCAATAACGGTTACTAACCAAACCAATTTAGAATTCTATGGCCTTTATTTTAAACTGGTTAATCTATTCAAAAAGTTTAGCAACCCCGTGGGTATCAGTATATCGGGGACCAACAATGTTCAGTTTGGCGATGTGGGAAAAGGAAACGTATTTGCTGGTTTTTTTAACCCACTGCTTATCAACAATTTCGGCTCGGAAAGCACGGGGTTTGTATTAAAAAGCAATTTTTTTAGTATACAGCCTGACGGACTAACGGTGACCGATGATTTTTTGCCCTCAATTAGAAACGTTTACGGAGATATGATTATAGGCGGAGAAACGCCTGCGGAAGGAAACTTATTTGCTAAAGGGATAGGATTTGAATGGGATAACAATACCAAACTTGCTACTTTATTTTTTAAACACAACTTGTCGGGCGTTAATTATAACCTTACAGCGGCCATTGACAACGCTACGGTTGAACTGCAGTGCGCCAACGACATTATTGCAACCAAAATTAATACCAATACGGTTGTAAATATGGAAAATAATATAATTTGCAGCTCGGGTTCCCATGTGGTATCGCTCGGATTCACACATACGGGCGGGCCGGTAAACATACTTCGAAATTATTTTAATGTTGATAAAAGCTTAAAGCAAATAGCCACTTCATCTGGCAGGATATATATTCAAATATGCAGGGAAGTGCATATTGGCAGCAGCGATGTGAACGATGCAAACTACGTTGGTTATAGTGCGCCTATTTTTTCTGAAAATTCGGGTACCGTTGGTTTTACCAATTATTTAACGGTCACCAAAAACAGTTTTTTTTGTACTACCAATAACCAAATTTACTACTTGGACGGTAACGATCAGCATTCGCAATGTTATATCACAAAAATAACCGCTAATAGCTTAACCGGCACTGCCACTCCAAATGCCGAAATTGAACTGTATTATAGCGATATATGTAAAACATGTGCTCCACAACGTTATTTTGCGTCGGTAACTGCCGATGCAAATGGAAACTGGGCTTTTAACGGCACACTATCGGGCACGGTAATTGCCAACGCGACCTATAATAATTCGAGCTCGGAGTTTACCAAAACCGAAATAATTACCGACAATATAAAAATCACACAAGCCTGCGGTGGCCTTGGCTCCATTACCGGCGCTACGGTTCACAGCGCAGCTACCCTTAAATGGCTCGATGAGCAGGGAAATGTTGTTGGTACCGAACCTGATTTGCTGAATGCTAAAGCCGGAAAATACCGGCTTGCCATTAGTAATGGCGAATGCATCGACACCAGCGCCTTCCAGATCTTAAGTAAGTTTGACCTGGATACGAGCAGGGTAATCGTTAAAAACCCCGTTTGCGGGGATAGTTTAGGTTACGTTACAGGATTAAACCCGCTAAATCCTGATAAAGGAACCATTACTTATGCATGGACTGATGCCGGCGGAAAGCTTTGGAGCGATAGTGTTACGCTGAAAAACGTACCCGCCGGAACTTATTCTTTGGTCGCCATCAGCAGTGATACCTGCACACAAACTTATGGCCCTGTGCTGATGCCTGATCAAAATGACATACTTGTGCCGCCTTCGGTAAACAGCATAAAGCTATGCCTTCCGGCCGATGCAGTGATTCGCGTGTTAGACACTTCTCCGGGTTCCAGTTACCGGTTATATCAATCAGCAGCAAGTTCAACACCTGTTGACGAACAACCGACAGGCGCTTTTAACATCAAGGCAACTAAAAGTACCAGTTATTATGTGAGCCGGTTTTATCACAACTGCGAAAGCGCCCGTACCCTGGCACAAGTAGATGTTAGCGGGAACCTCCCCGATATTGCCAATACTTTCACACCAAATGGCGACGGCGTTAACGATTACTGGAAAATAAACAATATCGAAGACAGCCCGGCGGCTGTTGTGCAAATATTTAACCGCGGCGGACAACTGGTTTATCATTCTATCGGCTATGCTGTTCCTTTTAACGGTACGTATAATGGCAAGGCCCTGCCTGCGGGCGTGTATTATTATACCATTGGCTTAAGCGCGGGCTGCAAATTGATTTCGGGAAGTTTAACGCTTATCCGATAGAACTCGAATTCTATGAATTTTTGGAATTCATAGGATTTTTAAAGACCCACGTAAAATTCCAAAAATTCTGTAAATTCGTTTAATTCGAGTTCAGTTGCCGCAAGTACATTTGCACTGTGTTCTCCAACCCATAATACAACGCATCGCTAATGAGCGCGTGGCCAATGCTCACTTCATCCAAACCGGGAATGTTTTGCGCAAAATATTTCAGGTTTTGTAAATCCAAATCGTGGCCGGCATTGATGCCAAGGCCGATTTTTTGCGCGACTTCAGCTGCTTTTACGTAAGGCGCAATAGCCGCTTCGCGGTTTTGGTGATAGTGGTGCGCATAGGCTTCGGTATATAGCTCAATGCGGTCGGTGCCGGTTGTGGCAGCTGCTTCTACCATTTCGACAATTGGATCAACAAATATCGAAACACGGATCCCCGCTTGTTTAAATACTGCAATCATTTGCTTTAAATATTGTTGGTTGGCAACCGTATCCCAGCCATGGTTGGAGGTAATTTGCCCTAATACGTCGGGGACAAGGGTAACCTGTTCGGGTTTATTGGCTAATACCAAGTCTATAAACTTTTGCTCCTGGCAGTTACCTTCAATATTAAACTCGGTTGTAACTATCTTTTTTAACTCAAAAACATCGCTATATCGTATATGGCGCTCATCGGGACGTGGGTGCACGGTGATGCCTTGAGCGCCAAACCGTTCACAGTCTAAGGCAACCTTTATTAAATCGGGATTATTGCCGCCACGCGAATTACGCAGGGTAGCTATTTTATTGATATTGATGGATAGACGGGTCATGGTTCAAAATTAATAAATAAAAATAGAGAAAATTGTCATTGCGAGGAGGAACGACAAAGCAATCGCTGAACTTTGTATAGTAGCTATGCGTGCCGACCAGATTGCTCGTGCCTCGCAATGACAATTTGAAACGGTTTTTCTGGTATATTTACAATTGCCCATTATATTTAACCTGTGAAATTGCTGTTTAATAAATTAATCCTTCTTACTGTTTGCACGATAGCCTTCTATCGTCCCGCCCTATCACAGCCTAATTATTTAAACATCGTCCACTATCAGGTTTACTACGGATGGACCAAACAAAACAGGCAGGAATGGATCATCGCCCGCAGATTCGAAAATGACGGTAAAACGTTTTTCCTGATGGTGAACCCCCAAACGCTCGAAACCAAAATTGAAGACTCCGGGAATTATAGCATTACACCTGCTTTCTTAGCGCAGGTAAACGATCATTTTAAAAACACAGCTTACGAAAAAGCCTTGCGCCGCGCCGAAAAACAATCGGTTAATTTACAGGATGCGGGGGTTACAAGTGGCCAACCCGGCGAAAGGGGGATAACCTTAACGGCCGATCTTTGTCCGTCGCACCGGCCGTTGGATAGAAGTATATTTACCACTATTGCAGGCACGTTCAAAAAACAAAAAGACCCTGCACCCATCGCTCTTTCCATTACTGGTGTATGGATGCGGCAGCACCCGGAGGATTTGGAATGGCTTAAGAAAATGCAGGCCGACAGCGAAATTGATGTCACCTGGATTAACCATTCTTTTAATCATCGCGTTAGCGAAACCCTGCCATTAAAGCAAAATTTTTTATTGGAAGCCGGAACTGATATTAACTATGAGGTGTTGGAAACAGAAAAGGCCATGCTTAAAAACGGATTGGTTCCTTCGGTTTTTTTCCGTTTTCCGGGATTGGTATCCGATCAGCAATTGGTTTATAAAATCACAGGTTTCGGGCTAATTCCCATCGGGACCGATGCCTGGTTAGCCAAGGGGCAGCGGGTACATCCGGGTAGTGTGGTATTAATTCATGCCAATGGCAATGAACCTGTCGGTGTAGAAGATTTTATGAAGCTGTTGAAATTAAAAGCACCGGAAATTGCCGAAGGGCGATGGTTGTTGTATGATTTACGCCAATCCGTAGGGGCGAATGGCATTTGCCCTTGATAAAGCATTGAAAAACAATGGACGGTATGGTTGAGCGCATGGCTGGGGCGAATTCAATTCGCCCCTACCGTAGGGGCCGAAAAGGATTTTTCCAGTGCCGCAACCAAATCCTGTATGTTTATGGGTTTTGATACAAAGTTGTTCATGCCGGCATCCATGCAATCGGCGCGGTCTTCGGCCATGGCGCTGGCTGTCATGGCTATAATGTAGGGTTGTTTTATATCGCGGTGCCGAATGATGCGGGTAGTTTCAAGGCCATCCAGTTCGGGCATTTGCACATCCATCAGAATCACATCAAAAAATCCGGGGTCAACTATCTCAAGCACCTGGTTACCGTTGTTTACCACCGTTGGCTGGTAACCAAGCTTTGAAACCACTTTGGTAATTAGCTTTTGATTGATGAGGTTGTCCTCCGCAATCAGGATATTCATTGGAAATTTTTCGGCAAAATGTTCTGATAGTAAAGACGTATTTGTCTTTTCGGATGTTGCCGGCTCCCGATGCAGCAACTCGGATTGTATAATATTATATAACTGTTGCTGTTTAACAGGCTTTAACAATACCCGGGCAAATTGGTCCTGGTTTTTATTTTTCTCGGTTACCGAGCACAGTAGTATTATTGGTATATCGGGGTTTACATTTTTTATGGCCTTATTTAATTCAAGGGTGTCGGCGCCAACAGTGTTGGTGCCTGCAATCACCAAATCAAATTTTTCATTTCCCGCCAAAATGTTCAGGGCCTTATTTGTGGTTGTGGTAGTAACAAGGCTTAAGTGCAGTTGCTTTAGCTGCTCTCCCCAAATTTTTAGTGCCGTTTCGTTACGGTCTATTAATAATACCCGCTTACCTTCCAGTCCGGCTAAATTGAAGCCCGCATTTTTTCTGTCCTCGTTAGGGACTGTTGTGCTTTTTATATTGAAAATTACCGTTGTACCTTTTCCCGGTATACTTTCAATAGCTATGCGGCCGCCCATTAGCTCAACCAAACGTTCGCATATTGCCAGGCCAAGGCCGGTACCGCCGTGTTGCCGGGTTATGGTGGCATCAACTTGCGAAAAAGCCTTGAACAATCGCGGAAGTTTATCTCCTGGTATACCAATGCCGGTATCCTTAATTTTAAAGCCAAGATTTATATCCCTTCCTGCTGTTTCCAGCTGAGCTATTTCAATTAAAATATCGCCTTTACTGGTGAATTTTATGGCATTGTTTACCAGGTTTATTAATATCTGGCGAATGCGTAACTGATCGCCGATTAACCTGGCTGGGATGCGATTATCTATCTGATATAACAGGTCGAGTTGCTTTTTAGCTGCGGCTTCCGAAAACAGGTCGAGCACGTTTTCAACACATTGGTGCAGGTCAAACTCCTGCAAATCGAGTTCCATTTGGCCCGATTCTATTTTCGAAAAATCCAGGATATCATTAATTACATTCAGTAATATCTCGCCGCTCATGCGGATAATATCGGCATACTCGCGTTGCTCGGTATTTAGCGGTGTTTCGCAAAGCAGCGATGCCATACCGAGCACTCCGTTCATCGGCGTGCGGATTTCGTGGCTCATTGTAGCCAAAAAAACGCTTTTCGCTTTATTGGCCTTTTCGGCTTCCTCGCGGGCCTGCAATTCCTGCTCCCGTTGTTCCTGCAGTTTGCCGTTTATATCCTGCAGATAATCTGATTGGGTTAGCAATTCCTCTGATTGTGATTGCAACTCTTCGTTCAGGGCCTGTAATTCTTCCGATTGTGTTTGCAACTCTTCCGATTGCTTAACTACCTCGGCAGTACGCACCTCCACCAATTCCTCCAACACCTTTTGCTGCGCTCTAACTGTGTATAAGCGGTAACGGTAAAAGCCGTAAACCGCCCCAGCAGCTATTGCAAATAGCAAAACCCTAAACCACCAGGTCATCCAATATGGCGGAATAACAATTATTTTTATTTCGGCCGGGATAGTATTCCATAAGCCATCATTATTTGCTGCTTTTACTTTAAAAGTATACTCGCCGGGGTTAAGGTTGGTATAGGTAGCTTTTCGTTGAGCGCCAACGTAATTCCAGTCGTTTTCAAAATTTTCTAATTTATACGCATACGTATTCATCCCCGGAAGGGTAAAGTTTAAAGAGCTGTATTCAATAGTAAAAACCGATTGATTGTAATTGAGCCGGATAACCTGTGTTTGCGTAATAGATTTTTTAAGCACCGAATTGGGCCCGATAGCTGCTTTTTTATTGAACAGCTGAAAATCGGTGAATACCACAGTTGGGGCATATTTATTAACAGCGAGGCGGCTTGGGTCAATCATGTTAAAGCCATTATGGCCGCCAAAAAGCAGTGTGCCGTTTTTGGCTTTTAAAACCGAGCCTCTAAAAAATTCATAGCCCTGCAGGTTGTTCGAGGTTGTGTATTTTCTGAATACCGTACTTCCCGGTTTAAAGCTAATGAGTCCGCTGTTAGTGCTAATCCATAAAAAGCCCTTATCGTCTTCAGTAATACCGTTGATAATGGAGTAGCTTAATCCATCAGGAAAAGCATAGGCCGAAAAAGTCTTCGTTTTTCGGTTAAATAAATTCAGGCCACCCCCCAGCGTCCCTGCCCATATATTCCCCCTGCTGTCTTCAAATACCGAAATCACAATATTGCTGGTTAAGCCGCCGTTATCTGTTCTATAATGAGTGAAATTATCATGGGCGGCATCATATAAATTTAGCCCGCCAAAAGTCCCAATCCACATATTAGCCTCGCGATCGCGATAAATGGTGCGCACATCGTTGTTCGACAACGAGTGAACGGTGTCATTGGGTGTGTATTTAAAACGTTTTACCACTTTCTGCTGATGGATGACATTTACTCCCTCATTATCCATGCCCACCCAAATGTCGCCCGCCTTATCTTCTTCAAGGGCAAAAACTATGTCGCCACTAATCTGGTTGGCCTTAGGGCCAACAGAATAATGCGTGAATTTTTTTGTGCTGCTATTATACAGGTCGAGGCCGGCATCATAATAACCTATCCATAAATTATTTTGCTTAGCCTGTAGCAAATCGAGTATGTGAATGCCGCTTACAGAATTTTTATTGTGGGCGTTGGGGTAATAGTGTGTAAATAACCGGGTGCGGGGATTAAAAAAATTTAGCCCTCCACCATCGGTTCCCAACCAGAAACCATTGCCGGTTTCAGAAAAACAAGTAACTATATTATTGCTTAAAGCCGTTGAATCGCCGGCGAGTTTATAGAGGTGGGCAAAAGATGATAAATTGGCGTCATAAATACGCACCCCCGATTCGTAAGTGCCAATCCACAGTATGCCATCACTTTTAAAAACATAGCCAATAGAGTTATTTTCGTTAGTGTTAAACTTATCTTCGCCTATATAACGGGTAAAGGTTCCTTTATCTTCATCAAAAAGGTCTAAGCCGTCTTCAGTACCAACCCATAGTTTTCTATCAGCATCGGTCGCCAAAGCAAACACATTGTTATTCACCAACGAATAGGGATTGGCTGCCTGGTGCGAAAAGTTTTTAAACAGTTTTGTTTTTGTATCAAAAACATCAAGCCCGCTGCCAACGGTTCCTACATACAGGCGTCCACCGGTTCCGGCTAACAACGTGTTAATCTGGTTGTTACTTAGGCTGTTTGCGGCCCCATGGCTGTATATTTTCGTATGTCCGGTGGTATAGTTAAACTGCACAAGGCCGCCTCCGGTTGCCAGGTATAGGCTACCATCATCATCTTCGGCTATTGAGTTGATATGGTGCGTTGCAATATCATCCCTGTTTTTGGTGTAAAAAAAACGCGTAAACGTACCTTTTTTTTGATTCAATAAGTTTAAGCCCGAATAGGTTCCTACCCAGATATTCCCCTTACTATCCTGAAAAATAGAATTAATATCGCCGCTGGTGAGCGTTGAAGGATCATTTTTAGTGGAGTTATAATTTACAAATGAATCGCTATCGCGGTTATACAGGCTTAACCCGCCTGTGGTCCCAATCCAGATATTATCGGCCTTATCCTGAAAAACCAGAGCGACGTTGCTGGCAGCTAACGAATGTTTATTTAAAGGATCGTGCCGGTAAACCACAAAATTATAACCATCGTAGCGATTTAAGCCATCGTCAGTAGCAAACCACATAAAACCCTTATGATCTTTTGTGATGTATTTGACATTACTTTGCGAAAGCCCGTCATTAATGGTTAGCGATGAAAATTTGACGGTTTTAAATTGTCCGTAAGCCGAAAAACTGCACAGCAGGCACATTCCCCAAAATAGCGGGAAGCAAGCGTTAAATACCTTGAGTTTTGCAGTTGTCATTTAGCAGGTGAACGTGCTTTTACGATTTTTATAGATAAAGGTTTTATAATCAGCGTAAAAGCATTTAAAGCCAACAAGCCCGTATAAATTTATTTATACGGGCTTGCTACAAAAAGAAAGAATTTCTCCTAAACGGTTTTAGTTAGACGCTACCAAAATAATTTTCACTTTAATGGCTTGCGTTGGCTTAATTGGCGTTAAGCCATCAGCTGATTGAGCGTAAAGTGTTAAATTTCCCTGGTTGTAAGTGTAGCTAAACGATGTACCGTTATAAACTTCGGGCAGTTGTTCATAAACGTCATCGGCATACGATATAGCTACTATTACGCCGCCAAATTTAGCGAAGTCGCTATTCAAATCAGGCGCATTCACCGAAGCAGAATACGATTTCCCATCAGAATAAAGCGCCCAGTCGGTAGTGTTTACGGTAGCATATAGCGTTTCGTTTGGATTAGGGGTAACGTACTGTTTAGTACAGGAAGATGCTGCTAATAAGATAACACAGCTAATAATTGTCAGGATTTTTTTCATAAAAATGTTTTTAACTAACTATAAGAACAACGATTTTAAATAAGGTTTAATATAAAATAAATTTTTTTTTATAAACACGCCAAAAAACAAACTAATTGCTCAGTTTATATTTGACTATGTTTAGGTTGTACGCTATTTTACTTTTCCTGCCGCCAGTTGCCTGTTTTGGTCAATATACCATTTCGCGCGGCGTATTTAATGCTGACAGCAAAAAGCGCGTTGCCGATGCCGGCGTGTTTGTAAACAACGCTTTGCGGGCGGAAAAACAAATGACAAAGGTACCTTTATTTAACTAATGTAAGGCCAGTCCAGCACGATTTAGTGGTATCTGTTATCGGTTTTGAAACGCGTCACCAGGTAATTATAGTAAGCCGCGATTTGATGTTGCCTGTTATTGAAATACAACCCAAAACGATTATGCTGGCCGAGGTTTGTTGTCTTTTGATTTTGATGCTTCAATAAGGGTGTTTACGGCAAGTGCAACCGAATTTTTGGAAATTGAAAATAAAACCCCGGTTATAAAAAAAACACCTTTTAAGCGATTTTAAAAATGATGCCAAAACCGGTATACTTTATTATGAAGAATCGGCCGCGTTTGAGGAGTTCTCCCGTTAAATTTAAAAAAGATGATCTGGATGAATCTAAAGGGAATAATACTGTTACAAAGCAAAAAATGACACAAAAAGAAGATTTTTATTTGAATACAAGGGGTTTTATTGGCTAATTTTACCTTTGTAAATCACTAAGAAACCAACAATTTAAAATCATGAAAATACTTGCTTTAATTGCAGCCTTATTATTCATAGCCCCTTCGACGCCGGTTTATGAATTTAAGCTGACTAACATTGACGGAAAACCTTTCCAACTGTCGAAGTACAAAGGTAAAAAGGTGCTTATTGTTAACACAGCATCAAAATGTGGTTTTACCCCGCAATACAAAGATTTGCAAAAGCTGGCCGACACTTACAAGGATAAGCTGGTTGTGGTAGGCTTCCCGGCCAATAACTTTGGTCAGCAGGAACCGGGTACGGCAACTGAAATTAAGACCTTTTGCGAAAAAAACTATGGCGTTACCTTCCCGCTAAGCCAAAAGGTAAGTGTTAAAGGTGATGATATTGACCCCTTGTTTAAATATTTAACATCGGCCCCAAACCCTGATTTTACCGGTGAAATTAAGTGGAACTTCGAGAAATTCCTGATCGACGAGAATGGTAATTTAATACACCGTTTCCGTTCGCAAACTACACCGATGTCTGAAGATATTACCAAGTATTTGAATTAATAATTCCTTTCCGGATAAAGAGCCCTGCTTTGCTATTGCAAAGCGGGGTTTTTTGTGTGTATTGCGCGTTAAATAGCGCTATTAAAATACCGTAGAATTACCCTTTTTTATATAGAAACTTTGTTATAGGTTTATATTAAACTTATTCATAATAAAGTTCTTAGTCCAGTTTTTAACCTTAACCATTTTTCAGTTATGTATTATCTAATTTTGGCGGTTTTAACAATTATTGTCGTAATTGTTTCCGCAAAATCGGCTATGCTCCGTAACCAGGTTTTCAACGAAACCAATTTTTTGACGATTGCAGTAAGCCAGAACATTAAAAAGCCTAAACCTGCCTTTAGCCTTGGCCGGTCGCAACTGGCGTTTTGGATGGTAATTATTATTAGTTCGTTTATTTATGTATACCTCAATGCCAATCCGCAAAACTACACTGCGCCTGTGCTTGCTGCTGTTAATTTAACGCTGCTGGGTATAACGGCCGGCACTACTATTCTATCAAAAGCAATTGATAACAGTCAAAGGGATTCAACAACAGACAACATTGTCCCGCAGCAGGACTATCCATCGCGGGGATTTTTAATTGACATTATATCCGACGAAAACGGAGTGAGCATTCATCGCCTGCAAAACGTTATCTGGACGGTGATTATCGGCACCATATACATCGCATACGTGTCAGCCAAAAGCCTGATACCCGACGAAAAAGTGATTACCGACCAACTGCTTATCCTGATGGGTATCAGCACTGGTGCTTATCTTGGCCTTAAAACAACTGAAAATAAAACTGCGGCATCATCCGTGCCTACGGTAAATCCCGCGCCTCCGGTGACGCCTGTTAATCCGGTGCCAGCTGCAGCGGCTACAGATAAAGCACCCCCGGCTGTTGCTGCTGATAAAGGCTTGCCGCCGCAAACCTGATAAATTAATTATTAAACGCGTAATATACCTCAACTACGGTTGAGGTATATTATATTGAATTTAGTAAACATGATAAGTTACAGCATGCGCTTCCCATGATGCAGGTATTTCCAATTTGCTGATCAGTTTTTCCAAAACTGCATCGGGTACTATGGCTTCCCTGTTGCGGTTCTGTTTATGTAAATCGGCATAAGGCACTTCAACATAAACCACCCGTACCCTTAATTGGTATGAATTAAACAAATCAATCAGTTGCTGCCGCATTTGCCGGGTGGTATTTGTTGCATTCCAGATAAACCCCTGGCGTTTCCTTAAAAACACCCTCGCCTGCTCTTTGGCTTCCTGTATTACCCGGCCATTGCCGCTTTTATCGGTCGGGTCAATGCCCCAATCTTCTCTTATATCATCCAGCGCAATTACCGGCATATCCGGGTAATGCTGACGGATATAAGTGTTTTTTCCTGCGCCCGGCAGACCGCTCATCAAAATTACTTCTTCCGCGTGCCGCTCAAACGGTACATAGTCGGGATACGCACCCTCATGCTCTATATAATAAACGCGTGCCTCATTTGATGCAAAGCTCTTGGGAACACCCCAGCATCCTTGTTCGCGACAAAACGCTTCAAAGCAGTCCACCTTAAAAAGCATTTCCGCCTGGTCGTCACAAGTACGGCCCCGCACATCGGCTTTAGCCAATAAAGCAAGCCATTCGGTATTTACTTCCAAACTGGCCATTATTGCCGCTTTCGCTGGATCGGGTTTTTCAAACACCCATAATGGCAAACCGTGATACCGCACCAAGCCGACCACTTGTTCGCGTATCGTGAATGGCGCAGGAGTTTCGCGGTAAAGCAATTGCCGGGCCGTCATAGCACCTTTACGCGCATGCCCGTTTGATGTTATCCTGCCATGTGGCTCAATTACGGTGGTGCTGTATTTTTCAACGTCGTGCAGCAACGCTGCCGTCCATAATATCTCTTGCTCCTGCCTCCCGAGCTCCAGGTAAGCTGGA
>JABDBM010000048.1 GCA_013288685.1 Bacteroidota bacterium | reverse complement strand
ACTTTGCATGATAAAATGCAAATGCACACCAATGTAACCGATTTTGAGCCGCATAATGCATTGTTCGTCCCGGAAAATGACCCACTGATATTTTATAAAGCCATTACTGATTTTGCTATCGCTAACCTTGTGCCAAACGGTTTATTGTTTTTTGAGATAAATGAAAGTTATGGACAAGAAACTGTTGCTATTTTAACAGATAAAGGCTTTAAGGACGTTGAATTAAGGAAAGATATGAGCGGACGGGACAGGATGGTAAAAGGAGTGTTTGTCTGAACCATGATTCGTAGGATTTGATAATTGAAGGACCGCAGATTAAACCGGGCAAAAAACAATGAGCATAATCATAAAAATCAATGAAAATCTGTTATCCAAAACCAAAATTAACTCCTCGGGTGAAACGATATAATCGTCCCCTTTAAATACTCCCTATCCAAATGCGTATAAATCTCCGTCGTGGTAATACTTTCGTGTCCCAGCATTTCCTGCACCGCGCGTAAATCTGCCCCGCCTTCAACCAGGTGGGTGGCAAAAGAATGCCGCATGGTATGCGGGCTGATCACTTTATTGATGCCAGCAATTTCGGCCAGTTGTTTTATCACTAAAAAAATATACACCCTGCTGAGCCGTGCGCCGCGGCGGTTTAAAAAAACCATATCTTCTTCGCCTTTTTTTATGGGGATATGTACACGGATATGATCAATCCAGATTTTTAACGCTTTTACTGCAGAGCCGCCAATGGGTACCAGCCGCTCTTTACTGCCTTTGCCGGTTACTTTTATAAATTCAATTTCCAGGAAAAGGTTTGATAGTTTCAGTTCCGTTAACTCCGATACCCGCAGGCCGCAGCCATACAATACTTCTAATATCGTTTTGTTGCGGGCGCCTTCGGGTTTTGAAACATCATTGGCGTCTATCAGTTTATTTACTTCATCAATACTTAAAGTATCCGGCAATTTGCGTTGAATTTTGGGCGATTCCAGCAATTCCGATGGGTCGCTTTTTATCCGGTCCTCCATCAGCAGGTATTTGTAGAAGGCTTTTATGCCCGATAATATCCTGGCTTGCGAGGAGGGTAGCATCCCCAGTTCCGCTGCCCAAACGATAAACTGGCGCAAATCGGCTAACTTTATAGCTTCGGGAGACGGCTTACTTGGTTGAATTTCAGCAAATTGATACAATTTCTCTATATCGCGGCTATAAGCCTCAATGGAGTTATCCGAAAGTGATCTTTCCAGCTTTAAATACGCTCTGAAACCTTTTATTGCCGATTGCCAATCCAATTGATTTTTTTTAATGTTTTTATTTAAGTTTGAAGTGATGAAGATACAAATTATAAACGGACCAAATTTAAACCTGCTTGGCGTTCGCGAGAAATCGATTTATGGCAATACCGGTTTTGAAACTTACCTGGAACAACTGCACAGCCTGTATCCTGCTCTTGAAATTGATTATTATCAAAGCAATATCGAAGGCGAAATTATCAATAAATTGCATCAAATTGGCTTTAGTTATGATGGTGTGGTGTTAAATGCCGGGGCGTACACACATACCTCCATCGCCATTGCCGATGCTATTGTAGCCATCAATACGCCGGTTGTTGAAGTTCACATATCTAATGTTTATAAACGCGAAGAATTTAGACACACCTCCATGCTGGCTGCAAGTTGTAAAGGTGTAATTGCCGGCTTTGGTATGGACTCTTATCGTTTAGCTATCGAAAGCTTATTAATTGTTAATTAAATAGAATATTCTGATGCGTAAAATATTTATACTACCGCTTATAGTTACCCTTTTACTATTAATGATAACCGCCATCAATAGTTTTGGGCAGGACAAAAAGAAAAGGCCGGAAATAGCAAAAAGAGTCGCCGAGCGGCATAAAATGCATTCGCGCGATTCATTGATGCGGTCTTTTACCAGGTCGGATACTTCTATCAGCAGTTTATTGCAGCGTCTCGGGCATTACAATACAACATTCAACCAGATTGATAACAACCTTGCAGAAGGTCTGGATACAGCCGATATAAGTGGGGCGATGCCGCAGGTGTTAAGGAGGATCAATAAAATCGACAGTCTGATAAACACCCACAAGTCGAGTTCGTTACGCTATCTGGCCGTTTTAAGGGATAATTTGGACCACATGCAGGACCAATTGGAAGGCTGGCAGTCGGATATGGAGGACATTAATTCGAAATTGGTTCAAAATCAGACCGACCTGATTAAGTTTCCGAAGGATACATCATTAAAAATCAATATTGCCGATAGTGTGGTACGGGCCTCGTTTAATGCGCACAAAAAAGCCGTTTGGCTTTTGTTTCGTACAACGGACTCATCAAACAGGGCTAAACTATTGAAAGTAAACCTGCTGCAAGATAAAATAAGCACAGCCTACACCAGAATACTGGATGAAACAGACCAGATTGACAGGAAAATACAAAAGTTTGCAGTAAGGGCATTTGCCGGCGAATCGGATTTTATATGGAACACCCCATTGCAGTACAACGATTTTAAAGTGGGGCTAAAGGGTACCATAAGGCTTAACACCTTTTTGTGGAATTACTTTGTAAAAAATGAAACGGTTACCCATATAATCGGGCTATTTTTTGTTTTAGTTGTAATTTCCTGGATAATATTTGTACGGGTAAGGACCTCGCGAAGGCATGAAAACCCGTCTGAGATTTTGAGTCAGGCAAATTATATTTATAAAAGTCCGGTGATCTCTGCTTTGCTGGTGGCCTTTGCTATTGTGCCTTACTTTTACGATCACCCTCCTGTAGTATTTTTAGAAACTATTTTTCTGATACCGATGATACTAACGTTGGTGCTGGTGAAAAAATATTTTCCCTCCTCATCGTTTAAATTTCTTATTTGCTTGCTAATACTCGACATTTTTTACGGTTTAAGCAATCTGTTTATACAAACCACAAATGTCGACAGGTATGTTGTTTTAATACTCAGCATCGTTTCGATAGTAGCTGGCTTCCTGTTTCTAAAAAAAGAACCCAGGCACAGCGATCAGCAGCTGCCAAAAGCCCGGCTTTCTGTAAAAATATTTGTTGCAGTACAAGCACTGTCCCTTTTATTAAATATAAGCGGCAGGTACACTCTTGCCAAAATTGCAGGCGTAACAGCCGTTTATAACTTGTGGTTTTTGGTCATCCTGTTTTTTGTGGTGCAAATAATTATACAAGTATTGTTTTTACAATTCCAGGTCAAAAAAGATGGCCGCAGTATCATGAACTGGATTGACTACTCCCTGGTTCAGCAAAAATTTAAGAATATACTCAGTACTTTCGCCATTATAATATGGGGGTTCTTTTTGTTTCAAAACCTAAATTTGGAGGATTGGGCGAGCGACAGTATATCCGACCTTTTAAATGAGCCTCGGTCGGTTGGTGGCGCCTCGTTCACCGTTGGCGGTTTTGTTATTTTTATTGCCGTAATCTGGATATCATCAATATTATCAAGAATCATCAGCTACTTTTACGATGTCTCATCACAACGGGTTAACGACCTTTCCATCGCAAAAAAGAAAAACCGCACTTCGGCGCTTTTAATCAGGCTGGCCGTTTTTTCCATAGGCTTTTTACTGGCTATTGCTGCGTCAGGTTTTCCGCTCGATAAACTAACCATCATCATCAGTGCATTTGGCGTAGGTATTGGTTTTGGCTTGCAAAACATTGTAAATAACCTTGTATCTGGTGTAATCCTGGCCTTCGAAAAGCCGATTCAAATTGGCGACGTGATAGAGGTTGGCAGCCGTACAGGTACAATGAAGGAAATTGGTGTACGCTCCAGCAAAATACTAACCGGCGATGGATCGGAAGTGGTGATACCAAATGGCGACTTAATTTCTCAAACAGTAGTAAACTGGACGTTAAGCAATAATAACCGGAGGATTGAACTGCTTATCCACATAGCGTACGGCGCCGACATTGAACAGGTTAAGACGCTTTTGAAGGATTTATTAAGCAACCGGGATGATGTGATGACCAGCAAATCATCGGTGTATGTAAATAATGTTTCCGAAGCAGCTGTTGAATTTAAACTGTTTTTTTGGGCCGACGACATAGCCAATACCGCCGAACTAAAAAGCCGCGTACTGGCCGACATTTACACTGCATTTTTAAGGGAAAAGATAGAGCTACCTGCACCTCAAAAGGATTTTTTCTTACACTTTCCGGATGGTGAACCGGCGTTGAACCTGGTGCAAAAAACCGCCGATGAAAAGGATGGCGGCAATGAAAAAAAGGATATAAAATAAAAGAATGGGCGTGATTAATAAGGAAAACAGACTTACGAAGTTTTAAAAACTTCGTAAGTCTTCCCGCTCTCAAAGAAACTTTTTCGGATCCAAATCAGTAAAATACTTTATTTTATTGATAAAAAACGCCCAAACAATACTACCGTTATACATGCCCCTTGGATTTGATTGGGAACTTGGCGGCACTGTTTTCGCCTTAGGGTAGCCCCTTAAATCCTTTGATTTCCATCCAAACAACCCGAAAACAAAACTCTGATGTGCCCGGCTCACCGCCCACGCATCTTTTCGTTTACCTTCGCCCAAAAAGCGGAAAATAGCCATCAAGTCCATACAGATCCTCAACGGGATAATAAAAATAGCCTTCCAAAACGGCAGATTCTTTTTTAGCAGCGACAGGTTATTCCTGAAATTTAAATAAGTTTTAAAAGGATTTTCGGCATTCAATGTCCCGCCGCCCAAATGAAATATTTCAGATTGGGCGCAATACATTACCTTATACCCCATATTTTTTAAGCGCCAGCAAAGGTCAATTTCTTCCATGTGCGCAAAAAAGCTATCGTCGAAACCGCCGGCTTCCTCCCAACAATGTTTCTTAATAAACATAGCAGCGCCTGATGCCCAAAAAACTTCACCCGATTGTTCGTATTGCCCCCGGTCCTCTTCTATCTCGTAAAACAAGCGCCCCCGGCAAAATATATAGCCGAAGCTGTCGATAAAACCACCTGCAGCACCAGCGTGTTCGAAATGTGTTTTCTGATTGTAGGCTTTTATTTTAGGGGCCGCCACCGCAATCGACGGGTCACGTTCCATTAATGTTATCACCGGCTCAATCCATCCCGGTAAAACCTCCACATCTGAGTTAAGCAGGATATAATAATCAGCCTCCACGTGTTGCAATACCCGGTTGTAACCACCGGTAAAGCCATAGTTCTGATCGTTTTGGATGATGCGGATAGTTGGATACTCCTGCCGCAAAAACTCAACAGAGCCATCGGTAGACGCGTTATCCCCTACAATAATATCCAAGTCCGGCCATACCGAAGACAAAACAGAAGGTAAAAACTGGCGCAAATGTTTAACGCCGTTCCAATTTAATATAACTACGGCGACTTTTTTAGTCATTGGTCATTAGTCATTAGTCATTGTGTAAGTTTCATTGGTCATTAGCCATTAGTCATCAGTCATTAGTCAACTTGTTATTTATGCCGCGTTTAATATCGAACATACCCAACGACTAATGACCAATGATTAATGACCAACAGGCGGCTTTATCTTCCACCTGCGGTGCGACCATAGCCAGTATTCAGGTTTTTCTTTAATTAACGATTCCAGGTATTTAACATGTATTTCGGTTATTTCGTAGGGCTTTGTCTGGGCGGGGTTTTCTACCAGGGGCACAAATGTATACGTATAATAGCCTCTTTTTACTAAATCTATCCTATAAAAAATCACAACGCAGTCACGCACCTTTGTTAATTTTTCCACCCCCAAAAATACCGCAGTTGGCTGGTTTAAAAAAGCAGTGAAATAGTTAGCATCAGCAGGGGTTGGCGTTTGGTCGGCAGCCAGTACAGTGAAACTTAATTCGTTTTTATATTCAATCATTTTGCGCAGGGTTTGCCGCATGGATACCATGGTAGCCCCAAAACGCGATCGGGTTTTGTTAAAAAAATCGGTAAAAACCTCGTTGGTTTGCGGTTTATAAATGATGATGCGCCGTTCATTAGTTAAAAAACCAAAACTAAGCGTGGCCATTTCCCAATTGCAATAATGGCCCGCTGCAGCAATGATACTTTTACCCTGGCTAAAATAATGTTCCATTAGTTCCGGATTGGTACATACCATCCTTTTTAAAACATCATCGGCGGGGATACTTACCGATTTTATGGTCTCCACCATTAAATCGGCCATATATTTAAAGTATTTTTTTTCGATGGTCAGGCGTTCCTCGTCAGGTTTTTCGGGGAAAGAGTTACGCAGGTTTTCGCGAACCACTGCCTTTCTGTAATGTATTAGGTGATAAAGAATAACGAACAATAAATCGGCTACGAGGTACAAAAACCAAAAGGGGAGCAGCGATACCAGGTATAAAAAGAAAGTACCTAACCTTGAAAGCCACCTATTTATCATTATTTTCGTGCAATTTTTGTTGCAAACATAAAATATATGATTGAAAAAGGTGCTGTCCTGCCCATGTTTTATCTTCCACCAGTTGAATATTTTATAAATATAAACACTTATAAGCCTGATATTCTGATAGAAAAGGAAGAACATTTCCCTAAACAAACTTACCGCAACCGGGCAAATATTTATTCGCCCGATGGCGTGCTGGGCCTGACTGTGCCCGTTGTAAAAGGTTCAAAAAATCATACCAAAATAAAGGACGTAAAAATAAGCTACGATTTTGAGTGGCAGCGCCTGCATTGGCTAAGCCTGCAGGCCTGCTACCGGCGCTCGGCCTATTTTGAATATTATGAGGATGAGTTTGCTGTGTTTTACCACAACCGGTTTGATTACCTTTTTGATTATAACGAGCAATTGTTGCAATTTATCTTAAAATCAATAAAGCTTAAACTGACGTTAAGTTATACCGAAACTTATGAGGCGGCATACCCATCGCTGGTTGACTTACGGGACACCATTAGCCCGAAAAAGGAATCAGATTTTGAGCAAAAGCCCTATTTCCAGGTGTTTGAGGAACGTCAGGGCTTCAGGAAAAATTTGAGCATTATCGATTTGTTGTTTAACCAGGGACCGCATGCAGTAAACTATTTGTAAACGGATAAATGACTAAGTCCTCAAAACTTAAATGGGCAAAACTCACCCTATTCCTTGCCACCATTTATAACTTATCATGGGGAGCAGTAATTTCCATACATCCGCAGTTTATTTTATTTGGCAACCCGCCGGCAACGTTTACCCTTATTCTTTTAAAATGCATTGGGATGTTGGTTGGCGTTTACGGTATAGCCTATTATTACGCATCAACCAACCCGGCTAAATACTGGCCCTTAATTTTGGTGGGATTTATAGGAAAAGTACTTGGGCCAATCGGCTCGGCATACTACGTTTTATCAGGCCAATTAACGCCTAATTTCCTGATTGTAAACGTGTTTAACGATTTAATATGGCTGTATCCATTCGGCTGGGTGCTTTACCAAATATACAATAGCAGGCTGTCCGAAATTGTGTTAATTGACAAAAAATCGTGAACAAACCCTTACCCACTATCTATAATTCGCTTGATTTTTAATTACCCACCAACAAAACTTTACATTTAAGTAAACACACAAAAACCTTATAATCAATAAATTAGGAATATTTTAGAAGAAAAAAATCATCTTTTTTCAAAAATAATTTGCGGATTACATTATTCAATATATCTTTACACTACTAAATTGGTAGACTTTATAGATATTTAAAACAAAATGAAAACTCCAGGCCCTTACGTTCAATTGCTTTTTGCGACATCAACTTATCCTTTAATAACAAGTTGTTGCATGTGCTGTTGTTAAATACCTCCTGCTTCTTCCTATAAAACAAGCAATTCATTAAACTTTTCACGTCTAAAACTAACACATGAAATTACCTTACGTAATCAGCACTGTACTCCTATTGAGTATACTTTTCACTTCCATAAGCTTAAAAGCGCAGCAAAACGAAGATCTGCTTAACCTTCTGATCAAAAAAAATGTATTAAGCCAGCAGGAAGCCGATTCCATCCGCGCCGACCAGGCCATTAAGGCTCAGGCAAAAAAAGATAAAGAAAATCAACACGGTATAACCATTGGCAGCAGGGCCCTGCAAATAAGTGGCCTGGCACAGGTACGTTACCAGGGCTTTGAACAAAGCGGCGTAAACAACGCATTCGACCTGCATCGTATCCGTTTGGACGTCCGGGGCGATGTAACCGACAGCTGGTCGTATGATATCTACACTGAATACGGCGGCACCGGTGTAAAACTGGTGGATGCCTGGGCATCATATAAAGTAGGTAGCTATTTGAAATTTACTGCGGGCCAGTTTAAAGTTCCGTTTTCGCTCGAAAGTTTAATATCCGACCAGCAATTAGAATTTATCGACCGTTCGCAGGTAGTTGAAGCGCTGGTAGGCCGGTCGAAAGACGTTATCGGTAACCAAAATGCCCGCGATATTGGCATTCAGATAAGCGGCAGCTTCGCAAAATTAGACGACTTTAATCTTTTCGACTATTCATTCGGTGTATTTAACGGCGCCGGATACGACGTTACTACCGATAACAATAACCACAAGGACTTAGGCGGCCGGTTTACGGTACATCCTATAAAAAACCTGAGTGTCTCGGCCGATTTTTATAACGGTGTTGGCAACTACGGCACACCTGCAAAAAATCAGACCCGTAACCGTGGCGGCTTCGACGCCAGGTATGTAGTTGGAGGCCTTTCCCTGCAGGCCGAATATGATAAAGGCACTGATGGCACCATAAAAAGAGACGGCTGGTTTGGCCAGGCTGCATATTTTGTAGTACCCAAAAAACTACAACTGGCTGCAAAATATGATACCTACGACCCGAACAAGGCTGTAACGACTGATCGCACCAAAATTTATACTGCCGGCGCAAACTATTACTTTAACGACTGGACAAGGATCACTGTTGATTACCTCGACCGTCGCGAAGAAACAGCCACTCAACTAAAAAACAACATCCTGGAAGTGCAGTTACAAGTTACTTTCTAAATACAGACATTATGAAGAATATTTTAAAACAAAATACATTGTTACTGGCCTTGGCGGCAATAACAGTGCTAACAGCAGCTACATCGTTTGTAAAATCGAAGGCCGCCAAACCTGTGACCGATGATCTGGAAGGCACCATTAGCATATCGGGCGCATTCGCTCTGTATCCTATCACTGTAAAATGGGCCGATGAATTTAAAAAACTGCACCCAAAGGTAAAGTTTAATATTTCGGCAGGTGGTGCTGGTAAAGGTATTACCGATGCATTGTCGGGCCTGGTGGATATTGGCTTGGCCTCACGGGATATTGATCCGTCGGAAATTAAAAAAGGCGCATACACCATTTATGTAACCAAAGACGCTGTAGTACCAACCTTTAATACCGGTAACCCGAATGCTGCTGATCTTTTAACCAAAGGGGTTAAACGCAACCAGTTTTTGGATGTGTTTGTTACGGGCAATATTAAAAACTGGAAACAGCTGGCCGGAAAAGTTAACGTTCCTATTCACATTTACACCCGCTCGGATGCAGCAGGTGCAGGCGAAACCTGGGCAAAATATTTCGGCAAAAAACAAGAGGACCTGCTTGGCGTAGGCGTTTATGGCGATCCGGGATTGGCCCAGGCTGTTAAAAAAGATCCTACCGGAATAGGCTACAACAACCTGGCTTACCTGTACGATTTAAAAACACGTAAACAGGTTGCCGGCGTACATGCCCTGCCTATCGACGTAAACGGCAACGGAAAAATTGACGCCGATGAAAATTTTTATGACACTATCGACAATTTAACTGATGCCATTGCTGCAGGCAAATATCCTTCGCCACCAGCGCGCAACCTTGGGTTTTTATTTAAAGGAAAGCCAAAGAAAAAAGAATTGATTGAATTTGTAAAATACGTACTAACCACCGGGCAACAGTTTGTTGACGAAAACGGCTACATCGCACTTTCAAAAACAAAATTACAAGAGGAGGCGAAGAAGGTTGATTGAGTTGTAATTGTTGAATAAGTTGTAATTGTTGTAAGGGTTAAGGGAAATACATCCAACTAACCTTTACAACAATTACCACGCTTTCAACCTTTTTTACAACAACTGCAACTTTTTCAACATTTATGAACATACGACTACTCAAAGACAAACTCCTCTCGAAACTGATGCTGGTGCTTACGCTGGCATCAGTTTCGTTATTATTGGTTATTGGTATCGGGTTATACTATAAATCAATTCCCATACTGCAAAAGCTATCGTGGGGAACACTGCTCACTACCAGCGTATGGAAACCACTCAAAGGATTGTTTGGTTTTTTCCCGTTTATAATGGGCACCTTATGGGTTACCGGTATCGCCATTATTATTGCCCTGCCGCTTTGCCTGCTTACAGCTTTGTATATTGTTGAATATGCGCCTGCGCGGATCAAACGGATACTAACTCCTTTCGTAAACCTGCTATCGGGTATACCGCCTGTTATATTTGGGGTTTGGGGTGTGTTGTTTATCATCCCGCTGATACAGGACCATATTGCGCCCCATTTTGTTGAGTTTTCAACCGGGTACAGCGTACTTGCTGGCGGCATTGTTTTGGCAGTAATGATATTTCCGTTGATCGTAAGTATCATCAGCGAAGTGCTGCGTACTATCCCGCAGGAGCTGAAAGACGCGTCGCTATCTTTAGGCGCCACCAAATGGGAAACCATCAAAAAAGTGGTGTTGCGTAAAGCCTTGCCAGGGATAGTTGCCGCAACAGTGCTGGCCATTTCCCGTGCTTTTGGCGAAACTATTGCAGTGCTGATGGTTTGCGGGAACAACGCAGCCGTGCCGCACTCGGTTTTTGATCCCGGCTATCCCCTGCCTGCGCTTATTGCCAATAACTATGGCGAAATGCTTTCAATACCGATGTATGATTCGGCATTGATGTTTGCGGCGTTGCTGCTGTTTATTATTATTTTATTATTTAACATCATTTCGCGGGTAATATTGGCTCGCTTAGAAAGGAAACTGGCCGCATGAGACGCAGAAAATTAGAAGAACTTTTTTTTAAGCTGTTGATGGTATTAGCTACCATCATTGTAGCGGGTAGCTTTTTCCTGATTGTTGGCACCATATTTTACAAAGGCGTTCCTTATATGAACCTGGATATGATTACCAAAACGCCCGGGGGTGGTTTTTATATTGGTAAAGAAGGTGGCGTGCTTAATGCCATTGTCGGCTCGCTTTATGTAGCGGGCGGGGCAACCATATTAGGGTTGCTGATAAGCATACCTGTTGCCTTATACATCAATATGTACATGGATGGCAAACGTTTTTTATCAAACACCTTACGCATGGCGTTCGACGTGTTGTTTGGGATACCCAGCATTGTTTACGGAGCCTTCGGCTTCCTGATCATGATCTATTTCGGGATACGAGCTTCGTTGCTGGGCGGCATTATAGCGGTAACGCTGTTGGTGATCCCCATTTTGGTACGAACGCTGGATGAAGTAATACGTACAGTACCTTTAGAGTTACGCGACGCCGCTTTATCATTAGGCAGCACCCGTTGGGAAATGGCTAAAGTAGTGTTACGCCAAATAAGGCCGGGCATTTTTACGGCCATATTGTTAGCCTTTGGCCGTGGCATTGGCGATGTGGCATCGGTGCTATTTACAGCAGGGTTTAGCGATAACGTACCCACTTCGCTGCATGAACCTGCTGCCACTTTACCGCTCGCTATATTTTTCCAACTCGGTAGCCCGGTTGAAGAAGTGCAGGGCCGAGGCTATGCATCGGCTCTTATCCTAACTATTATCGTTTTAATAATCACCGTATTGTCAGACATCCTGATCAAAAAATATTCCAAACATAAAATATAATGACCCAAACGCCGCATATCAGCGTACAGCATCTAAACGTGCATATCGCCGACCAACATATATTAAAAGACATCAATATCCACATTCCCGATAAAAGTGTCATCTCTATTATCGGCCCCTCGGGCTGCGGAAAAACTACGCTGTTAAAATCGTTTAATCGCCTGCTGGATAACACACCCGACATTAAAATTACCGGCAACGTATTGGTTGATAAAGAAAATATCTACGCGCCGGATGCCGAAGTAACCCATATTCGCAAAAAAATGGGACTGCTTTCGCAGCGCCCTTATCCCCTGCCCATGTCTATTTATGATAATGTGGCTTACGGTCCGCGCATCCACGGCATCCGCAAAAAGGCCGAGTTGGATGAACTGGTAGAAACACAACTAAAAGCAACCGGCTTATGGAATGAGGTAAAAGACCGCTTAAATGCGTCGGCCACAAGGTTGTCTATTGGTCAGCAGCAACGTTTATGCCTTGCCCGTGGTTTGGCAGTAGGCCCGGAGATTATTTTGGGCGATGAATCCACCTCAGCCCTCGACCCGGTTTCTACCGCTATTATTGAAGATCTTTTCATCAGTTTAAAAGAAAAATATACCATCGTGCTGGTAACGCATATCCTGCGCCAGGCCCGGCGGGTATCTGACTATATCATTTTTGTTTACATGGGTAAGATTATTGAGTTTGGCCCTACTGAAGAAGTATTGCTGAATCCGAAAGAAGAATTAACAAAAGAATATGTGAAGGGATATATCAGCTGATTGTTACCCCCCCGGGCAAAATACGGCGGCTCTTTTTGTCTTCCTGAGCACAGCGAAGGACCTTCTGCGACATAGATAGTTGACTATGCATGTGGTAGGTCGTAGAAAATCCTTCGCTACGCTAAAGGATGACAATTCGCTTTTATGTCTAATCCGGTAATTAATTGCCCCCTACCACACCCAAGAGCGTGCCATTTATCCTATTTTTCGTCTCCCCATATTATTGCCCCGCCGGGCAGCAACCTACGTAATCAATTCTTTACAATTATAACTCTCAGCAAGTCAAACATTTTGCTTAAAATTACCTTAACCTTATTATAAATAGTTGTAAACCATTAGCCGATACAACCTAAGCAATGTTGTTAAAAAGAAAAATTATTGTTTTAGTGATCCTGCTGCTCACCGGCTTTTGCCGCCTGTATGCGCAGGACAGCACCTTAATAGGGAAAACCATCAATTGGGATTTGGTAAAATGCATTGACTACGCCAAAAAGAACAATATCCAAATCAATTCGCTCCGGCTTTCGCAATTAACCAGTCAGCAGCAATATTTGTTAGCCAAGGCGGCACGGCTGCCTAACCTTTCGGGCTCGGCATCCCAAAATTTTGAACATGCCAATAACAACACCAACAGTGTAGATGCCAATGGCAATGTAATCGCCAGCCGTTCCGATTTCACGGCTTCGGGATCTTACAGTATCGGTTCAAATGTAACTTTGTATAATGGCGGGTTAATTAACAATACCATATTACAGGCTAATCTTTCAGTACAATCAGCCAATTTGAATGTTATTCAGCAGGAAAACGACATAACCCTTCAAATAACACAGGCTTACTTAGCCATATTGCTCGATAAGGAAAATATTATTTACGATACCGACCTGGTAAATACATCGGCGGCACAGGTAAAACTGGAGCAACAGCGTTATGATGTAGGCAGTGTGGCGCGTTATGCCCTCATCCAACTGCAGGCGCAGCACTCAACCGACCAGTTTACGCTGGTAAACGCGCAAAATACTCAACGAAACGACATCCTTACCCTAAAACAACTATTGCTTTTGCCCAGTGATGCTAATTTTGACATTACAAAACCCGATACCATAGTACCGGTAGATACAATAGCGGCCTTCCATACCGTTGAACAAATCGCCCTGAAAAACCGTCCCGAAGTTAAAAATGGGGAATTGGGCGTAAACATTGCTCAGTATGGCGTTGATATAGCCAGGGCCGGTTACAAACCTACCTTAACTGCCGGCGCGTCATTAAATACCGGCTGGGTAAGCGGCAATGGCACAGTGTTTCCAGGGCAAATTAATAACAATTTTAACCAGCAACTCGGCTTCACGCTAACGGTGCCGATTTTTACGAAACGAGTCGTCACGACGCAGGTGGAGGAAGCCAAAATAAATGTGGACCAAGCCAATCTTAACCTCAAAAATACCAAAATAACATTGTCGCAAACTGTGGAGCGGGCTTTTATTAATGTACAAAACGCGAAAAGCCAGTATGCCGCCGCCCTCGAACAATTAAAATATAGCAAGGAAGGTTATCGCATAGCGACTGAACAACTAAAGGTTGGTGTGGCTAACACCGTTGATTTTTTGTTGCAAAAAAACCTATTCGTGCAGGCGCAACAGGCTTTTATACAAGCCAAATACAACGAATTGCTTACCATGAAGATATATGATTTTTACCGGGGAATCCCCATTAAACTATAAACCGGATAATTATGAACCCTACATTAAAGAAAGCCCTAATTATAACCGGAGTACTGGTAGCCGTACTGCTCATTTGGTTAATCTTCTTTCATAAAAAGACAGAGCCTGTTAAAGTGGTAGCCGAAAAACCAACCACAGGTTATATCGCGCAAAGCGTAACTGCAACGGGAAAAATTGAGCCGGTGGACACTGTAACTGTGGGCACACAGATATCGGGAATAATAGCCGCCTTATATGTCGATTTCAATTCGAAGGTAAAAAAGGGCGAATTACTGGCGCAACTTGACAAATCATTACTACAAGCCACGCTCGATCAGTTTAAAGGTAATTTAGAGAATGCCCAGGCACAATTGGTATTTGCCAAAAACAATTTTAACCGGCAGGATCTACTTTTTAAGACCGATGCCATCAGCAAAGCCGATTACGACAGCGCGTTGAATACTTTAAATGCCGCAAAAGGAAGCGTGGCCAGCATTCAGGCACAAATACGTTCGGCAGAAAAGAATCTATCATACGCAAATATCTATTCGCCTATTGATGGCGTGGTTCTTAACCGAAATGTAAGCTTAGGGCAAACGGTTGCGGCCAGTTTTAGCACCCCTACCCTATTTATTATAGCTAAAGATATTACCAAAATGGAAGTGGAGGCCAATGTGGACGAAGCCGATATAGGCGATGTAAAAGCAGGCAACCGCGCCTCATTTACCGTTGACGCTTTTATTACCGACCAATTTGGCGGGACCGTTAAAGATATTCGTCTGCACCCCTCGGTATCGGCAAACGTTGTTACTTACACTACTATTATTAATGCCCCTAATGATGATGAAAAGTTAAAGCCCGGCATGACAGCAAATATTGTTATTTACACCAAAGAGGTAAACAATGCCATGCTGATCCCCGCCAAAGCGCTGGCTTTTACGCCCGACTCATCACTAATGAAGGATTACCAGATTGTTGGGAAAGTAGCACATAAAGGAGGCAAACACAAAGGCGGAGGCGGTGCGGGCGGCGGCTCAACGGCAAACCAAATATCGCACAGTGCCAAAAGCCGCAATGATAGCTCAGGTATAACGAAGCAACACGCCACCGTTTGGCTATTGCAGGGCACCAAGCTGGTACAAAAACGAATTGAAATTGGTTTAAATGATAATACTCACGTAGAAGTGTTGGGCGGCCTTACTGCTGAAGACATGGTGGCAACCGGCGTTTCCGGTGGCGCCGGCGGTACTGTTGGAGCGGCATCCTCGTCGCCTGGTGGCAGTCCGTTTTTACCAAAAAGAGCGCCGCGGGGCGGTGGCGGCGGCGGGGGCGGCCGTACGCCATGAGCAAAAAAATATTAGAAATAAAAGAGCTGAAACGCGAATTTGTTATGGGCAGCGAAACGGTGCACGCCTTACGCGGAATTTCCTTTGATGTACAGGCCGGCGAATTTGTAACCATTATGGGCAGCAGTGGATCGGGTAAAACTACGTTGTTGAATATTTTAGGATGTTTAGACAAACCCTCTATTGGCGATTATTTTTTGGATGGCGTAAGCGTAAAAACGCTGTCGCGCGATGAACTGGCACAGTTACGTAACCATAAAATAGGGTTTGTTTTCCAGGCTTACAACCTGCTGCCGCGCACAACTGCACTCGAAAATGTAGAACTGCCGTTATTATATAATAAGGACGTGAGTGCATCTGAGCGGCGTGAAAGAGCCATACACGCCCTGGAACAGGTTAAATTAGCCGACCGGCACGATCATACCCCCAGCCAATTATCAGGCGGACAGCAACAGCGTGTGGCCATTGCCCGCGCATTAGTAAACGAACCGGTAATGATTTTGGCAGATGAAGCAACCGGAAACTTAGATAGCCGGACATCGTATGAAATTATGGCCCTGATGCAGGAACTAAACGCCACTCAGGGTAAAACAATAGTATTTGTAACGCACGAACCGGACATTGCCTCATTTAGCAGCCGTACCATCCAATTGCGCGATGGTCGGATACAAAAGGACACAAAAATTGAAGTAAAACGCTCGGCGAAAGAAGTATTGGAGAATTTACCGGCAACGGATGATTATTGAGAGGGAGTCCGGAAAGTCAGTAAAGTCGGAAAAGTCCGAAAGAAGCTGCAAGCAAAATCTGGTAGAAAATGAACTAATGACTCAATAACAGCGAAGCGAATGACAGCAAAGCGAAATGACTAAAAAAGATGAGTTTAATTAACCTGATACGGATAGCGCTTAAAGCCTTGCAACGCAACAAATTGCGGGCATTTTTAACCATGCTGGGTATTATTATCGGCGTAGGTTCTGTTATTGCTATGGTGGCTATCGGGCAGGGGTCAAAGCAGAGTATCCATGATCAGCTATCAAACATGGGGACCAATATGATAACCGTGCAAGCGGCCAGTAACCTTAACGGAGGTGTCCGAATAGCCGGTAGTAGTTTCCAAACACTTACCTCAAAAGATATTGTTGCCCTTAAAGCCGGCGCGCAATATATTACTGAAGTATCACCGGCCGTAACATCAAGAGGACAGGCCATTAATGGGGCGCTCAACTGGCCCACCAGTATGTCGGGCGTGGCGCCTGAGTATTTAGATATCCGTAAATTGACACTAAAGGATGGTATAGCATTTACACAAAATGATGTGTTAACATCGGCCAAAGTATGCCTGATAGGCCAAACGGTTATCGACAATATTTTCCCGAACGGCGAAAACCCAATTGGCAAAGTGATTCGTTTTGGCCATATACCGTTTCAGGTAATTGGTATATTAAGCCCTAAAGGGTTTAACGCTTTCGGGCAGGATCAGGACGATATATTAATTGCACCCTACACTACCGTACAAAAACGTATACTCGCGTCAATCTATTACTCCAACATTTACGCCTCGGCAGCAGACGAAGCTGTAACGGACCAGGCCGTAACCGAAATGACCCAGATATTAAGAGATTCGCACCGCCTGCGATCAAATGAAGACAATGATTTCACCGTACGTACCCAGCAGGAATTGATTGCTACTTTAAGTTCCACCAGTGGTTTGCTTACTATTTTGTTAACCGTGGTGGCCGGTATTTCGCTGGTAATTGGCGGCATAGGCATCATGAATATCATGTATGTTTCGGTAACAGAACGGACTAAGGAAATCGGGTTGCGGATGTCCATCGGCGCGCGGGGGAAGGATATTTTAATGCAATTTTTGATGGAGGCCGTGTTGATCAGTATAACGGGTGGCGTTATAGGCGTGTTGGTTGGATTTTTATCCACCCAAATTGTAACCCTAACGCTGGGCTGGCCAACTATTATTTCCGAATCATCGGTGGTGTTATCGTTTGTGGTGTGCGCCGTTACCGGGATTTTCTTTGGATATTATCCTGCGCAAAAGGCATCGAGGCTTGATCCTATTGAGGCGTTGAGGTATGAGTAGTGTTGAAAGTCTGGAGTCGGTAGCCTCAAGTCTTTAAACCCAAAACAACCATTGTCATTGCAAGCGAGGAACGAGCGCAGCAACCTCGTAGCCATACATGTGGGGCTACTCATGGCGACTCGGTTGCCACGCTGGGCTCGTAATGACAAGGTTTTTATTTCAATTAAAACCCAATAGAATTCCCCCCATCAACCGGCAAAACAACGCCTGTTAAATACTTCGCAGCATCTGATGACAAATAGTAGATAGCTTCAGCTACATCTTCGGGAGAGCCGAGTTTACCCATTGGCGTGCGTGATAGCACTTTTTGTTTTCTCAAAGGATCATTATCAAGCGCCTTGGCCGACATATTAGTGGCGATAAAACCGGGAGCTACACAGTTAACCCGGATGCCATCGGGCGATAATTCAACGGCCATGGCTTTGGTCATCCCCTCGATGCCGGTTTTTGCGGCGGTGTAGGCAATTACGTAAGGAATCCCGTATTGTGCGGCCATGGAACTGATATTAATGATACAGCCGTTCTTTTTGGGCAACATGGCTTTGGCAACTTCGCGGCTTATAACAAATACCGAGGTTAGATTTGTTAAAATAACGTTTTGAAAATCTTCGTCCGTAACCTCGGTAAACCCCTTTTTCTGATTGATGCCGGCGTTATTTACCAGGATGTCTATTGCGCCAAATTCTGCAATCAGTTCATCAACTAATTGAGGTATGCCTTTCAGGTTACTTAAATCAAAAACTTTATAGCTGCACAGTTCGCCAAGGGTTGCCGAAACTTCTTTCAAATTATCTTCATTCCGGCCAATGATGATGGTTTTGATGCCGCTTTCAACAAATTTTTTTGTAGCAGCAAGCCCCAATCCCGATGCGCCGCCTGTAATAATTGCTGTTTTTAAACTCATTCTTTTTTTAATTTTTAATAAACACAAACCTGCATCGAACTTTCTCTACTTTTCTGTCTTTCCGGACTTTTCCGACTTTCCGGACTTTAATTATACCCTTTAATTCCCGGCACGTAATGGAACTGTAACTGCCTGTAATAGTCCAGCGGATGCTCCGGTTTTTCGTAGCCCGCAGGTATAGGCAGCCGCGAAAAAGTTTGAAAATACTGCACGCATGCATCGCGCCACCAGCGGGCTTCCTGTTCCTGTATAGCCAGTAGCTGTTTCACTTCTTCAAATTGTTCTGCATCAACTTTTCCGTTCATTTTACCCCAGGTTTGTTGCATCGTTTTTACCGAGGCCGCACCTGTATAGTAGTGCTGCACCATTTCATTCCACAACGAATTGCCCGATGACATGGTATAGTTCCATTTCACATGATGGAACCATAGTAAATATTTAGTTGGACAAGTTTTTAAATCTTCAAATTCATCGCGTACCTGTGGCGCGTATTGTGCAACAGCATTGCTACCCGTTCCTGTACGATCAAACCCCACTCCTGCCGAGTCGGCTTTGTGGTAGTAAACCGGATTCCAGTCGGGCCGGCCTGCATTGTCGACCCATGGGGCCGGGCCGTAGTGCGTATTGGTGCCCATAATATGGTGCAAACCAAGTGGGGTCATATAGTTAACAGAGTTCTCCCTGGAGTCAAGCATCATTTGCTTTATTGGGCTAACAAAACTTTCATCATTGCTAAACGTCATCCTCAACCAATCATCGGCAATGGCATCCGAAGTTAATTCCGGATTCCAGGCCAGGCGGCCAAAAGCAAACCAATTAGCTTGCGCAAAAGGATGCCCGCACCAGTTGGCATCGGTACCGATATTGCCAACACCCGCTATACCTGAAAGCTTATGGCCTTCAAGGCTGCCATCAATCACTTTTGCAACTGTTGAACCTTTGCCTTTTGCATAAGTATCGGCATCCAAACATTCTTTAAACAGCGAAGCCAGGTAAACCAAATGTGTTGAAAAACCCAGGTACTCTTGCGTTATCTGAAATTCCAGCATCAATGGTGTACCCGGCATCGCGCCAAACAGCGGATGAAAGGGTTCGCGGGGCTGAAAATCAACCGGGCCGTTTTTCACCTGTACAATTACATTGCTTTTAAATTTGCCGTCGAGGGGTTTAAATTCATTATAGGCTTGCTTGGCGCGATCATCGGGTACTTTATTATCATATACAAAAGCGCGCCACATTACAATGCCCTTATGCGGGGCTAACGCATCGGCCAATAAATTTGCACCATCGGCATGGCTGCGTCCATAGGTTTGCGGCCCCGGCTGACCTTCGGAATTAGCTTTTACTAAAAAGCCACCAAAATCTGGAATATAGCTATAAATTTCATCAGCCTTATCCTTCCACCATTTTTGTACCTGTCCATCCAGCGGGTCGGCGGTTTTGAGGCCGCCAATTTCAACAGGCGAGCTAAATCGTACCGACAAATACACTTTAATACCGTAGGGCCTGAAGGTATTGGCCAATGCTGCCACTTTTACCAGGTATTCTTTGGTTATTATCAGCGGGTTAGCATTCACGTTATTTAAAACGACCCCGTTGATCCCAACAGACGCATCGGCACGCGCATAATCCACATACAGCGGATCGACGTACCCGGGCAACTTATGCCAGTTCCATATTGAAAACCCAGCATAACCACGCTCAACGGTGCGTTCCAGGTTATCCCAATGATCAAGAATTCGGTAGTTTATCCTGGGGCTATCCGTTATGTTTAATTGGCTGATGTCCTGGTTGGTTTGCAAAAGTCTTAAAAAGTTAAATACGCCGTATAGAACGCCATTGCCGGTATTTGCTGCAATAATGATGCAATTCTTGCCGGATAGTTGCGTGGCCTTGATGATGAAGCCCTCAGTACCTGATTGCACGAGTAAGTCAGTAACAAGTTTTGTATGCAGTAAGGGGTTTGATTCCGGCGTCCCGATAATTAAAGTTCGACCAGCGACGAACTGATTGTTTTCTACTGGGCTTAAATCAAGCAGGCCCGCTAACCCTCTTTGCAACTCATTTTTGGCAGCTACAGATGTCACGTCAGCTCCTGCGCGGAATACCAGTTGCTGCAACAAATAACGGTATTGTTTATAGTTATTTACATTCGTTATCCTGTCGTATTTCAGCCACAAACGGTGCCCGTTGTCCGCCTTTGCTGAAATCGATTGCATAAACAGTATCAAAGCTAAAATATATAAAAGGCGGTTTTTCATTTGGGTCAGGCTTTTTTTCGTAAGGATGATTCGCGGACAATCAATTCAGACCTTAGTATGAGGCTGTGGGTTTGTTGCAGATCGTCGTTTTTATCCAGGTGACCTATTAGAATTTTGGCAGCGACTTCGCCCATTTCATAGCCTTTGTAATCAATAGTGGTCAGGTTAGGCTCTATAACCATAGTTGCAGGATCATTATTAAATCCCGCAAAAGCAATATCATCGGGAATATGCACACCCGCTCTCTTAAGCACCTGCATACAGCTTACTGCGCAGGTATCATTGGCGACAAAAACAGCATCGGGCCGTAGGTCCATATTCAAAATGGTTTTAGCAGCTTCAATGCCGGCGATGGCACTCAAATCATTGATGATCAATAAACTCTCATCGAATGGAATTTGATGATCGGCAAGTGCCTGCTTAAAACCATTGAACCGGCCGATATATACATTACGCAATTGGCTGCCGCCAATATGCATTATCCGTTTGCACCCTTGCTCAATTAAATGCGTGGTGATGTTGTAAGCCGCTTTATAATTGTCAATAAATATATTGGGACATTGCTGATGCTCTTGCACGCGGTCAAAAAATATAACCGGTATACCGCGATTGATAAATGCTTCAAAATGTTCAATATTGGTGGTATCGTAAGCTAAAGACACCAGCAGACCATCTACCCGGTTGTTAAACATGGCCTTGGCATTGCTCACCTCCTTTTTCATCGCCTCCAGCGACTGGCTAATGAAAAGGTTATAATTGGCATCATTTACAACTTTTTCAATCCCGGCAATAACATCCGACATAAAGTTACTATTCAGCCTCGGCACAATTACGCCAATAATATTGCTGCGTTTTTTGCGCAAACTGCTGGCAAACGAATTGGAACGATATCCCATTTCGCTTGCTGCATTTAATATCTTTTTTTTAGTATTTTTGTTGATACCCGGATGGTCCTTCAATCCCCGGCTTACCGTTGCTGCCGAGATATTCAGTTTTTTGGCTATATCATAAATGGTAACTTCTTTTTCCGGCTCAGTCATAGTAACAGTTCAACTTTGGTGTAAATATACAATCGGTTACAATAAAATATCTATTAAATTTGAATATATATTAACTTTTTTGAATGTTTTTTTCATAATAATCTGTTAAAAATAAATCAAATCCAGCAAAAACAGAAAAATTTTTAGCAATCGGTTGCAAAATTTTTTAACTATTTACACTTAGTACCGTCTGTAACTTTAAAGCATTTTTAAAAACAAATAAATTTAGCCTGCTTTTTGTTAATTATCGTAACCACCGTAAATGTTGCATAGCGATGGGTTTAAAAACCATTGCTATGTAAAATGAACTTTTGCAACGAAAACAGACCTGAAGGTGTTGGGCGGGTAATTTTAGAATTGGATTGTATATGGACGGTTAAATTCTCACATAACAATTTGAAAACCATCGTTATGTGAGAATTTAGAATGGGTTACTCCGCCCTCAAGCTCCTAACCGGGTTTGCCATTGCTGCTTTAATTGCCTGGAAACTCACGGTTAATACGGTTATTAGTAAAGAACCCATGCCGGCTACAGCAAAAATCCACCATGATATGGTTGCCCGGTATTCATAATTTTGCAGCCATTTTTCCATAAAATATAGTGCAAGCGGCGAAGCAATAAGCAACGAAATTAAAACAAGCACTACAAAATCTTTGGATAATAATTGCCATAAATTAAATACAGTTGCGCCCAGCACTTTCCTGATGCCAATTTCCTTTATACGTTGCTCAGCTATAAATGAGGCCATGCCGAATATCCCCAGGCACGAAATGAAAATGGCCAGAATGGCAAAGAAACTTGCCAGCTTGCCTACGCGTTCCTCCATATCAAACTTTTTTGCGTACTCATCGTCGGCAAATTTGTACTCAAAGGGTTGTCCGGGGTTATATTGGGCATAAACCTGTGCGATTTTTTTAAGCGAAGTGTTAACACCACCGCCGGGTTTCATCTTTATGTTCAAAACATTCACCTTCCAGGGCGCCATAAAAAAAATTGTGGCTTGAACCGGGTTAAATGGCGAATCCATAATCATATTCCTTATAACTCCTATAATGCGAAAATTATAACCATACCAATGTATAGTTTGACCAACCGGGTTTTTAAATCCCATCATCTTTGCAGCAGATTCATTGATCACAAAGGCAAATCCATCAGCCTGCTTAGTTTCCGTTCTGTAATCCCTCCCGTCTAAAAATTGCCAGCCAATGGTTTTTCCATAGTCTTTTGAAACTCCCACCGTCGCAAAATTCTGCGTGCCGGTTTTATCCCGCCCCGCCCAGTCGAAATTAGATTGAGAATTGTTTGACTCTGTTACCGGCGTTGATGACCAGGCAACACTTGATACTGCCCCGGTTTTGATCAGATCATTGCGAAAAGCACCGAATTGCGTGTATATACTGGTGTTAAGTGTCTCCACATTGATAAGCCCTTCCCTGCTATATCCAACAGGGCGGTCCTTAGCAAATTGTATCTGGCGGAATACTACAATAGTACTGATGATAAGCGCGATGGACGCTGCAAACTGCAATACCACAAGTACCTTGCGCGGTATAGCAACCATCCGGCCTGCTTTATATGCGCCTTTCAACACTTTTGCCGGTTTAAAAGATGAAAGATATAACGCTGGATAACTACCTGCAATTAACCCTGCCACCAGGGCAAAACCAAGCCCTGTGGTCCAAAATACCGGATTTTTCCAAGGGAGACAGATATCAGAACCAGCTACGCTATTAAATACCGGAAGCAATAAGGCCATTAGCAGTACCGACAGCACAAATGCCATAAAAGCCATCAGTAGCGATTCACTAAAAAACTGGTAGATCAATTGCACCCGGCGGGAACCTTTCGCCTTACGAATGCCCACTTCCCTGGCGCGTTTCTCGCTTTTTGCAGTGGCCAGGTTCATGAAGTTAATGCACGCCAGCAATAGCACAACCAACCCTATTTTTCCAAACAGCCACACATATTGTATCCGGCCGCCTACATTTATACCACCTTTAAACTCCGAATATAAATGCCATTTACTCATGGGGTAAAGAAAAATAACCGGTTTAAAGTTTCTCTCGGCAGCATCTGATTTCAAATATTTCGAATCCCTGATTTTTGCAGACGCTTGATTTACATCAGCATGATCGGCCATTTGCACATAAATCTTCCAGCCGTTATTGTTCCAATTTTGGATATTGTCTTTTACTTTGTTTCCCTGTAATTCCCAGGGAACAATAAACTGCAAGTCGTTCAGCGTGGTGTTCACCGGCAGGTCTTCGTAAACACCGGTAACTTTAAGGCTGGCGGTATCATCAAACATTACCATCCGGTTTATCGGATCGGTATTGCCAAAAATTGCCAAGGCAGCGGTATGCGAAAGAAGGATAGAATGGAGATCTTTCAAGCCACTGCCCGATCCGCTCAGCATCTTCAGCGAAAATAATGAGGGCGCGTCCAGTTGCATAAAGTTCCCGGTTTTTACAAAATGATTATTTCCCGCCGCCAACAGGTGCTTCGCAGTATTGGACGACATCACTACTTTCTTAAACTCGCTCCCGTAGGCGGTTCTTAATTCCTCTCCGAGTGGCATGGGGATGGTTGGTTGTGTATAGGTTTCGCCGCTGAACGTTTGGTTTTGCATTACCTGGGCAATGCTATTATAATTTTGATGGTATTTGTCGAATGACAGCTCGTCGTTTATCCAAAGCCCGATCAATAACGTCACCGCCATTCCGGCTGATAGGCCGGTAATATTGAGAAACGAATGCATCTTGTTTTTTGTTAAACTGCGAAAGGCAGTTTTTAAGTAGTTTTTAAGCATGGTCGTCTGGTTTTAATATGATACTTCTATTAATAGACGGAAAAAAGTTAATTATGTGGCATAGATATAAGCAGTTGATATGTAGGTAATTACCAAAAAGCACCTCATAGGTAAGTTGGTTTTTAATGCAACAATTGTGTGCTTTTGATATATTACTTTAAAGGAAATTTTTACTTTTACCGCTATACTCATAAAACAAAATGATCAGTAATTTAGAACAAACTTTCCGCTGGTTCGGGCCTAATGATCCGGTTACATTAGCCGGGATAAGGCAAACCGGGGCTACCGGAATTGTTAACGCTTTGCACCAAATACCTGCCGGGGATGTATGGAGTTTAGATGAAATAAATCAACGCAACAAAATCATTAACGACGCCGGCCTAAACTGGTCGGTTGTGGAAAGCGTCAACATCCACGAAAGTATAAAGACAGCCGCTTCGCAGCGCGATGAATACATTGAAAAATACATCGTAACACTAAAAAACTTAAGCGCAGCAGGTATCAAAACCGTTTGTTACAACTTTATGCCCGTGTTGGATTGGACGCGAACCAACCTCGATTTCAGGCTGCCTAACAATGCATCGGCATTGCGGTACCATGCCCCGGCGGTAGCGGCGTTCGATTTGTATATCCTTGAACGCGAGGGTGCTTACAACGATTTTACGGCCGAACAACAACAGGCAGCAAAGGCATATCTGGACAGTATCAGTCCCGAAACCAAACAACTGTTAATCAATACCATTATGGCCGGCCTGCCCGGCACTGACGATGTATTTACTATTAAGGAATTTAAGGGCCATCTTGATAAATATGCAAATACCGATGCGGCTGCCTTAAAGGCAAACCTGGCCTACTTTTTAAAGGCAATTATGCCCGATGCGGAAGAATTGGGTATAAAAATGTGTATTCACCCGGATGATCCGCCATTCCCGATATTGGGATTACCGCGGGTTGTTTCAACCGAAAAAGACTTGCAGGATGTTGTAAACGCTGCCCCCTCCCCCAGCAATGGCCTTACTTTTTGTACAGGTTCGTTAGGCGCCCGTGGCGATAATGATTTGCCGGGAATAGTAAGCCGCCTCGGGGAACATATTCATTTCTTGCACCTGCGCAACGTACAGCGCGAACCCGACGGCAGCTTTTACGAAGCCGACCACTTAAACGGCAGCAACGATATGTATGCCGTAATGAAAAATGTAATCCTTGAACAAAAACGACGCCTCGACAGCGGTCGCGATGATATTGCCATCCCCATGCGTCCCGATCATGGGCATAAATTGCTGGATGACTTTAATTACAATACTTATCCGGGATACTCCATAGTAGGCAGGTTGAAAGGGTTGGCGGAATTGCGGGGATTGGAATTGGGGATAAAAAGAAGTCTGAACCTTGATTTGTAGGATTTAAGGATGCCCATGATGTGAGAGGCTGTTATACTTTATCCTGATAATCCTTAAATCCGACGAATCAAGGTTCAGACCAAAAAAAGAAGGCCACCATCTGGCGGCCTTCAAATCAACATTTATTAACCAACTATTCTCTTTCTGTTTGTGAAACCGGTATTGGCCGGTTTAATTTTTTTCAAACTTTCGGGTTAATCACTTAAACAAACCAGGGCATTGCGCCCTGGTTTTTGGTATAAAGTTTAAATTAATTAGTAGCCATTATTTTGAGGGTATTTAGCGCCCGACAAAACGTTGTTAATTAAGGTTTGCGGGATTGGCCAGCGGGCATTAAAATCCTGAACTTTAGGGCCACCGGCAGCGTTATAAATTTTGTTGCGCCTTACCAGTTGTTGTGTCCTTACCAGGTCATACCAACGGCGGGGATCGCCATAAAATTCACGGGTATATTCATCCAATATTAAATCCATGCCGCAGCTGTTAGCAGTTGCGCTGGTTGTATTATTCGGAATTGATAAAAGGGCCAACTGTGCAGGCGTTAAGGCCATGGCTGCGGCATTAGCGGCATTAGCAGTTGCCATAGTAGCTGCGGTTACACTAAATTGATTTTTAGCTACAAAGTTTGCGTCTGTCGGGGTACGATATGCTGCACGCTGCCTGATCACATTAAGCGATGCCGCTGCATTGCTAACGTTACCTAACATATAGTTTGCCTCGGCGTTCATCAGGTAAACTTCAGAAAAACGCATTAAAATAATAGGCCTGCTCGAAAAGTCATTGGGGCGGGTACGTTTGGGGTCATCGAATTTTTTAACCGTTGGAAAATTAGTATTGGTGTACTGTTTCGGTGTAATAATCAAACCATTAAAAGCATCGCGTCGCGCCATGGTAACATCCTGACTTGGCATGAGGATAGCAGTATCGCCATCCAGCGGCACATTAAAGGCGGTTAACGAAACATTGGAAGCCGGAGTCAGGGTGCCTTTTAGCGTACCATCACTTTTAACTCCCGCTGCTACTGCTTTGTCACAGATCCAGTAGGTTTGGAAAGTGGCATCGTATCGGCAATCGTGTATCTGATCAGCAAAAGCCTGGTCGATAGTATAAGGTTTATTGGGTGCCAGGCGGATGTAAGGGCGCCCATTATACACGTCACGAAGCATGCCAGGTTTGGCAGTGCTGATTTTTTGCGGAACCTGGTCAATTCCGGCAATGTTATCCACCCCTGGCCCAACATAGTTAAAACGCGCCAATACATAGAGCAAGTTAGTGCCGTAACCGCCTGAGCCACCCTGGGTATAAGCGGAGTAAGAAGGATCTGTGATTCCATAATCGATAGCAAACATGTTTTCCTTGCCATAATCATTGGCGGGCTTATGTTCATCATTATAGTCTTGCCACAAATCCAGACCATACGTGCCTTTGTTAGCGATTAATGCTGCCGTTAAGTCGGCTGCCTTTTGAAAATCGGTAGCCACTTTAGCCTCCGTATATCCCCTTGTAAGGTAAGCCTTTGCTAAATAAGCGTTTGCTACTGCAGCTGTTGCTGTTTTTCCGACTCCGCCTGCCGAAAACGGGTTTGCACTTGTGATTGTATTAGGAAGCGCTGCTGCGGCATCACTAAAATCCTGAATGATCAGGTTATAGATATCACTTAACTGCGCAGGCGCATCAGCGGTAGTGGCTTGTGTAATAAATGTAGTATGTAAAGGGATACCGCTTTTTTGGGTTGCAGTAAGGCCTCCGTAGGTTTGCACGAGCCAAAAATAAATAAACCCGCGTAAGAATTTGGCTTGCGCCACATATTGGGTTCTTGCAGTAGGGTCTGTAATTGCTGATGCATATTGGAAAACGCCGTTAAGCGTATTGATGTCCACGTAAAGACCTGTGATATCAGGTGAATTTGATGAGGTAATCCCCTTAAATGCATTATATAGCGGTGCAGTGGTCCCGGCACTGCCGCCAGGAATGTTTTCATCTGTGCCATCATAAAAGTATACGAGCCCTTCGCCCGAAAAGCCGCCAAGTGTGCCGGTACCCCTTAAATCGTTGTACACCCCGGTTATAGCTGCTTGTACACCAGCTGCCGTGGTAAAATAATTCGGATATAATTGTGCTCTTGGCGTTTCCACCAGCATTTTTTTACAACTTGTAGCTGTTGTTAGTATTGCTGCTACAACAATAAAAACGATATTTTTATTAAATATTTTCATGTGCTTAGTAATAAATCTGGTTAAAATCGTGCATTAATGCCTATTATAAAATTACGTGTCTGTTCGCCCGCAGTGACAGCAACGCCCCTGAAATTACTTCCATCAGCGCCAGCGCCACCGATATTGCCGCTTGCTGATGTAGCAGCAGGTGAATTAGGATTACCGCCTGCGCCGGTAAAATTGTAAGTAGGCTCCGCATCAGGAACAGAAAAGCTGTGTTTTCTGATAGGTGCATAAATAAAGAACGGATTAGTTACGTTTGCGTATATCCTTAATGAACTCATTCCTATATGCTTTATCACGCTGTTAGGCAGTGTGTAACCCAGGTTAATACTTTGTGCCCTGATAAATGAACCATCATAGTATTGCAATGTTGAATAATATGAAAGTTGTGTATTAGAGTTGGGCTCCGGGAATGCGTTGGTTGGATTAGTAGGTGTCCAGTAATCTATAACCGGTTGGTTATGGCGGCCCAGGTTCAGGAACTGCCAGCCATTGGTAGCTGAATTGGAAGAAGAAACATAAGGCACAACAGTTGTAAAGCCAATACGTCCTTGTATCACAATGCTCAAATCGAAGCTCTTATAAGTAAAGCGGTTACTCATCCCAAAGGTGTATTGAGGTTGAAAATTACCGATAACCTGGTCGTCAGCAGCGGTAATTTTTCCATCGCCGTTAACATCCTGTATTTTTATTGAGCCGGGTTTCTGCCCATAAACAGCAGCCTGTGTAGCTTCACTGGTTTGCCAGATGCCAATTTTCTTCAAATCGTAAATTACGCTTAAAGGTTGTCCAACAAATTCGCCCGCGTTGATATTAACCAGCCCGCCATTCGGTAAGGCATCAATACGCTCCCGGTTAAAGGCCACATTAAAATCGGTTGACCAGCCAAATCCATTTCTATTTTGAATGTTAACGCTGCTCAAACTTATTTCCAGGCCCTTATCGGAAGAACTGCCTAAGTTAGATATCTGTGAAGAGGCGCCATTAGTCACCGGTAATTGGTTTGGCAAAATAATCCCCGTAGTTTTTGTGGAGTAAACTTCTACCGAACCGGTAAGCCGGCTTTTTAATACAGCAAAATCTAAAGCCAGGTTATACTCTGCCGATCGTTGCCACGTCAAATTAGTGTTAACTAAGGTGGTTACCCTTACGCCCTGAGCGTCACCAGCAGATGCACCGCCATACTGATAATTATAAGAACCTAATTGACCTAACGTGTTATACGGGCCAATACTACCTATGGTAGACGTTATACCATACCCTCCACGTAACTTCAGGTTATCGATAAAACTATACCGTTTCATAAAGCTTTCATTGCTGATAACCCAGCCCAAACCAACTTCAGGGTAGGTTGTATGCTGATGTCCTGCTGCCAGGGCGGAGTTGGCATCATTACGTACGCCCAATGTCAGGTCATATTTATGGTCAAAAGCATAATTCAACCGGCCAAATAATGATACCAGCCCCTGCTCGGTATATAAGCCGTTAGGTATGGTGACAACCTGAGCTAAAGCAAGATTCTCATTACGGTTGGCGTCAGACGGAATGCCGGTTGCGTTGATACCTGAATTTTCATTATGCTGTAACTCATTGGTAAAGCCGGCCACAAAATTTACACTGTGCTTGTTAGCGAAGGTGTTATCATAAGTCAGCAAATGCTCCTGTGCCAAGCGGTATTGATAATTGTTAACCGTACTGGCAGTGGTACTGGCAATGTTTAGGATATCCGCTCCGTTGATACCGTTATAAGTTCCCTGTAACGACTGGGAATAATTGTAATTGAGGGTATAGCGGTATTTTAAGTGGCTAACCGGTGATACTTCGATATATCCGATATCATTGCTGACGTACCCGCGTGTATAATTATAATACTGATTTGGAGAATGTCCCGGTAATAACGGGCTTACAGTTTGCGAATCAAACTCGTCAGCTTGTGGAAGTACATTCAATGAACCATCAGGATTGTACGGGTTGGTTAAAGGGCTCATGTACCGTGCATTTTGCAATTGGTTACCCCCTCCTGCGTTTATTAAACGCACGGTTGTTTGGGTACTAAACCCAAACTTGATGTAATTATTTATCTTATGATCAATATTGGCATTTAACGAATAACGCTTTGTACTGTTATTTGGCTCTAAACCTGTATTTAGGTGATAACCTGCTCCTATGGTGAATTGTGTCCGGTCGGTTCCGCTTGAAATCCGTAAACTTTGATCTAAAACCATTGAGTTTTTAAGCAATAAGCTTGGGTAATTTGTGCTTACCCCGGCGTTAAGCGCGTTTTTCTCATTTTGGGTAAGGGCATAAAGATTACTGCCAGGAAGAGGAGATCCGGTGGGATTTTGTAACTGTGAACCTTGAAATGCGTCATCCTCCAGTTGGGCAAATTGTTTTCCGTTCAGTAATTTCAAACTGCCTTCCAGCTTGCTTATCCCTTCGTAAGAATCAAATGAGGTAACGGTTTGCCCTACCCGCCCGCGGTTAGAGGTGATTAACAGCACACCACCAGAAGCACGTGAACCGTAAATAGCGGTGGCCGACGCACCCTTCAATATATCGATGCTTTTAATATCGTCAGGATTGATGTTCTCAATGGAGTTATAATAAGGTTGTCCGTCCAAAACGATCAGCGGTCCATCTACGCCCGGAGCGGCGCCTATGGTACGGTTACCTCTAATGGTGATGAGCGGCCCGTTGGTACTGTTAACGACATCAACACCGGCAACCCTGCCTTTTAATTGTTCAACGACGTTAGTGGCGGGAATTTCCTGCAATACCTTGCTGTCAATTGATGCTACTGTTCCGGTAACATCCGCTCGTTTTAAAGTTCCATAACCTACCACAACAACCTCGTTAAGGTCGTTTGGATTTGGCACAAGTGTAATAACAATTCCCCTGGTGTTAGGTTTAACGGCTATATCTTTTGAAATATAACCGATGTACGATACTGTTAGGGTATTTTCAGTAGCTGGCAGCGCCAGCACAAAGTTACCATTAACGTCAGTGGTGACCGCGCCCTGTGCTGTTTTAAGCTTAACAGTTGCACCTATAAGCGCCAGGCCTTTCTCGTCAACTACCTTACCGGTAATTGTAGACCCCTGGGCAAAAAGCGACCCCGAAAACATGCTTATGCCTATTATTAAAAGCAGTGTTTTCCAGCATTTGATAAGTTTAAGTTTTTCCATAATTATTGATTTGTGTTGAAATTGATTGATAATGAATTTTGTATTGCTATTGAAATATCCTTACTGGTTTAATTAATGTTGACGGTTGTTTTTTGTCATAATCTGGTTGTTTTCGGTTTAATTATTTAAAGATGAATTGGTGATTTTGAGACACGACGAACCCGAAGCTAATAGTGTATTGGCGGTAACGTTAGCATTTATTATTGCCTTGATTTTACTCATAAAGCTGCTGGTCCGGA
>JABDBM010000047.1 GCA_013288685.1 Bacteroidota bacterium | reverse complement strand
TAAACATATCCAGGCTGCGCCCCACAATAACACCTTCGTCTTCCCATATCTCTTTTTGCAGCCGGCTTCTCTCTATCGTCTCGTTTGGCGAGATTGCGAAAATAAGCAACAGACGCGTTTCAGTTCCGGTGAGGTCTATGGTCTTTTTATTGATTATCAGTTGCCGTTGCAGCGCATTAAACAATACCGATCCTAACGTGAATATTTGGGTTTGCTGATCGTTAGGTAAGGCTCTTCGCGGCTTAACAACTCTCAAAACAATAAAACCAACAAATGCTAACAATGGCAGGCCGCCCAACAGATAGCCATTCTTTGCGGTATTTATGCCCGCCGGTTTAAATTTAATGTTGATGAGGTAACATGCTGTGGGTTGCTTTCTTCCCGAACATGCTATAATATTATCTTTTTCATTTCCGGATATAGCATATCCAAAGACCACACCGGCGTTGCCACACTTCAGCACATTAACAACGTAATCGCGTGTGAGCGGGTCTTTGGCCAGCAAACGCCGGGTAGTATTCACCAGGGAGTCGGGCTGAAAAGTAAGCTCATTCTCAAACCTGATCTGGTATTCATTTTCTTCGATCTTTTCTACCGGAAGTACCCTTGATGTACTGTCGCCCGACTGTAAGAGCAGTTCATGCCCGATCCTCCGGAGCAAAACTTCCCTCCTGGCAACAGCAAAGTCGTCACTTCCGCTCATACTGAAAGCCGCGCAGATTACTGCGGTAAACAAAAGCAGCAGCAACCCATACAGGTACTTGCTTTTCCCGGGAAGGAGATTTCGGCTATCAAACATACTATTTACCATTTATTTACAAAGTTTACATTTTTATTTACAATCCAAATTCTCCGCGCCGAAAAATATCAAAGTAGTTTCGCTGAATCAAATTGATTTGGAGATGAAAAATAAAAGAAACGTTTTCCGCTGCCTGATTATTCTGCTGGCGGGAGTAATATATTTTCCTGTACAGGCTCAGCAAAAACACGACGCCACGGCCGTCATTTACCAGCTTGATGTTAAAAAAAGCAAACTGTTGTGGAAGGCTCCCAACAACCGGCATAATGGTTTTATATTATTTAATTCGGGCAGCCTCAGCAATTTTGTTGCAGGCAATCCAACCCAGGGTACTTTCAGTATTGATATGAACAGTATGAGGAGTACTGACGCGGCCACCGCCGCCGGCAGAAAAAAGGTTGACGACGAACTGAGAAGCGAGGGCTTCTTTGCTGTTTCAAAATACCCTGCCGCCACCATCGTAGTTAGCCAGATACTGCCCGGACAGGACCCTGTTATCTTCACGGTTGTCGGTAAACTTACCATCAAAGGACTGACTGATGCAGTTCAATTTACAACTACTATGAAACAGATCGGCGGTACCATTACGGCAACAGCAAACCTGACTATCGACCGCAAAAAGTGGAATATCGATCATCAACCGGACCCCTCCTGGAACCCATTTGTCAGCCTGAAGGACCATTTGGTTGACGATGAGATCCCGGTGAGCCTGGAGCTGGTGTTTACTAAGTTAATTGTAAAATAATAAAAAGAAAAAATTATGAAATACGCACACATTTTCACTTTGTTCCTGATGTTTTTTTTTTTACACTTACTGCATAGGACAAGTCAAAACAGACTTACCCAAAGACAGTATTAAGTCCGAAGCCAACAACATTGTCACTTCCGCAGGGCCTAACCGGATCACCCGTAACATCATACAAGATAGGAGGGGCAACATTTGGATTGCTTCATGGCAGGGCGTTTTTCGATACGATGGAAAATCGTTTACCAATATCACCAATAAAGTAAGTTCGGCACGCTTTTTTTCGGTTTTAGAGGATAGAAAAGGGAATTTTTGGTTCGGCTCTATTGGTTCAGGTGTTTATTATTATGATGGGAGATCCTTTAAAAACTTTACAACAAAAGACGGCCTTGCCGGCAATGGGGTTACTAATATTTATGAGGATAAAACCGGTAATATTTGGTTCGGCACCGGTAGCGGCGCAAGCCGTTACGATGGGAAATCCTTCCGGAATTTTAAAATGAAGGAAGTGCCGCCCCATGCCGTTGCTGATTCTGCCTATACAGGGGCTGCTCCTGTCCATACCAATACTGATTCTGCCTGTACAGGGGCTGCTCCTGTCCATACTAATACTGATTCTGTCCATATATCAGTTTATCAACAAACGATTCCGGAAAGTAGTTGGATGCATAATGATGTTAATGCCATTATTGAAGACAAAACAGGAAAACTTTGGTTTGGTACAAGGGGTTATGCCTGTGTTTATGATGGAAAAACGTTTACCACTATAACCAATAAAGACGGAAAACCTTTTGCGAATGTTCGTTCGATAATTAAAGATAAAAAAGGCAATATCTGGTTGGGTGGTAATGATGGCCTTTGGCGCTATGACGGCCATACCTATACCAATTTCACACGGAATTTTGTTGGTTATATCTACGAAGACAGGAAAGGAAACATCTGGACCAGTTCACAAAGGGATAATAGCCAGGGTTGGGCGCTTTCGCGTTATGACGAACAATCATTGTCTGATAAAAAGCCAACTGTAACCGAAATAACAAATAAACCAATGATCTTCGGGATTTTAGAAGCTAATGACGGAAATATTTGGTTTGGATCTTTCGATGGGGTGCATCGTTATGACGGAAAGACCATTACCGACTTTAAATAAAGCTGGCCAGAAATAATGTGTATCGCTGATTTAAAATCATTCCGCCCGGGGGCTGATGTTTACTAAGAAACAATTGTATGTAATTAAAATAAAAAATGAAAAGCTACTCACAGATTTGTGCTTTGTTTTTGATCCTTGTTTTTTGCACTTGCTGTAAAGGACAAAACAAAACATACCTCCCAAAAGAAAATATCAAGTCCAACGATATTGTCATTTCCCCCGGCCCTAAACTAATTGCCCGAAATCTCCTGCAAGATAGAAAGGGCAACATTTGGATTGCTGCGTTTGATGGTATTTTTAGATACGATGGGAAATCGATTATTAATATTACCAGTAAAGTAAGTTCTGCCCGCTTCTTTTCAGTTTTAGAAGATAGAAGAGGCAAATTGTGGTTCGGCTCTGTTGGCTCGGGTATTTATTGTTACGATGGGAAATCCTTTAAGAATTTTACAACAAAACAGGGGCTTGCCGGTAATGAGGTTACTTGTATTTACGAAGATAAAACCGGTAATATTTGGTTCGGCACGGACGGCGGAGTAAGCCGTTATGATGGGAAATCCTTTCGGAATTTTAAAATGAATGTAGGATTTCAAGGACTGCCAGACAATAATGATGTTAATTCTATTATTGAAGACAAAACAGGCAAGTTTTGGTTTGGCACAGGGGGCAATGCCTACGTTTATGATGGAAAAACATTTACCGTTTTCACCCATGACAGTAAACCTTTTGCGAATGTTCGTTCGATAATTGAAGATAAAAAAGGAAATATTTGGCTGGGCGGCAGTGATGGCCTTTGGCGCTACAGCGGCGGTACATTTACCAATTTCACCGAGAATTTTGTGGGTTATGTTTATGAAGATAAAAAAGGAAACATTTGGACCAGTTCAGAAAGTGCTCATGACAAAAGCTGGACTCTTTCTCATGACAAAACTCCGACTCTTTCCCGTGACAAAGGTTGGACGCTTTCCCGTTACGATGAAAAATCCCTGTCTGATAAAAAGCCAACGGTAACCGAAATAAAGCCGGAAAAAGGAATGATCTGTGGGATTTTACAAGTTAGTGATGGGAGTATTTGGTTTGCTGCTTCAGATGGGGTGTATCGTTATGATGGAAGTAACATTACCCGCCGTCCATAATTTCCAGCTATGGATTAGTATGGCCGGAGACCTTGTCTCCGGCGCTGCGATTTTAAACGACATTATATTTTTTCAGTGATGGCAGATTTGACTGACACCCCACACCGCTACCCACACTTTAATGCTTCATTCCCCCCATTTCGGTGTTAAAATAGGGTTTATAGGCGGCCAATCGTTTTAGCAGGTCCTTATTTTCGGCCATTATTTTTGCTTTTTCTGTCTGGCCTGCCGGTAAAATAATATATCCGTACGGGCTCTTTCGTGCGCCAAGGAATAATGCGCCGGCGTTGATTACTACCGGGCCGTCGGCCCTGCCGTCGGGTATGTTGCCGATGTCGGTATTGGTTAGGTAGGGGGCATAAAACATATAATGCGGCATGTTCATCGTTGTTACCAGTTGATCGGCGGGTGTACCGGGGTAAACGCGCATTACAGGCGCCAGCATGTACGAAATGCCCGTCCGCGCCGGGGCTTTATAAATGCCTTTCCTGATCCGGTCAATTACCGTGTTTCTGATTTGCAGGGCGGTGTATTTTCCAGAGGCCCGCATGGCCGCCACATCCATCTCAACCGGAAAAATTGTTCTCGCGCCCTCGGCGTCGAAACCAATGGCAGCGGCAACATCGTTCCTGAACTTCGCCCATTCCCATCCTGTCCGCGTAACGTAACAAATAGCCCCGTTTGACCCCTTGCGCGCCACATAATAGCCTTTGTTGGGATCTAACAAATAAACGGTGGCGGCGGGGCGCAGTTGTGGCGGCAGCGCGCTTAGTGCAAAATCCGTCTCGAGTGCTGCGGGCATTTTTTCAAGTTGCCAATCTGCAGGCTTTTGGGCAAAACTGTGGGCGGAGATAAAAAGGATGAAGGAGAGCAATAAAGCCACGCGGCATTTTTTTGCGGGGTTGATGGTGATATTCATATCCGGGGTATAACTGTCCTGCTAAATTGCAGGAGGCAATAGTATAAAGTTAAAGCCGGGATATGCAAACTACAGGGGGGATAAATGCCAATTTAAGGGGGGATTTGACTCAATTACAGTTGGTAACGCGCACGCCGGTGTTGGGATAATTGTAGGGATTGCAAATCCTGCCGTCTGTTTCCAATGCACATCGGTTTTTTGGAATTAATGTTTACATTTAACCAATTATTTAACCTCCCATAATATGAAAAGAAAAATACTTACGACAATTGTTTTACTCCTTTCCTTTGGCGCTGCTTTCGCTTATTTTGCAGGTATAGATGGCAAATGGTCTGCTATGCTAAAAGGGCCGGATGGCAATGAATTCCCGATATCATATACTTTTAAAACCGGTGGCACAACGCTCACAGGTACGGTGATATCGTCGATAGGTACCTTTGATATTTCGGATGGCGTGGTGAAAGGCGATAGTTTATGGTTTACCGCTAACATCAATACCATGAAGATTAAAAACAAAGGCAGATACTACGCCGATGGCGACTCGATAAGCCTGCGTGTGGGTACCAGATCGACGCATACAACATTGAAACGCGCCACAGATAAATGAAACGGGCTCAATCACGAGTCACTGTTTCGCTTTTGGCAGCCCGGCATCCCCGGCCAAATCCTGAAGGCCGAGGATGCACCGCCTTTGTTTATTTATAAATTTTAAGTTTTGAATAGCTGTAGGGGTTACCAAAAAAGATGACTCCGGCCGGCCTTCCCTTCATCACGACTCTGCGTCATCCAACTGAAATAAAACTTCTACAGTAGTATTAAAAACTTTAGCCATCCGTAAAGCAAGTACAGTGGAGGGGATAAATTTCCCGGTTTCAATAGAATTTAAACCCTGTCGTGATACCCCGATGTGTTTTGCAAGGTCGGCTTGTGTCCAGTTTTTCTTGGCGCGTTCAACCTTTATCGTGTTTTTCATAGCCCGTATTTTCTTATCGAAATTAACCAGCCAACAAAATAAAATAGCCAGCACCAGCACACCAGTTGTGCGTAGCCAAACCAGCCGGGGTTTGACACACCACACATGCTTAGCAAAAACAAAATCATCATCAACATCGCTGTCAATGAAAAACCGATAACAACGGCTTCAAATTGTACCCGTTGCTTCACTTCGTCCATCACCGAAAAGGACTTGATGTATTTAAAAATAAAGATGAAGAAAGTAATAATTGGCACTATCGCAATAATTATCGAAACAGGCTGCCTAAATACATGATGTTTTAGCAGCCATACTGCCGGCAAATAGGTGGCTCCGTAGATGAGGGCGAAAATAATAGCGTGTTGGTGCGCTTTTTTTACAGATGGTTCCATGTCTTAAATTGTTTAATTCATGCAAAGATAGGTATACATTTCATAATGTCAAGTATTATTGACAAAAAGTCTATAATAATGGCTATTTGTATAGGTGATACTAACGTTGTTTGTTTCCAGCTACGGCGTACGATGCCCGGGAGACTGTGTCTCTGGCGCACAGATTACGGGTGGCATGTGGCACGATTATATTTTTTGAGCGCTTACAACGATGATGTTTATCAGTTGCAATACTGTAGACAGAGAGGTATAATAGTTCGTAGATATACGGATAGCGGTATTACCTGATCGTATTTAGTAACCAACAGGATTTTCTATCGGGCTATATTTTTGAAATGTTATTAGGCGTGTTGCTGAAGTGTACAGTCATAGCAAACCTACAGGCAGCATGGCCTTCGCATTTACCATAATATTCGGGCAGGAAGGTGAAAACTTCTTTTAATTCCGCGATGGAAAAACGCCCTGTAGTGCAATAACATAGTTTACTGCCAAATATGGCTGCAAGTTGTTATGTGGTAATGAGCCACCGGCCGTTGCAATTGCCCCGGTAGCTAACGGTACAAGGTTGCCGGCACTTGCATCCGAAGTAAATGTTTTTAAAGCGGAAGCATTGGGTCCCGATCCGGTTGACGGGCCAGCCGATATGTAACTCGCGTTAGCAACAGGTACAGCATCGGTGCCTGCACTCTTGTTAACAGTTAATGTATGGGTATGTGAAGGCATTTGATTTTGCACTAATGACACATTTTCGGTGCCACCAAACTGCCCCAGTACATAAGTCTGTAACCCGGGACCTTGCCCCGAGTTGCCCCCGGCATGAATGGGTGTCCGGCCACGAAGGTCGGGGAGTGCGAAATTATTTTGCCCATTGCCACCATAATAGGTGCCCAAGAGCGAAAATAGTGCGGTGTTGGTGGAAATTGCCAAAATTTGCCCGTTGCATAAGGCATAGCCCGAAGGTGCAAAGTTGCTGGCAAATAAATAAATCATCGCTAAATCAGGTGTCATAATACATGTAGATTAAGGTTAATGATTGCAGTAACAATTTGTTAATCAATATTAAAACATTATTTTGACATAAAAAATACCCGCGTCCATTATCCGGCAAATATTTTTTTGGCCTGCCAATGAAACATGTACAACCCCCGAATTGTAAGGCGCGATATTATTTAGCTAATTTTAAGCATATCAATCAACAATAAATTAAAATATTAACGGTTGAAAAATAAAAAACAAAGGCAATAAAATGAGAAATTTAGTATTCGCAATCAACACCAGCTTAGATGGCTGCTGCGACCACACCAAGTTTTATCCCAATGAAGATACGTTTGGGTATTTTATACAACTGACGCGGGATGCCGACACATTCCTATACGGGCGTAAAACTTATCAATTGATGGTTCCTTATTGGCCCGATGTGGCGAAAGAAGACCCTTCTGACGAATTTGCACAGGCATTTGATGCCGTCGATAAAATTGTTGTTTTCTCACAATCGTTAGATAATACTGAGGGAGAAAAAACGAGAATTGTCCGTACGGACCTCCAGGACGAAGTACTTAAACTGAAACAGGAACAAGGCAAAAATATTTTTACCGGTGGTGTAACCATTCCTTCGCAACTTGCCGCGCTTGGTTTGATTGATGAATATCATATTGTAGTCCACCCGATAGTTGTAGGACAAGGCAGACGGTTGTTTGAAGGGATCAACCTGCAGGAGAATTTACAATTGAAATTGGTTGAATCTACGGTTTTTAAGTCGGGAGTTGTTGCGCTTCGGTATTTGAAACAAGGTAAATTTTAGTATACGTTATAATAAATAGCTGATGAGTTTTAACAATTTAAAGGTTTTATTGTTAAATTAATGTTGCCAACTGGTAAATGCCTTTAAATTTAACATAAATAATATATATCATACTGCTATTGTGATGAAAATAAACAAGTGCACAAGGTTAACTAATGCGTTATTTGTTCTGCTGTTATTGTTATTTGTATTTTTTGCAGAAAACGTTGTTGGGCAGGTAAAAACAGAAGAGCAGCCAAAAACTCCGGAGCAAACAAAAACCATCACACAAGTAAAGGTACAAGCAGCGCAGGTGAATAACTTTGTTCAGCGGTTTGACGATAAATTTTTAATCAACCTGGCTTTGGCTCGCGACGATAGCGAAACAAAAAAAATGCTGGTTTTATCTAACTCGCTGGGGTATGTTGCCTATGGCATACCTGCCGCATTAATGGTGGGCGGTGTTGTAAGGCACGATGGCCAGATGCGCCAGAACGCCTTATATGTGGGTAGCAGCGCAGCCATAACTTTGGGTGCTACCTTGTTAATGAAAACCATATTTAAGCGTCGCCGGCCGTTTGTGCAAAACTTAAAAATCGTAGCGGTTTACAATGCAGGCAGTACATCGTTTCCTTCGGGGCATACATCAACAAGCTTTGCGGTAGCAACAGCTTTATCAAGGGCGTATCCAAAATGGTACGTTATAGTTCCTTCGTATTTATGGGCAGGTTCTGTAGGTTACTCGCGTATGTACCTGGGCGTACATTACCCCAGCGATGTTGTTGGCGGGGCCTTATTGGGCACTACTACCTCGTGGCTGTTAAGGCCTGCTATTAAATAAAGCTAATAAAAATGGTCACTGCCGCCGCAAGCCTCCACACTTGTGGCGGTTGATAATAGATTATGCCGAAACTTTGATCTTTAAAACATGGTGCATAATTAGTATGATGGCGGTTACTTAGCATGCGGGCCATCCCGATAAAATGGGGACGGCACTGTTTCTATCCTGAATGGCCTTGATTTATTCGATATCAACAATTATTTTTGTTCTGATGATCAAACTACTCCTGACTTCCTCCGGTATTTCCAATAAAAGCATCGGCGACGCGCTCGAACAGCTCCTGGGCAAGCCCATCAGTGAGTCGGGCGCGCTGTTTGTTCCAACAGGCGTTTACCCGTTCATGGGCGGTCCGAATTACGCATGGTGGCCGATCGGAGGAAAGATGAAGGGCGCCCTGGTTGAGCTGGGCTGGAAAACAATGGGTCTCTTTGAACTCACCGCACTAACCAGTATCAGAAAAGATATCTGGGTATCGGCGCTTGAGGAGGCTGACGCCCTGTTGGTTTGGGGCGGCGATCCGCTTTACCTGGCGTACTGGTTCGAACAATCGGGACTTACAGAGGTATTGACTTCTCTGAACAAGGACCTGGTTTATGTTGGCGTGAGCGCGGGCAGTATGGCTATAAACACTATTTTTAGCGAGACCGAAAGTAATCCGAGGGGCGGCAGCGGCACGCCCCTGACTACGGAAAATATGGTATTCAATACAGCGGAGGGCGAAATAACTAAGATGCTCTTTACAGCGAGGGGTGCCGGGCTAACCGACTTCGCCGTGATTCCACACTATAATAACCCTGGTTTCCAGGACGCTTGCGGGCTAAATGCGGAAAAATGGGCTGCAAAAATTCCCGCAGCCGTTTATGCCATTGACGAACAGACCGCCATCAAAGTGGTAGGTGGTCAGGTCGAAGTTGTTTCGGAGGGAGAGTGGAAGTTTTTCAGCAAGCCGGCTTAACATCCGTCGTAAAAACGAGGTTCGGGGAAATGTATGGTGGTTACCGAGCATGCGGGTCATCCCGATAAATCGGGGCGGCAGCGGAAAAATACGGCTATGTACGCTACACCACTGGAGATATAATCTCCAGACATAATAGTCCGTAATCCGAAAATTAAAGATATTTCAAAACGCATTCAGCGTCACGATCATAAGTTGATAAAAAGGTCGTCAATTCAATTGGGAAAGGCGGGTATTTCGTTTGTTGCTTCTATCCTTGCAGCCAGGTCACTGCAGCTTTCTTCGCTTATTTCGGGGGCGATGCTTTCTACGGACGTGATATTAGAATACATTGATTTTCGTTCCACTAAAAAGGAAGGCACTGCAAATGGCTTTTCATTCCTTTTAAAGTCGCAGGAAATACTCGGAAGATAAGCCCATATTGTAAACTTTCAGCCCAAACTTTCATTTGCCAGAGCGTAACCCCCTCGTTGACGCAAGCCTCGCCATTTGTGGCCGTTTATAGATAATAAATTATACCTAAACATAGATATTGGAAAACATGGCATGGGCAGCCTAGATGATGGTTACTTAGTATGCGGGCCACAAGCCTGGAGGCTTGCAGCAGCGGAGCCTTTCGGTACCGAAAAGTTGCTTGCGGGAGCAGCGCGGCACCTACGGAGCCGTTTGTTTTTTACTTAATGTTTCTACAAAGGTGGAGCGCCGCCGGCGCATGAAAAACGACCCTCGCTAGCGTCCTGATTTCATCGGTCAACCCTATTCAGTTTACTCAACCGAACCCACCCTAATAAAAGTAACCGTTCCCTGGCGCCCGCCAGATCCGTCGAACCCGTTACGGCCATCCAGGCCATTTGAACCGGCATTGCCGTTGGGGTTTCCGCTACCTCCACTACCACCCATGCCGCCTCTGCCGGCCCTGCCGCCCGATCCGCCTCTGCCTGCTGTACTCGTTACTTTAATCAGGCTAAGAAACGGTGCGGCCGCTGGCGAATAATTTACCACAATATTTCCGCCGTTGCCGCCTGCGTCGCCATCCTGGCCATTTCCGCCATCCTGGCCATTTCCTCCGTTGCCTCCTGCACCAGTTACCGTATTTGTAGTGGTGGTAGTTGTGCCATCGGCATTGGTTACAGTTTCCATGTCAACCGTAACTGCCCCCGGCGATCCCGGCGTACCGGCCAAACCATCCAACCCATTTAAGCCATCACTGCCATCTGCACCTTTGCTCAAAATGGCGAGCGAACCACCATTTGTATTTACCCAGTAATTATAGGTTTTACGCGTGGCGGCATCAATGACCTGGATGGTTAATAATTGCGCATTAATAATCGAATCGTGATGAATGGCCGCCGTAATATTTAAATCGTGCCCTGCTCCTCCGGAGAGAATATTACATTGATAATTGGCAACATAATCGAGTAAAACGTTAAGGGTGTCGGTTATGGCGGTATTTTTTACCAATGAGGCTATCAACTGTATTTTATCATTGCTGATTTTGGCAGGGTCCTTATCAATTTTTAAATCGCCTTTTGATTTTGAGATGTGGACACCGTCAAATTTAAAGGCAAAATCTTTTAAATTCTTCTTCGCCGGGGCCCATTTATCGGTATATAATTTATTATCAAAGTAGGTTCTCACGCCAAACTGTACATGGTCGCCCGGCGCTTTCGAAAAATTGCCCGCGGTTAAAACACTGATCTTTGCTTCGTAATTGTATGGTATTTTTTGACTGAACAACCACTTACCCCTTCCGCCTAAAAACCATTTTTTGGTATAAACAGTTACCGTTAGCGAGTCGCCTTTTTTATACCCGTTTCCGCTTCCTTTAATCTTAATTTGGCCATTGGAGTAAGTCCCGCTATCGACGTCTATTTTATATTTCGACCAGCTATCAGTACCATTTAAAAATCCTTTTGTTTGGGACCTCAGCCCTTTGTCTGAAATAGCAACAATACCAACAGGCAACGAATTGCCTTTTACCCGTATTACACCGGGATCGTATTCCAGCATATATTTTTGTTTTGCGGTATCCGTTGTTGTGTTATTAACCGGCGTTTGCGCAATTACCCGCAAACACCCGATTAAGGGGATAAGAATTGTAATAAAGAATTTCATATTGTGGTTGATTTAAATAACCTTCGTTATATGAAAATAAGATAGGTAAATACAGCAAAGGTTTAAGCAGACCGGGTACGCGTTCGTTGTCGCTATGTTATTTTTACAAAAGCTTAAAAGTGTAAACCTCTGCCCGGACTACGCCGCAAAAAGAGTGTGTACGACTCAAGTAAATTCCCCACTATTTATGTAATTTATTAATAATCAATAAATTACATAAAAAAGTATAAAGCCAGAATGAATACCCATTGATTATCAGTGCGTTAGCTAAAAATAATCCTTTATTAAATTTTAAATAATTTATAATCAGTATGTTCCACATCGTTCCAAATAAAAAAAAGTCGAACGCTTGAACGCTTGTACCAGCGGAGTCAATTGCAGCGTCTTTCGGACTTTCCGGTCCCGATAGCTATCGGGATTCCGGACTTGTCTAATCCAACTCCTGGCAATTAAAACCCGCCGTCGACAACAGCGACTCAACTGAGTCGGGATTTAGCCCGGTAGCCTCAATACGTAATACTTTATCACAATCATCCAGGTCGAAATTCCAGTGACGGATAGTTGGAAAAGAAGTGAGCAGGGGCGCAACCATGCTCACTTTTTTCTTGCTGCTTACATTCGTCTTAAAAACTAATATTTCCATTTTAATTTTTAATTGTTTCAAAATCTCTGTGTTATCAGTGTCACTCGCGAAGTACCCCGTGCCATCCGTGGCATATTGCAGCGCAGGGCCCCGTGTCGGAGAGTCTGCGAAGACGGAAACTGCCCACTACTAACTGCCAACCGGAACCGGCAAATATTTATTAAGCACTTTGCCGCTCTTATAAGCTACCGAACTGTCTAACTTCAGTAATTTTCTTTCCTTAAAAATGGATAGGCCCGCACCAATGGCAACAGGATTAGTGATGATATAATATTCATCAATAAGGTTTAAACTAATGAGGGAGCTTACAAAGCCGGCACCGCCATAAACCAGGATATCCTTGCCGGGTTGCTCTTTCAGCGCCTGTACTGCAGTAGCCAGGTCGCCGTTTTCCACTTCAAGATTGCGGCCCGGGAGAGTTGTTTCGGTACTGCTAAAAGCAATCTTCCGATGGTCCGCTATCAGCTGTGCCAAAGGATGCCAGGGGTTGTCGGGTTGGTTGTCGGCCACGTTTTCCCAGTACCCGCAAAACCCGGAAGCAGCCAGTTTGCGGCCCAGCAACAAGGTATCGCAGCCGCCGGCAAGCCCAACGCCAAACGCGATAATCTGTTGCATAGCCTCCGGGTCCGGTGTACCGGATACGAATACCCAATCGTTCTCGCCATTTGGCCCTCCTACAAATCCATCAACGGTCATTTGTATCTGTAATTTCAATTTTCTCATGGTAATCGTATTTAAAAAGCCAATAATTCGTCTAACTGGTTCAGTCCGATGGTAAAGCCGCCTTCAAAGCCCATTTCTACCATCATTTTTATGGCTGCTTCATCATCAAAACTAATGTCCACCACCACTTTGGTTTTATCGCCGGCGGCTACAAATTTGTTGTCCCAATGCCCTACAGATGTGCCCGGAGGCACGCTACCATGCTCATCAGAGAACGCAGTATCAGCGGCGAAACGGCTGCCATTCTCAATGGCGGTAAACTTTACATAGCTCCAAAATTTTTGACCTTCCGGGCCTTCCATATAATACAGCCAGGCGCCACCTACTTTAAAATCCATCGTTTTTGTTTTGGCTACCCATGGTTTCGGTCCCCACCATTTTTCAAGCAGGGCAGGGTCTGTCCAGGCTTTCCATACTTTTTCAATAGGTGCGTTAAACTCGCGTACTACGTGAATTTTTTTAGCGGAAAGGTCTTTTTCGAATACAAAATTGTTTGTCATATTTATTAGTTTTATAAGTGATTTACACTGCTCTATTTCGATCCTATTTTCGATGCGAGGAATTTAATCGCATTCAAATCCGGCATTTTTTCTGAATAACACTGTTCATTGAGGATCATAATTTCATTTGTTTTTGAATTGTACAGGTCCCATTCGGGCAATCCTTTTCCATTAGGGTTTCCGGTGGCGGCAAAATTGGCCCAATAAGACGACATGATGTCGGCAAGCTTAAGATCTGCCGGTTGCCAGGGCCGGTTACTAAATTTCAGGTTATTGTAAGCATAAGGTATCTCACTCCCGTGAAATGCGCCATATTTCGCATATTCACCCGCTCCGGGTACTTTATGTGTAAACCGATACATATAAACCTTTGCACCCTGGTCACTTTGCATATTCGCCCATGTAAAATTCTGCGTACCAAAAACTTGGTCGCTGCTCATCCTGTATTGAGAAACCGCAGCTACAGAATCATTGGTGGCCGGATAATTTTCGAGCGCAGTATGGGCATCAGCGCCATATTGGTCATTCATGTCCTTTTTAAAGTCTGCCGCACTTTTTACAGATCCAAAAAACATAAACTCTTCCTGGTTCCACCCGGTCAGCAGTGGAATTTTATTTTCCTTCCCTGCCGTGAAAATGCTGGTTATGGACCCCGGCAAAACATAGCCATCTACAATAGGACCCCATACAGCGTAAGGTTTTTTCATCAGGTCCTCCGCCGAAACCTTTCGTAAATCTGCCAGGTCTGGCGCATTCAGTGACTTTCCATAGGCTTCGCCGGCTTCTTCGGCTTTGGTAAGCGATGTAAAGGGAGTAGAAAACATGGCGCCACTCTCGGCGATTGCTTTTTGAAACAGATTCTTACCCAATGGGGAGGCCTCCAGGATATTAACACTATATGCGCCCGCCGATTCTCCCGCTATGGTAACATTATCCGGATCGCCGCCGAAAGCGGCAATATTTCTCTTTACCCACTGAAGTGCCGCCACCTGGTCGAGTATCGCATAATTGCCTGATGCATTTCGGCCCGATTCTTTTGTGAGCTCCGGATGAGCAAAAAAACCGAATACGCCCATCCTATAGTTTATGCTGACAAATACAATTCCTTTTTTTGCCATGGCCTCTCCATCATATATGGGTACAGCACTGCCACCACTCAGGAATCCACCACCGTATGTCCATACAATAACAGGGCGTTTTTCGCCTGCAGATTTTGCGCCTGTCCACACGTTGAGATACAGGCAATCTTCGCTGATGGGCTCCTTCGGAATCAGGAATTCTTCGGACCACATACTGAAAGGAACAGGTGGCGCCTGCATAGGGCTGGGACCAAAACTTTCACATTTTCTAATGCCTTCCCAGGGCTTTACCGGCTGTGGTGCTTTCCATCTCAAATCACCCACCGGGGGAGCCGCAAAAGGAATACCCTTAAATGCATATACATCACCCGTAGCGTTAATTACACCGGATATCCGGCCCGCATCTGTTTGTATCGCTTCCAGGCTATTCGCGGATTTCCTGAATGAAATCAAACCCAGGATCAGCACCAAAGCAATACCCGGGAAACTAATAGATCTTTTCATATAGATTGATTATTTGATTGCTCAACGCCTATTCCGATGCCAGTAACTCATCCAGGTTGCTGAGACTTGCGGTGGTGCCTTCCTTAAAGCCCATTTCCACAAACATCTTAATAGTGGCTTCGTCCTCGAAGGTAATTACTTGTTCCACTTTGCTTCTGTTACCTTCGATGGATGAGAATTTAGTATCCCTGTATGACTTTGGCCCGCCAGTAAGCGGGTTACCCTCCCCGTCACAAAACATACCCGTTGTTGAAATAGCGCTTCCATTTTCTATTGCCGTAAATTCTGCATATACCCAGTGTTTCTGTCCTTCGGTGCCAACCATGGCGTACAGCCAAATGCCGCCAACGGTAAATTCCATAGTTCTGGTTTCGGCCCTCCAGGGTTTTGGCGCAATCCATTTTTCTATCAGGTCAGGCTCGGTCCAGGCTCTCCATACTTTTTCAACCGGCGCGTTAAATTCGCGTAAGACGTAAATCTTTTTAGCGGCCACGTCCGGCTCGAACACAAAATTGTTTGTCATGATTTTTGATTTATAAGTCTTCCAATAGTTTATCTAACTGGTTAAAGCGGTCTTCCCACATCTTGCGGAAAGCTTCCATCCAACGGTCTATCTCTTTCATTTTATCAATATTTAGCTGGTAATAAATTTCGCGCCCGCGTTGGTCCTGGTCAACAGCGCCGCATTCGGCCAGTATCTGTATATGTTTGGATATGGCCTGCCTGCTGCTGTCAAAATGCCCGGCAATGGCATTGGGCGTCATGGCGCCTACGGTAAGCAGCATTAGTATGGCCCTGCGGGTAGGGTCGGCTATGGCCTGGTAAATATCTCGTCTAATGTCCATTTGCAACTATTTGATTGCAAATATATGTGCAACTATTTGATTGCGCAAATATTTTTGAAAATATTTTTAAGAAGTTATCATTAAAATTGCACGACAGCTAACGAAACCAAAAAGTAAACAAAATACAAAATAATGAGGGTAAGTATACTGGGTTGCGGCTGGTTTGGTACGGCACTCGCAAAATCGCTCATCGGTAACGGTATCCGGGTAAAGGGATCGACCACTTCGCAGAACAAACTGGATGAAACTCGAACTCACGTGGTTAATCTGAAAACGCCCGGAGAAAGCGTTGTTGATCCGGATTTTTTCGACTGCGATGTGCTGGTGGTTGCCAATAATGTCCGGATGGATGATGAAGCCACTTATTTGAAGCGGGTTGAATTTACTATTTCGCTGATTAAGCAGTTTACGATTTCGAGGGTGATTTTTATCAGTTCAACCAGCGTTTACGGTGATTATAATGCCGTAGTAGATGAAACTACGCCTCCACAGCCGGAAACCTTATCGGCCAGGCTATTATTTAAGGCCGAGCAACTATTTCAAAATGCGCCATTTGCCTGCAACATACTTCGCCTCGGCGGACTGATAGGGCCCGGGCGTGATCCGGGTAAATTCTTTGCCGGAAAAACCAATATTGGTAATGGTTTGGCGCCTGTCAACCTGATTCATTTAGATGATGCAGTTGGCATTACAATACAACTGATAGGAGCGGGGGTCAATCGCGCAGTCATGAACGCGGTTTTTCCCGATCATCCCAACAGGAGGGATTTCTATACCGGGGCCACAATGGCGATTGGGTTGCCGCCTCCGGCATTCGTTGCGGAACGAATGCAATGGAAAATAGTAGTTAGTATTTTTCGGGATTATCAATACCAACATCCGTTAGGCTTATAATTTCGGAATTCCCGGCCCGTCGTAGGGTGTTTCCAATGCTTTTAAAATTTGTGTAAGCCGGTTCTTTGCCCTGCCGCCGTCTTTATCCAATAACATGATTTCGATGTTCCTTTCCACCGCTACCTTTACGTCGTGTTGCGTAGAAGCCCTGTCAAGGCGAAGAATTTCGGGTAGTGTTTTGTTTTCAAAATAGGCAATCAGTTCCTGTGGTGTCATCGGGTAAAGCTAATAAAGGCTTTGGTTATTTAACATTTTATTTTTGTTGCGAAGGAGCCGCCAGCACCTCGCTCGTTTTCATGGGCACGCCAAAATCAGGAGAGCCATCGCTTTTCCATGTAAACTTTTGCATGCGGGGCGAGCGTTTGCCATCGCAGCCGCAGCCAGGCGCCGGGTTTGCATGGTATAATATCCAATTCTCTTTACCATCCGGTGATTGAAAGAACGAATTATGCCCCGGCGCGTAAACACCGTTTTGCGGACTTTGGGTAAACACCGCTTTGGCTGATTTTTTCCACGAGGCGGCGTCCAGCAGGTTGCTGTTTTCGTCGGCGGTGAGCATACCTAACGAATAGAAATCTGTCCAACAACCGCTTGCCGAATACACCAGGAACAGTTTATGGCCGTGCTTCAATATTTCGGGACCTTCGTTTACATTTACATGCGGCGGGTTTGCAGCATCATGCAGATCGCCGTGGGTTTCCCATTCGTATTCAGGCTTTGATAGTAGCATACGCTTGCCTTCAACCGTCGTAGGGTTCTTCAGCTTAGCTATATAAATATTTTGCTGCCCGTTGCTATCACCTTCCCAGCCCGACCATATCAGGTACAACTCACCTTTATTTTCGAAAACTGAAGCATCAATGGCCCATTTATTAGTGGCATCGCTCACCTGGCCCTTAAACGTCCAGTTGCTGGTTGTAGGGTCGGCATCCGGGTTTTCGATTACAAATAGCCGGTGGTGTTCATTGTGCCCTTCATCGGCTGCAAAATACATATACCAATGCCCGTTCAGTAAATGCAATTCGGGCGCCCAAAGCTCATGCGAGTGATCGGTACCCGTTGGCGGCGTCCATATTACGGTGCGCGGAGCCTGTGCAAGTTGAGCCATATTTTTTGTTTTCCAGATCACTAAGTTATTCCCCGTGCTATTGGTATAATAGTAAAAACCATCATGGTAAATAACCCATGGATCGGCACCGCTGGTTAACAGCGGGTTGGTAAAGGTATCACGGGCCTGCTGCGAAAAAGCCGCATGGGCTCCGAGGTATAAACAAAACAGCAAAAGAATTTTACGAAGCATTACTGTGAGTTAATTGTATGTTTTAGCGCAAATATAGTTCCCCGGTGGCGCTATTCACAAGGTCGAGTCTAATAAACCTGGATTTGTTATCCACATGAACGGGCGGGTGCTATTCGTAAGAGAACCGCATAAACAACCCATTTTGGTTTGAGCCGAAAAACTCCATAAGCTCGCTTGTCAGCATATTATAGAAGAGACAGGCCGGCAAAACACCTAATAAGCTGTTTGTTGTCAACCAAACCACTACATGCATTTCGTAGTATAGTCTATAGTTTTACATTGCTATGAGTAGCAAATTTGTATTGTTAATACATGAGGATTATGTACTGCTTAAATTTTTCTTCTTCCCTGTGTTGGTTTGCAACGCAATACAATGGATCAGAATACTGGTGGGTGATGGGAAGAGGGAAATTGTTGGGTTTTGTGAGTTTGGTGGCTGTACATACTTGTTCCACATATAAGCCGCAATCGGTCCCGGCAGGTGTTGCTGGGGAAAGGGCGTTAGATGATGCCGGGACCAGATTGCTAATTGAAATGCACGGTTAAAAATTCAAATTAAAAATAACTTGCCGCCTTTAGTTTTTTTAACAAATTATCAAACCTTACCCAGTAAACCGCACAATCCTTTTCGCTTTCGCCACGGGTGTAAAATAAATACTTGCCATCGGGCGATACATATTGGCCATACCGGTGCGCCAGGCCATCGTTAATCAAAGGCCCCAAACTTTTGGGAACAGTCCAGGTTTTATCTTTCTTACGGAAGCTTATATAGAGTTCGCATTCAAATTGTTTGGTTTCGTTTGTGCTGATGATCATATAGGATTCATCCAAGGCGACAAAAAAATCTCCGTTAAAACCAGGTGAATTTAATGGCGTACCTAAGTCTTTAATGCTTGTATCAGCATCTGACGCAGGCATCACGCTGAACCTCCAGGCGTTTGCATCGTTAGGCGATCCCCAGTTACCATTACTGGCGGCATATTTGTTGCCGCTTTTGGTGGGCATGTAATCATAGATCAGGTAGTTTCTTACCAAATATTCGGCTGGCGAACTCCATCCGGTACCGGTTCTTACAGACCGGAATACCATATTTCCTGCATTACCGCGACGGAAGTATAGTGTGTTGCCATCGGGCGAAAATGCAGTTTGCCCCATGTTTGAGTTTAACAGGGTTGGGCCAACCCACTTTTTACCATCGTATCTAAAATATTTCACTTTCAGGCTGTCGGCGTTTTTCCAGGTTGTATTTGTACAATAGTAAATTTCCCTGCCATCTGCCGAAATTGCCGTCCTGTTCGCTGTAAATTCTACTTTGCTTGCCAGTAGCCCAGGTGCAAATATTTTAGGCGTATCTCCGGGTAATGCTTGCCCCAAATATGCGCTTTTACTATTCCAGAAATTGGTTTGTGCAATTGAGTGCTGGCTGAAAATCAGCAGAACAACCATGCATAAGAAAAATGTTTTGCGCATATTATTAAAAAATTGATAAGAACTGTCTAATTGAATATTTTAATAAAGATATAGCGATTAAGAAAGAAATAAATAACCCGTTTGGGGTGGATTTTAAGTTAAAAAGCATGGTTGTCAAATAATTTCTTTTAAACACTTTGAAATGCAAAGTACTTTTATCTATATTTGTATGCCAATAAACTTTAAATTATAAACTCATGAAAGACGAAATACTGGCCCATATAAACGATCCCGGACAACTCGAAAAAATGTATCGCACAAACAAGACGCTTTTTAAGCGGGCGTTTAGTTCACTGTACCCGGAGCTTAAAGGCAATACAATGGCCGATTTTTGGAACGAAAGACTGAATTACGAGAATGATGAGGTTAACTGGGGCACGGGCAGGGAACTATTAGGTGTGATAATTGCAGCGCTGCTGGCAGGCCTTATTGCTAAGCTACCTGCATTTTTCCATATAAACGAGGAGTTTTTTTATACCAGGAATGTTGGTTTTATCATTTTTCCCTTGCTAACGGCTTACTTTGCATGGAAGAACAAATTATCAACCGGTAAAATTGTTTTTATCGCGGCTGCAACGCTTGCGGGTTTAATTTTTATCAATTCTTTTCCTGATGCTAAGAAAAGCGACACCCTGATACTATCGTGCATTCATTTAGTGTTGCTTTTATGGTGTGTATTAGGTTTTGCCTTTGTTGGAGAAAAGGGAAACAACGAAGAGAAACGGCTCAGCTACTTAAAGTATAACGGCGACCTGGTTGTAATGACCACCCTGATACTGATAGCAGGCGCCATCATGACAGGTGTAACTATCGGGCTTTTCTCGCTGATTGGTTTTGATATCCGGGAGTTTTATTTCAAAAATATTGCAATTGCCGGGCTTGCTGCCGCCCCAATTGTAGGCACTTATCTTACGCAAACCAATCCGCAATTGGTAGGTAAAGTTTCGCCGGTTATTGCCAGGCTATTCAGTCCGCTGGTGGCAGTTATGCTGGTTGTTTATTTGATAGCAATAGTTTATTCGCATAAAAACCCTTATAACGATCGTGAGTTCCTACTTATTTTTAATGGCTTGCTGATGGGTGTTATGGCCATTATTTTCTTTTCTGTTGCCGAAACATCGAAAATAGCTAAAAATTATACGCAAACGTGGGTACTTTTCCTGTTATCTGTGGTAACCATCGTAGTCAACGGCGTTGCGCTGTCTGCTATTTTATTCCGGATTTCAGAATGGGGATTTAGCCCAAACCGGGCCGCAGTTTTGGGCGGCAATATTTTAATTTTAATAAATCTGCTGTTAGTAACAGTACAATTTTTTAGGGTGCTTTCAAAAAAGGCAGATTTATCGGCAGTTGGTAAGGTTATTGCCTTTTACCTGCCTATTTACTTTGGATGGACAATTATTGTGACTTTTATATTTCCGCTGGTATTTGGGTTTAAATAAAAAATCACGTATTTATTAAGATCCTGTAAGGTCCAACTTGTAAGCCTGTTTTTTTGTTGCGCTGCACGGATCGGTCTTACATGGCGGCAGCCTTACTGCTTTCTGGGCCAGTACGACCAAAGCACGGCAAACAAGCAGGCGATAAGTACGACGCTGTATTCCATACCGTTTCTGCCGCCGCCTACTACAAACCAACCATCGTGCACGTGATCGAGCGCGATGCCCATGATCAAAATAACGATGTGGCAAATACAGGCGGGAACAATGAGCCTGCGGATAACAAGGCCAACGCTGGCTGCCAATGTGGAGAGCGTAATAAACCATGCGAGGCCGGTACCCAGCGGAAAGCCGATGGAACTAAGATATCCGCCGAAACCGGCCACATCGCCGGCGAGTATGCGGTAAATGGAATGTACACTCAAAACGAGTGCTACAACTATACGAACAATATCCAGGCTGCGGTCCGGACGGGATGAAGGGGCGATGAGCCATTGTTGTGCCATATTCTTACTGTTTTTTAAATTATTTGCGCCAAATGTAGTCGCCAAAACAGAAAAGGACGTGTGCAGAAATGCTCAATTTGCCTAACATGGGGCCCTGTATTGCAGTGGCGCCATACCGTAAACCGTTTTAAACGCCCTGCAGAATGCGCTGGTATCTTCGAAGCCGCATTTCCAGGTAATCTCGTGCACTGGCGTTGCTGTGTGCTGTAATAGCCGCGCTGCATGCGAAAGCCTTAAACTAACCAGGTATTGATGCGGCGTGGTGTTAAATACGGATTTAAATTGCCGGATAAGCTGGGGTGTAGACAAGCAGGCAGCATGGCTGATAGCAGAAAGATCGGGCTTATCCATAAACGACGAATGGAGCAAGTCCCTGGCCAGGCAGAGACGTTTAAATATTTCCGTTTTTGTCGATAGTTTAATCGCATTCACACGGCTGGTATAATTGGCCTCCGTTTTGTACATCCTGATCAGGTGCTGCAACAGGAAAAACAGGCGCTCATCCACCATATCGCTATCATAGCCATTTTCATCCAGCGCATTCATCAGGCCCTTCATATCTTTGTCCAATAAGGGGTCGATATGGTCCAGCGCCTGGAAAAATTCGAGTGAACGGCTTGGCTGGTCAAATGGATTATCGAGTAAAGTTTCTTCTTTGCAGATGGCATCATGGAATACGGCCGAGGCAAAGTCCCTCCTGAAAAACACCGATTGTACCCGTACCTGGCCTGCGGTATCTATTCTGCATGAATATTCCTGGTCGTTGTTAAGGATGAGCAACTGCCCCGGCCTAACTGCTAACCGACGTTTCCCTATGCCGTACCATTCTTCGCCGCCCGATACCGTTTTTATGGAAAGGCACCCTACGTGCCTGTCGCAATGGCTTTTATTGGAGATAGCATTAAAGACGATATTGTGCCGCTGAAATTTGTTGAAATGCGCAGACTCGTCGAAACCGGGGTTAGTATGATCAGGTAAGCTGGTGAAATACATGCCGGATGATTTTAGAAAGCTTTAAAGTACAAATTAATACCCAAAAAAACCGTTATTTTTTCATTTTTTTTGATAAATAGCAACATGGGGAAATAAGCGCCCCGCTTAGCCAAACTTGCAAAGTTTTCAAAACTTCGCAAGTTTGGAGGTGTTTTTTTTGTTAAATGCCCCCCTTATCTCTGATTTTCCGCTTCTGAAATCCAATCCGCATAGTGCGTTTTACCTAAAAACACAGCGGCTTCCGGTGCCAGTGTATCACCTGTAACAGGTGCTCCCGAATACAAAGCGTTCGCATCACTCGCTACGTCGTGGTTTTGATGAGTTGCCTGCAAATATTGCCTTACCCATGCTGCCATGTCAAATTTTTCGGGCCCGCCTATTTCAAGGGTTTTATTGGCAGGTTTTTCCAACGCAATTTCGGCCATAAAAGCGGCGACATCCTTGCTCGCTATGGGTTGAATGTTTGCCGCTGGCACTTCTACTTTTCCATTGGCCATACTCATTTGTACGATACCCCCGGCAAACTCAAAAAACTGGGTAGCATGAACAATAGTATAAGGAATACCCGATGCCTTAATCAAGTCTTCCTGCACCTGTTTGGCGCGGAAATAACCGCTTTCCTGTAGTTTTTGAGTACCTACAACCGATAATGCAATATGATGTTGCACCCCTGCCATTTTTTCGGCCGGCAACAGGTTTTCGTTAGCGGTTTTAAAAAAGTTCATGACCGCATTATCTTCAAAGGATGGGGAATTGGATACGTCTACCACTACGTGAGTGCCCCGCAGCACTTCGGCTAAACCTTCGCCGGTAAGTACGTTTACGCCCTTATTAGGCGAAGCAGCTATCACTTCGTGCCCGCTGTTTTGTAGTTTATTTACTACCTGGCTACCAATAAGGCCGGTACCGCCGATGACAACTATTTTCATAATATGCATTATTTAATGTTATTTAATAATGCAAAGATGACTATTGCCTGCGCCGCAAAACTTAAGCTGGTTTAAGAAATAAACGGGTTATGGATTACTTTTTCGCTTTGCGATATTTTTCCGCAATTCGCTCAGATATTCGGGGGTAAAGCCCAAAAAGGATGCCAATACTTTCTGTGGTATCCGTTGAATAAATTCCGGATACCTTGATTGAAATAGTTCATAAAATTCGGGCTTGGGCATTCTCGAAATCATTTGGATACGGAGCAACGATGCTGCATAGGCCCGTTCATATACCAGGCGGAAATACTTTTCGGCGATAGGCAATTCTGCCAGCATCAATTCGTAATTCGCGGCGGTAATGGCCAATACCTCCGTTTCTTCAAGCGCCTGGATGGTATAGGCTGATTTTCGCCCCGACCGGAAAGCATTTAAATCTGTTATCCACCAGTTTTCTAATGCAAATTGCATGGTTTGTTCAACACCATTAATGTCCGTAAAAAACAGCCGAAGGCATCCTTTCACAACAAAAAAATACGAGGAACACCGCTTGCCTTCTTCCTGTAAAATATCTTTTTTCTTAAAGTCCTTTGTCTCAAAAAATGATAATATAGGCTCTTCAGCTATTTCAAAGCCAGAAGTCAATTTTTGAATGTGCTGTATGAGCGGATGCATTTTTAATTGAAATCAGAATCCAAATATAGAAAACGGATTAGAATGTCAAGGTTAGCGTGAAATGCCTGAGCAATCAAATTGTAAATGATCATAAATATCCCCCATAAAATCCTTCACACCCACAACATTAAAACCCAGACCTGCATAAAATTTGCTTGCCGCCACATTGTTTTGATTAGCCAATAGGCCCAATTTCTGATAGCCTTTAGCAGCAGCGTAATCCGCAAGCCCCGCAATCAGCTTCTTGCCAATTCCTTTGCCCTGGTGGTCAGGAAATACCGCCAGACAATCAATATAATACTCGCCCGGCTGCGTCTCATCCTCTGGTTGTATAACTAATTCATACAGCAAACGTATATATCCCAAAAATGAGTCCCGAAGTATTTTTAAATCAGCGCCATCATAGCCGCTAATCATACCTTGCACGCCGCCATCATCCCATACCAGCATATTTTCGTAGCTATACTGGTTACCTTTTAAGCCGGCAAAATGTTCAAATAAAGGGAGGGTTTCCAGCGGGTTATTTACAAATTTATCGGCAAGGCTTCCCATGGCAAGTATTACAAGCCGGGCTAAAGTCGGGGCGTCTTTTGGTAATGCATTTCTTATCATCGTAAATACACAGGAGTAGCTGCGAATCTTACAAACATCTCCGTAAATTTCGGGTAATTTGTGTTAATAAGTTTCATTTTTGTAGTTTACCACGCCAAAGCTATTTTAAATTGTATGAAAACCACTATCGCAGCAGCCAAAATAAAAAGTATGAGCCCTCAATTTCTGGTTAATGATATCGACCGGTCAATTGAGTTTTACATAAAAAATTTGGGCTTCCAACTTAACTTTCGCTACGAAGATTTTTATGCAGGTATCGTTAATGGCGGATGCTCTATTCATCTTAAATTAGCCAGCCCGGCAGTTGGCGAAAGCGCATACAGAAAGAACAATGAACACCTGGATATAACCTTTTCTGTTGAAGGGATTGAAGATTTATTTAACGAAATTAAAAATAAAAAGGTAGCGGTTATTCAACCTTTACGGGATATGCCGTATGGCCGCGAGTTTTATATAACTGATCCTGATGGTTATATAATTGCCTTTGTTGAAGAAAAATAATTGTGGCCCGCTGGAAATATTCGCCTGATTTTGGATAAATTCACCTAATTCCGATAATTAAACGTATCTTGCGTGCTTAACCAATTATACAATGGCAACAGGTACAGTAAAATTTTTTAATGAATCAAAAGGCTTCGGCTTTATTACACCCGCAAATGGCGGAAAAGAAGTGTTTGTTCACGTTACAGGTTTGATAGACAAAGTTCGCGAAAACGACGAAGTTACCTATGATGTGGAAGAAGGAAAAAAAGGCCCTGGCGCCGTTAATGTAAAATTAGCATAATCAGCATTGGCAAGATCAACGGAAACATTTAGTAAAAAAGAAAAAGAAAAGGCCCGCTTAAAAAAATCGAAAGAGAAAAAAGAGCGGGCCGAAGACCGAAAGGCTAATGCCGGCAAAGGCAAAAGCCTGGAGGATATGATGGCTTATATTGATGAGAATGGGAATATTACCTCTACTCCTCCCGATCCGTCAAGGAAAATAAAAGTCAACGTAGAAGATATTCAGATTGCTGTTGCTAAACAGTTGGATTTGCCTCACGACACCGTTAGAAACGGTGTTGTTAGCTTTTTTAATGAGGCTAAGGGCTATGGTTTTATCCGCGATTTGCAAACAGAGGAAAGTATTTTTGTACATATAAATGCCTTAACCGAACCGTTAAAGGAAAACAATATGGTTACTTTCGAAACTGAGCAGGGGCAAAAGGGCTTGTCGGCAATTAAAGTAAAAAAGAAATAATTATGGTGGCCAAAACAACAGCTTCGGTTATTCAAAAGGAAAACTTCAAGACAAAGTTTGCCGAAATTATAGAAAACAACGCAGGCTTAAAGGATCAATATGCTATTCAGTTTTTTGAAACCGCTCAAAAAAGCAATTACAGCTTCACTGGTCGCGATGGAAAATCGCTCAATATCTTATCATTACTTAGCTTTGAAGAAGCTGAAAAGTACAAGTTGTTGAAAAGATCGTGGCAGGGTTAATTGCGCTTTTGCGCAAAAAGCCAATCCCATAAACCCGGCTTTGTGCTAACGATATACCAAATTCCATGTGTTTCACCCGGGAATTCGGTATATTTTGGGTTCCCGCCTGCCTTTTTTATCGCTGCAATCATATTCCGCGATTCGCTAACCAGAACATTCCGGTCGGCAGAACCATGAAATGCCCATACCGGCATATTAACAATTTTTTGGGCGAGTTTAGTATCGCCCCCGCCGCAAACCGGTATGGCTGCGGCAAACAGATCGGGCCTGGTACATATAAAATGCCAGGTGCCGTACCCGCCCCTTGATACACCCGTTATGTAGCGCCTTTTTATATCTATTCCCGGCTCTTTATTCAATGCGCTTATAGCTCCAAAAAATAATGAATCTATTGGCGGATAATTGGGTGTACCTATCACCTCCGGGCAAAAAGGTACAAAAACAAATGCCGGGAATTCTTTTCTATTGCTGGCGGTTGATAGCCATATCGCTGCCGAGCCACCATAGCCACCGGCGGGTAAAGATATTACCAGAGGATACGTCTTTCGGGCATCGTAATGCAGCGGTTTTAACAAAAGATAGTGGAGGGTATCACCCTTTTTTCCAACAAAGATCCTTGTCTCGCAAAGTTTGGCAAATTGATTAATGTCTTTGGCGTTTTGCGTTCGCCAATATAGCTGCATATAGCCTTCATCGGCTATTAGTATCGCAAATGTTATGGTAAACGTTAAAGCTACAGCAGCTACAATAAAACATATATATTCTAAAAATGTATTTGTGGGGCGCTCCGTGTTTGTTGTTTTTAGCGCCTTAATCTCGCCTAAGAAGTGCATCATAAACAAAATAGGGGTTAAACCGCCAAGTACCGAAGCCCATTGGGCTATTTTTGATAATGTGCTGTTGACCGCAACCATTCGCCAAATAGTTGCGGATATTAAAATTAGGCTAATAACAAGAATATAAATCCCCGCCAATTTTAGCCAACTACTTTTAGCTGTAGCTGAAAATATAAGGCTTATACCGGATATTGCAGTTGCACTTAGGTAAATAAAAAGCAAAGGAAGATAATAACTGGCGAATTGTCTTAACACCAGTATGGCGTAAGTATCAGCAGTAAAACAGAGGTTGGTAATTGTGGCAATGGCGCCCGCAAAAAATGCGAACCAATATTTGCTTGTTTGAAAATATCTTAATACCAGTATCTGCGCTATAAATCCAACAAAAGTCAATACAAAAAACCAGCCGATAAATGAGTCGAGAAATATGGTTAGTTCTCCAAGTTGCAGACTAATGATGTTGTACAATAAGTTGCAAGCAGCAGTTAGCGCCAAAAAGATGGATGAATAGATGCAGAGGGTTTTGGTTGTCACTACGTTGTATTGCGTTTTTCAGATCGGTGATAAATGTAGATATAATTCAACACATCCAAACGTGATATTTCATAACTGCATTGCGAATACCAGCCCCGGCGCACCGTCCTGGTAGGTGGGTACAATCATCACGCTTCGTCCGTGCTTGCCGGTATGCGTAAATACATTTCGGATGTAGGGATAAGCCCAATAAGCCACCTTGGTTGATAGTATACCAAATCCGGCCCCTGCTACACAATCGCTAAACCAATGGGCCCTGCCATATAATCTCAAAACACCGGTAGTAGTGGCAATGGTGTAGCCTAATACCCCATACCACGGCGATTTATCGCCATATTCCTGCGCCAGGAACTCTGCGGCAAGGAAAGCCGCCCCGGTATGCCCTGATGGAAAGGAAAGCGGATCAGTACCATAAGGCCGCTGGCGGTGCGCTACAAATTTTAATCCATCAACCATTGTTAAAATCCCTCCGGATAAAGTGAGTATAGCAGTTCTGTCAATAAAACGATTTTTACCCTCATCCCCCGCAAGGTTTAAAGCATATACCAAAATAGCAGGCGACAACTGCAGATAATCCGCCGCTTTTGAGTTATAATTAGGGTCGCTTCGCGCTATTCGCGCTTTAAAGTAGTAATCAACGTTGCGCACAGGTTTTATCACGAACGAAAGGGCTCCATAGCCTACCAACGCTGCGGGCACAATGACGGAGCCGAATTTGCTGTGTAAATGTTGCACTGTATCTGGCTTGGTTGTCAGGTCCTTTTTTGCGGAATCAATGGTATTGTTTCGTGCCGAATCAGTAACCTGGGCATTTGCCAAAAAAGATGATGCACAAAGCAATGTTAATATGAAGTTTTTCAAAGGTTAAATTTATCATATTTAACAAGGCGGGGTTTGGTTTGTTTTTGGACGCAGTCAATTTAAGCCGGACTATTTTCGCTGTATATTAATCATCGCTATATTTCATGTATTAGTCCCGATATGCTAACTGCGTTTTCGGATAAATAATAATTGCCATTTTCAATTCCGCCAAATGCATTGTTTGTTGGTTTAAACGGGCATAAAATTACCAGGTCATCGGATGAGTCGTTATGCAACGAATCTTTCCAGTAAGGCAATAAATAGCAGTTGGCCGATCCGCATGAAATATCCTCATGATGTTCAACATAAGGGCAAAAAACCCTTATTTCATAATCAATTTCCTGGTTTTTTGAGGCCGCAGTAATCATCAATGCCCTGAAATTGTCGCGTTTAATTTGTGCCGAGAGTAATGTGTAGTCCGGTTCAATAAATCTTAACCTTGCGCAATCTTTTAAAACCACAACACAGTCGTTCAGCATTGGGCAGTAAAGTTTGTCAATTACGTCTTCCTCACTAAGTCCCAGCAGTTCAAGATACAAAGGGGCTTTGTCGGCAGCCATAGCAGATAGCGGGTAGGAGGAAAGGTATGCCCTCACTTTCTTTTGCCCATCTATATCGCAGTTAATAACAAAATCGTTGGCCTGTATTCTTAAGGCAATATGCTCGTAATGATATAGTTTGTTGATGATGTAAGCGGCTACCAAAGTACCGTGCCCGCACAAAAAACATTCCCTGCCATCGGGGAAATAAAATTTGATATCAAATTCGTTGCCCTTGCGTTGTTTTATAAAAGCTATTATGGGTTGGTTTATCTCCATCGCCATCCTTGCCATGGTTTGCTCATCGGGCAATTCAGTTCTGCAAATAACAATACCTGCAGGGTTTCCGCAAATGGTTTTTCCTTCAATTTCGAGTGCATCGGCAAAGGCAATAGCTTTATAAATTAGCATAAATTCCGGCTAAAAAGTGTTTTAATATCTGTTTGTTGAATATGCTGAAATGGGCAGATTGCCATATTAAGCAAACCTGTTTGGTTACAATCAGCAATGAACGTACAACAACTGCTATTATCTGAAGGAGAAAACTTCATGACCGGGCATAGGTAAACACCGGAATTTAATAATTGTGCAGGTTAGGGTTTGTACGGATAATTATGAAGAAGGTTGTTTATACCCTATCCAAAATACTAATAAACTTTTCCTTGGCCAATGGCTTTATCAAAAAGTCAGTTACAATTTTAAATTGCCTGGCCTTCTCCATATCGTGAGGCGATATAGACGATGATACAATATATATAGCTATATTCTTTTTTACAGACGGCGCCAAAGGTGTATAGGCTTTCAAAAACCCCCAGCCATCCATTACCGGCATGCTGATGTCCAAAAACATAATATCTGGCAGTAGCTCCAAATTATCAATATTGGTTTTTAAAAATTCCAAAACCTGTTCGCCATCAGTAAATTCCACAATTTTAATATCGCGGCTGGTGGCCTTAATCATTCTTTTGGTTAAAAAAACAAATATGTCATCATCGTCAACAATAAAAATATTCTTTACTATGCTCATTCTTTCTGGTTGGTAAATTCAATAAAAAAGGTGGTGCCTTCTCCCGGGGAACTTTCGGCCCATATTTTACCATTCATGGCTTCCACCTGTGTTTTGGTCATGTACAAGCCAAAGCCTTTGGCATCGTGATGCCGGTGAAACACTTTTCCTATTTTAAAAATATTGTTTTTTTGTTTAACAAGGTCAATGCCCAGTCCGTTATCATTTACCGAAAGTAGTATTTTTCCCGGCAATTTTTTGCTTGCCAGCTTTATAACAGGGTTTCTTTTTGGAGAATGATATTTTAACGAATTACTGATCAGGTTTTGAAATATGCTGTATAAGTATTTCGGCGGAAAGTAAACGGAAGGTGCATCATCAAAATCAACGGTAATAACCGCGCCCGATTTTTGTATTTCAGGGTCCATTAGTTCTACGGTTCGCTGCAGGCAATCTCTAAGGGGTATATTTTCTGATTGTATGTCAAGGTCCTGCTTAATCTGTATAGATTCCACAAGTTCATTAAAAGTGCTATGCAGGTTATCAATTACCGGAGTAAGTTTCGAAACTAAAACCTTTTGCTCCATGGTGTCCTCTGCCTCCTCAATAAACTCTACCAGCATTGACATATTTACCAGCGGCGCCCTCAGGTTGTGCGAAACAATGTTACAAAAATCGGTCAGCTGTGTGTTTTGTGCCGATAACTGCTTCACAAGCAATACCTGTTTTTGTTCCAGCAATTTCCGGTCGGTTATATCCATACCAAAGCCAATTACTATTGATAAAGCGCCATCATCATCAAATACCGGGTACATGCGGCGCACGTGGGTAAGTATATCTCCCTTCGGGCCGGTTATATCTTCTTCCCACCTTACTTCCTTGCCTGTGTTTTTTACCTTCAAAAAGTTCTCCCGGCGCGAATCCGCAATGGATATATCCCGGTTGCGATAGGCTACGTACTCATAATCGTCTTTACCAATAATAAAGTTGCGGTATTCCTCAATGCTTATGGCGCCAGGGTTTACAAACAGATACCGGTGGTCGGCATCAAAAACGGCAACATCGGTGGGTATTTTGTTTAAAATATTCTCGTAAAAGGCTTTGCTTTTTTTAAGAGATAAATTTTCCAGCCTTAATTTAACAATTGATGACGCCTGAGCAGCTAATAATTGCAGTTGTGCAATTTGCTCATCGCTGATTTGGCGTACCTGGTAATCCATTATACACAGCCAGCCATCCGGAAGATCTTCGCCTGTATCAACCGGAAAGCAAGCAAAAAAATGAACGGAAGGCTCTATTTTTAACAACAGGCTGTCTACGAATCGGCTGTCAGTAAATATGTCTGGTACTATCAGTTGCTGATGGCTTGTCAACGCTGGCAGTGCCGGAAGGTTGCTTTTAGAGAACCCGCCGGATGCTATTATAGTCAATTGATTGTTAGCGGAAAATGCAAAAGTAGAAACAGGAACGTCGCAGACATGGCCTGATAACAATATAATCTTATTTAAATCATCACCAATAAGGCCATTAAAAAGGGTATCTTCAAACATATTAGTAGGTCCAAAACCTTGGCTATAGTATTTAATTGCAACGGCTTAAGGCCATACCTATAGCGAAATTTTGTACAAAAATATAATAAATCTTTGTACCATTTATCATTGTAGCCCGATAACGGAAGTTATTCTGCATCAGTGTTATACGATATAGTTTCAATTTTGTTGACATCTATTTTCTAAATACTTGTTGA
>JABDBM010000046.1 GCA_013288685.1 Bacteroidota bacterium | reverse complement strand
AATGAAATGAAAAAATACGACTCCGCATGGAATACCGTTTGCCATACCCGGCACAAGTAAAAATTTAATTACTTTTTTAAAATGAAGAAGATATTCTTTTCAATTATTTTAGGTGCATCTATATCTTACACCTATTCGCAGGATTTGGCCGTAACGGCCATTAAAAGCGGCGCCCACGTTAAGGACACCACTTCCACTACTGTTAAAGATACCATAAAGGCTAAGCCGGAGCCATTTGCTTTTGGCGATTTTACCTGGCTAAACGGTAACGACCGGAGGCATACCGCCCTGCTGGATTCCAAATATTTTACTGGCCGCGTATTGCTCGACTTTAACTACACCGCATCGAACAATAACCCTATTGACCATACTGTAGTAGGATCGACTGCCCTGGCCCGTGACCACGAATTTGAAATTTCGACGGCGGCTTTTGGCGGCGATTTTCATTATGATAACGTGCGCGCCAGTATCCTTACCCAGTTTGGCACCCGAGCCACCGTAGTGCCCCGTAACGATTTGAGCGTTACCCGAGGTCAGTTTGATTTGGCTACCGCTTACCGTTACCTAAGCGAAGCCAACGCCGGGTACCATTTTAATGTGTTGAATGGCATCAATGTGGACGCTGGTATATTTATGTCGTACGTTGGTTTGTTCTCGTATTACAATGCCGAGAACTGGGCCTATCAGCCGTCGTTTACATCGGATAACACCCCATGGTTTTTTAATGGGATACGCGTACAGATATTCGTGTCGGACAAGCTGAAAATTGAGCCTTGGCTAATCAACGGCTGGCAATCGTACGGTATGTTTAACAGTCAGCCCGGTGTGGGTGGCCAAATATTATGGCGCCCTGTGGAATGGTTCCAGGCGCTTACCAATACTTACTATGGCGCCGATACACAGGATAAACCGGGCAGAAAACGTTTCCACTCGGATAACAGCATCGAAGTACGGTACTTTAAAAGTACCGATAAAAGCAGCTTTATTACTAGCATGGCCTTCTCGCTAACGGGTGACATCGGCTTTGAAAAAGGCGATGGTGTAAACGGCTTCTACGCCGACCCGGTGAAAGGTCCTGCCCAATACTTTGCCAGCGGCATGGTTTACAACCGCGTGGTAATGGATAAAGGCCACTTGGGCTGGACAATTGGCGGCGGTGTAATTAACAACCCCGGTCGTTACCTGGTATTGTACCCAACAGGGGCTGCCAACCCTATCCCGGCCATTAATACCGGTGCTGTTGGTTCCTCGCCATTCTCGGCCAATCCCGGCGACCAGTTTCATGGCTATGACTATTCAACCACGTTTGATATTATGCCAAATGACTACCTGACTTTCCGTTTGGAGGTAGTTCACCGTCATGCCAGCGTACCTTACTTTGCAGGTCCGGGCGGCGTAACATCGCCGGATGGCTACAACACTACACCGGTTGATCCTTCAACCTTTAAACCCGATTTAGTGCCTTCTGAAACCCGGTTTATAATGGCGTTGCTGGTAAGATTCTAATCAAAAATACTAATGAAGACCGGCAAAAACTTATCGTTCATTGTTGAGATAAGTTTAGTTTGATCGTGAGAGCCGGGTTTTGCCGCCCGGCTTCTTTTAAAAAGCTACAATAAATACAATAAAATGAAAACTTCAATTAAAGTGCTCATCGCACTAATAACCATCATGGTTTGTGCCAATATTTTAATGGCACAAAACACAACTACCACTACCGGAATTTACTTAACCGAACAGGACTACAAAGCCAATAAGCTAAGCTATGTTTTAGGCGATAACGATAGGCTGCGCCAGAACGCTTTCCTGAACGGCAAAAATGTGGTATTAACTTACCAGGGCAAAAAAGTAAAGCTATCAAAAAATGAAATTTACGGATACCGTCAAAATGGTACAGACTTCAGGTTTTTTAACACCGAAGCTTACCAGATATTGGATACCGTAGGTTTTATGCTTTACAGCCACGACAAGTTGGTTCAAAAAGGTAAAGGAAACGTACCGGTTGCCGCCTACTATTACAGCGTAAATGGCCAACAACCAGTAATGGATTTAACGGTTGCCAATTTATGGAAGAGCTTCCCGGCCCAGTCGGGTTTCAGGTATAGCGTGCGCAGCTATTTTAGGAGCGATGCCGATTTGATTAGCTATGACAGGCAGGTAAAAATGTATATGATTAAATATTTGTTTTTAAAGCAGGGACAAGAAATTGCTGCACGATAAATATTTAGGTTTGTTTGATGAACGCGGGTTTCTGGATAAAAGGCCTGCGTTTTTTTGTTTGTGCTGATGACGTGAAGGGATGCTGTCTGCAGTTTGAGATCTATCCTTAAAATGCCGCCGTAACTTACCCATTTGGCCTTCCAAAAAACAAAACATAGCCATCCGCATCCTTCACTTCAAACCCGCGCAGCCCATCGTCATCATCCTTAAGAGGCTGATGAAATACTACCCCTCGTGACGAATACTCCTCAAATAAAACATCCGGATCAGCAGTGCTGATATAGGCGTCCAGGCGTGCCCAGGGATGCCGTGTATGATTGGGGATGGGTTTAATGTCCGGGGCAATGGCTTTCAGCATAATAGAAATACGCCCGCGACCCACAATGCCAAAAAACGGATCATCATCCGGACCGCTATAACGGATCTCGAATCCGAGTTTCTCCACATAAAATGACATCGAATCCTGCAGATCCGAAACAATAAAACAAGGGGCAATGTACGTTAGGTTTTCCATTGTTTACGTTTTTGATGAGAGGAAAAGCAGCCATGAATAACGGCGTAGTAAATATCAGGAGTTTCCCGAAAGAAAACAAATCACCGATAATCACCACTGTAGAGGCGAATAGCATTCGACCGGCGCCACGCATTCACCACATTCCTTTTCAACAGGCATATTCGATAGGACATATTCAATAGGGCGAATGCTATTCGCCTCTACGGTTTTACCACAAACCTAAACCCTGCACTACCTGCTTCACCGTTGGCTCCTATCCCCTGCACCAGCCCAACATACTCCCCTGCCTCGTCTGATGTGTAAAACGATACCTGGCCGTTGCTTAAAACAGCCGGTTGCCAAAACAGCAAATTTCTAAAATCTGGCAGGTGGCTTTTTATCTTCGCTTCGGTATCATAAACAGGCGAGTAAAATTCGCGCTGCATTTGCAAACCTTCATAGTCTACCGCAATGGCATGCGGGTCAATTTCCAGCCCAGCCAAATTGCCTTTGTAGCTGGTAAAGCTCAATATGCTCTCCATATTGGCCGGACCATAAAAATAGCGCTGGGGCACTACTTCCAGCTTCCTGATCAGTAGCGGATCGATACCCATCAGTTTATCGGCATCAAAAACAGGTAATCCGTCAATCAATATCAGCGGATCTTCCAAAAAGCTTTTTTCACCCTGTATGCGTATGTGGAATTTGCCGCGGCGCTTTACCAGTACCACTTCCTTTACATATTCGCGCAGCACCTCTTCCATGGTGGTAAAACGCACGTAGTTATCCAGCAGGTAGGTATTGTTTGGCTTTTTGTAAAAGCCGGAGCTATCGGTTTGAGGCTCGTCAAATTGTTTAATGCGGTCGCCCGCGAAAAGATTGGGTACCTGCATTTCAATATTGCGGTATTCAAAAGCATCCTTCAATCCCTGGTTAACAGAAAACTGCGGCGACACTCCAGCTGAATATTGCTCCGAAAAGGGGCTCTGCACGTCAATCCGGTAGGTGCTATCAATTAAGGTATTGGTTTGCACCACAATTTCGCCCGCGTATAAATCTTTGGTATTAAACAACAGCCGCCCTGCCGAGTCGCTTTTCGAGGTAAATAATTGCACCCTTTTGCCGGGCACGCCCAAATAAGCCACAATACCGTTGGCCGGTGTATTGGTTAACGTGTTGGTAATTTTGGCGGTAACAATATGTCCGTAAGTTTCGGGTAAAAAGTTAAAGGCGGCGGGTTTGCTATTTAAAACATTGCTCCATTCAAAACGTCGCCAGCCCTGGGTTAGCATTAAGTTATCGGCCGCTTCGGCGCTGCCATCCGTAAAATAATACCCCGGCTGTTCAATATTACCCTGCAAATCGCTCTTCAGCCATAGGTAACTCAAAATATCCTCCTGCCCGGCTTCCTGTAAACCATCCACCCGGCAAACCGACATTGATAAATCGGCATTTAGCGTAACTCCTGTTTTGTTTTTGGTGTCTACTGAGATGGTCACCTTTTTACGGTTGCCATACTGCGGCTCATCGGCCCTGGCGGTGATGAACATTTTTTGAGCAGGCCGTTTAAAATACAAGCGTTCGGCAACAGGCTGCCGTGCACCGTTAAACATGGTGATTTGCGATATGCCATCATCTAACACGGTTTTATCAATCAGTACGTGTGCCGTGCCATTGGTTAAGGTGACAGCCTTAGCCAATTTGGTTAGCTGCCGGGTGTGTGCAAAAACAAAAACGTTATCGTTAGGATTGCTTTGGCTGCTGATGGCAATATCCAACTGACCTGTACCATTATCTGTCAGTCGCATGGCGTAGCCTTGGGGGGCAACAGCCGGAAGGTCCTTAATTAAAGATTTTCCATCAGCAAAACGAATGAACGCCCGGTAAATATTGCCCGCCATCGGCGTAAGCAAAAAGCTGCCCATCCCAAATTTTAGCGAGACGAAGGCGGCCAGTGTATCATTTTTTTGGTTAATGACCGCTCCAACAAAATCAGAACCCAAACCATCGGCACCCACTACCTTAACTGCAACTTTATTTTGCAGTCCGGCCACCAAACTACCGCCTTCTGCAAAAAACTGAACATCATAACCGGCACTCGTTTTGGCGCCCGAGGCCTCAGGTATTTTTTGCGGATTAACGATGGTTATCGCCTTCTCAAAATAATAAGCCGGGCCAAAATTTTTCATCCAACTGGTATAGGCCCGCAACTTGTAATGCCCATTGCTTACCGTTACCGGGATAAAAACCGAGCCATTACCGCTGCCATTTACCAAATTGACTTTGGCCTGCATTACGGCAATATTTTTATCGTCTAACACATCAACATAGGCCACTTTGCTTAACGCGAGGGGCTTATTGTAAATACCGTCAACGGCGTAAATTTTAAACCACAGCAACTCGCCGGTAAGGTAAGTTTGGCGGTCGGTGTGTACAAACAGTTTTTCGGGCAGGGTGTTATGGCTGTAAGCGTCAAATTTAGCAGTTACATCGGGCACCGACTGGGCAAAACAGCAACCAGCCGCCAGCACCAATGCAATGGTTGCCATAACCGCCCCGAATATATTTCTCATTTGTTGCATAGCCTTTAAAATTTATCAATCCAAAAATACGGCCGTATGTTGGTGCCCCTCAGCCGGCAATCCACACAAAACGTGCTGGATGCCGAGTAGCCGATGATCACCTCCTGCCCATTAACAATGGCGCCAATAGGTATTTCGCCACCGGGGTATAAAATTTGCGTCTTATCCGTTTTAGTTTTAGGGTCAACAAAGTATAAACTATCCAGGTGGCAATCGTCGTAAGGCAGCGATTCCGTGCGAAGCCAGCCCTGTGGCACCGATGAGTTGCCTACAAAAAGCCGCTTTTGCGATGCCGCGCCCGCAGTGATGAAGCCTAAAACTACTTCATCGGGTTTCTCAACGCAATGTATATTCCCTTTTATTTGCGAGGGTTGGGCATCAAATATGCTGCCCAGTTGCTCGGTATTCTTTTTTAAATTCTGCCAGTAGTTAAAAGCATCTTCAGTTAAGGCGTATTGATTTACCGTGATACAATACTCATTTCGTATTTTTTCGGAGTTTGATGGCACAATGGCCATCAGGTTATGGGTGATCACATCCTGCGAAAGCTTTGACGACGAATTTAAAACAATAGTAGATGAAGCATCGGAGGTATAACAGGTATAAATCTGATCCTGCGTTGGGCGGCTGATAATGGTATCCTTTGGATTGGTGATGGCTTCAAAGTCCGATGGATATTTGGAGTGTACAATCCAGGTTTCGGTATAATCCCAGCGATAATAGCGGGTATTGTTATTCGGATCGTGTGTGCCCGAGTAAACATAAACCCCATCGCCCTTTACCTCGAAGCCGAGGCTATCAATTGGCGGCGAGTTTTTAACCGGCACAAAGTCTGATACATAGTTTTTATTGTTACTGGTTACTATGCGCAACCGGTATTTGCGGTTGGCATCTAAATTTAAACCGCTAAAGGCTGTAAAGTTGCCACCACCTTGGTCGGTTAATGCCATTACCAGCGAACCGTTTGGCGAGGCATCACTTTCTACCGATACCTGGGCATTTAATTCGGGTACTGATTTTACCGTGTCGGTTAAATTTACGGTTCGGCTCAGCCTGATATTGGTACTTTGGTCGCCGGAGTTAATGATGCCTTCCACCACCAGGATATTTAGGTTGGCCGAACTGCTGGGCAATACATAAGGTTCCTTGCAGCGCAGGTTAAGCAGCAATGCAAGCCCGATGGTTAGTGTTATATAAATTCTTTTAATCACCATTTTTTCGTGTGTTTTATGCACCGTTAAAACCTGATATTATAGTTAACAAATGGAATTGGTCGCGCAAATATGGATAGCTTATAGCCGTTTATAGCGCCGCCCTGCTCGGCAAAATATGTGGAATAAGCGTTGGCCCGTCCTGTAAGGTTATAAACCCCTATGCTCCACGAATTATGCGTCCATTGATGAACCTTGTGGTTGCCCTCAATATTCATCGAGAAATCCGACCTGAAATAATCCGGTATTCTGAATTCGTTTCTATCCGAATAGTACACCCTTTCCGAGCCGCCGTATTCATACTTAGCGCCTGGCAAGGTAATTGGCCTGCCCGTGCTGTACACCACATCCAGCGATACACTAAACCGGTGACTAAACCGATAATTCCCAGTAAAGTTAAAGCTGTTTGGCTTATCATAATTAGCAGGGTAAAAATTGCCGTTGTTGATAGTTTCGCCTGCATTGGGGTCGTCCTGCCTTAAAAACGTGCGCGAGTAGGTATAGCTGGCCCAGCCGTTGAGTTTACCCGCAGTTTTACGTAATAAAAACTCAATACCATAAGCCTTGCCACGCGTGTTAATTACATCCTGTTCAATATGCTGATTTAACAGTATAACGGCGCCGCTGCGGTAATCGAGGTAGTCGCGCAGGGTTTTGTAGTAAACTTCAACCGATGTTTCGATGGTATTGGCGGCCATATTGTGGTAAATACCTAACGAAACCTGGCTGCCATAAGTGGGTTTAATATTAGGGTCGCTTAGTTTGTACACATCCGTTGGCGAAATGGAGGTACTGTTGGATAACAGGTGCAAATACTGCGTCAATGTATTATAACTGGCCTTTACCGACGTATTATCGCCCAGGTTATACCGCGCTGCTAACCGTATTTCGGGCCGGCTGTAGGTGTTGATGATATGGCCGCTTTTGTAGCTTACGCTATCCAGCACGTTAACACTCGTTTTTGGCAAGCCCGGCGCGTAGTAGCTAACGGTTTGTGCGCCTAAATAATTAAACATGGAATACCGTACACCAATATTTAACGACAAATCGGGCGTTGCATCATATTTATCGCCAAGGTAAATGGCGCTTTCCAAAGCCTGCTCGGGCGCTACGGTTTCAGGCACTATTAGCGATGCGGCACTGTTGCGCTCAAAATCGCCGGGGTGCATGGTGTAGTAAATAGAACCGAGGCCAAACGTTAACGTGTGGTTAGGGTTTAAATAATAAGTAAAATCGGTTTTGAAATTAATTTGCCGTACACCAAAATTCAGCTTGTAGGCGTTAACCGGTACGGCCGAGCTGGATATATCATACGTATAATCGTCAAACCCGGTGGTTAATACGCCAAAAAGCTTATTATTAAAATTATGCTTCCACTTAATATTGGCATTTTTGTTGCTGTAACCATAAGCGGTATCGCTGTTAAGCCTAAACCTGTCGCGGCTTAAATAGCTGGTTAAATAAAGGTTATTTTTTTCGTCGATTTTATGACTTACGTCGAAGTTAAAATCATAAAACGATGCGGAGCTGTGCTTGTAAGCCTCGGGCAGCAATTGTAGCAGCCAATCAGAATAGGTAGTGCGCGCACCAAAAATAAACGAGGTTTTATCTTTAACAATTGGCCCCTCTATGTTAAACCTGCTGGTTAGCAAACCAATGCCCGCCGATCCTGTAAATTCTTTCTTATTACCCTCCCTGTTAGTCACATCCAAAACAGAAGACAACCTGCCTCCGTATTTCTCAGGAATAGTGCTTTTGTACAGTTCAATCCCCTTTACAATATCCGGGTTAAATGCCGAAAAGAACCCGAAAAAGTGTGAAGGATTATAAATGGTAGCATCATTCAGCAAAATTAAATTCTGATCGGCCGAGCCACCCCGCACGTTAAACCCGGTAGTAGCTTCCCCCACCGACTGTACACCCGGCAGCGTTAACACTACACGCAATACATCCGCCTCGCCAAAGGCAGTAGGTATTTGCTTAATGCTTTTCACATCCAGCTTGGTAACTCCCATCTCCACACTCCGCACATTAGCCACTTTCTCGGCCGATATTTTTACTTCTTTTAATGCGGTTACCCGCTCCTGCAATTCAATATTCAGTTTGCCATCGCCATACAAAATAATTTTGCGCCAGGTATCTTTCAACCCCAGTCCTTTAATAGCCAAAGTATGCCGTCCTCGTGGTAAGGTAATAGAATAATAACCAAACTGGTCTGACGCCGTACCGATTTTAAATTCGGCGTTATAAATACTAGCCCCGACCACAGGCTCGCCCGATTTCACATCGCGCACGTAACCTGCCAGCGTGGCCTTGCCTGATTTGATCACATTGGTGCGGGCGCCAATCTCATAAGTTTTGGTTTCGGTAGTTGCCTCGGGCACTTTCACTTCTTTTTCATCGCTGAAAGCCGCGGCAGCATCCGGCTGTTTTGCGGGCGTACCCGTTGGCGCATCGTTAAAATAACCTGTTATAAAATGGGGGCGCAGGGCTTTGCCCTTGCTTAAAAACACCTGTTGCTGTAAAACGGTATAACGAAAATCTTTACCGGCAAATACCAAATCCAAAACTGTTTCCAGCGGTTTATCGCTTACATCAATGGTTACTTTCAGGGTATCAAACACTACCGGGTCGAAATAAAAACGATAGCCTGTTTTTGCCTCCATATCCGCCGCAAACTGCTCAAAGGGGGCCTTGCTGTAGCTGCCGCTAACCAGTTTTACCTGGCCCTGCTGCGCCAGCGCGGGCTTTAGCCAAAACAAAAAACATAAGCTTAGCAGGTAAAGTTTTTTCATACTAATTGGTTATACGGTCGTAATAAGCGGCTATACTGGCCAAAAAACCGTGCGGATCTCTTCCGAATTTGAGTTTGTTTAATTTAATGTATTGCCGCAGTTCCTTCTTATGGTCCTTAAAAACATCCAGCAATGCACCCTGCCCCGATATTGGATAATAAACACCGCCCTTGCGGATATAAAAATCCTCTTTGGTATCGGTGAAAAAGTTGTAGGCCTCCATAATGCCCCCGTTCGACTGGTAATTTTGGATAACCTTATATCTTTTTGATACCACCTGTGTGCGGCCATGGTAAAGCTCGTCGTAATAACCGCCCTTTAACACGGTATTGGCAGGCAGCGAATCGGTGCTGATATTAACAAAGTGGTGCCCGGTCAAATCGAAATTGCTAACGCGGCTTTTTATTAAAACATACTTGTTAAAATGATCATATAAAAGCGCCGCCACCTCATCTTTGTACAAATCATACAGCAATTGTACGCCCCGGTATTCGGCGCCATCGTAATATACATCGCCGTTGGTAAATGGCAACTCCATAAAATAAGCCGAACCCCTTATTTCCAGCGGGTTATAAAAGTAATATTCAGGACCGTTATTTAAGGGTAATTGTGTGCCAATGGCTATGGCATAAACGGCATTGGCTTTACTTAAAGCAGCCGGGTAAACGCCTGTGTCGGCGCTAACAGTTTGTGCGGAGGCAGTTTTTAAAATTAAAAAGCTTATACAGCATAATTTAAGTTGCAGATAAATCCATTTCTCCATACATCGGGGTGATTTCAAATTTAAAGTTTTGAAAAACGGGCGTATAATAGATTATGAACAAAACCTGATATTATTTCGTCCAAATTTATCGGTTTAACGGTGCAGAAACGCCGTTTTATGCAAGATAAGGTTTATTTGAGGAATGGTTAAAAAAATAATTTGGATAGAATTTTGGGGCTGTAGGGGTGAATAGCATTCGCCCTGCGATTGCCGTTCACGGTACAGAATTTTTACGCCGATTGGTGTTCTGGCGTAAATGGATAGCGCCGGGCGAATGCTATTCGCCTCTACTTGATGTATTCAACAACTGCTCAAAAAAACCGCCGATATGGTTTACCCTGTCCACAAAGTGAATCTCTAAAATCCAATACCTGCTGTTCCCGTCTTTGTCCGGTTGCAGTATATCGCTATGGTTATCGGGGTGTATATCTAAACCCAAATCATCGGGCTCCAATTGTTCATGCGGAAAAGGCCCAACGATGTGTCCGCCAATTTCGCCGCCGTATTCCCAGCCATATTTTTCGGCCAGTTCATTTAAGTATTTAAAATATTCGGCGCCGGTAAGGCTGCGTTGTTGGGTATGCCAGGCGCTGGCTTCGTGCCAGGCTGCTTCTACATCGCTTTTTAATTTTAGCTTTAAAGGGTCGTTGCCAACAACGTATGTCCGGCCAAGGTCAGCTTCGTAGCCCTCGAAAATAGGACCGAAATCCAGGATCACTATGTCATCTTTTTGAATAACCACATCGGGCGGGTTTCCGCTGTAAGGCTGTAGTGTATTGACGCCCGCCCGCACAATCTTTTTATGCCAAAAGTTTTCTATCCCGAATTGGCTTTTGGCTAACGCCACTACTTCATCAGTTAGTTCCTTTTCCGATTTCCCGGGTGTAATTAATTCCCGCTCTTCCACCATCTTAAACAATTCCTTCGCCTTTTGTTCGGCCGCTATCAGTTTCTGTTTTGTCCCGTTCATATCCTTTTTTAAAGCTGGTTTTCTCCGCGTAAAGCAAAGCAGTTTAACTGATAAAATAAAATACTTAAATTTGATTAATTGATAACTTATTTTGATTGATATGGATATTCAACAGCTCAGAAATTTCCTGGTATTATGCGACAGCCTTAATTTCAGGATAGCTGCCGGGCAAATAAATATTGTTCAGCCCGCGTTAAGCCGGCAGATACAATTACTGGAGCATGAAATTGGCGCGCTGTTGTTTGATCGCAGCAAACGAACGGTCACTTTAACTGAAGCGGGTGTGTATTTCCGCAAAGAAGCCGACCGTATATTACAGGACCTGAACAAAACCATTACCCGCACGGCCCAACTGCATAATGGCGAAGCCGGCGAGGTAAGGATAACGCATGCAAGCTCGGCCATGAACACCGTAGTACCGGCCTTTTTGGTGAAAGTAAAACAGAAATGGCCCCACCTGAAAACTATTGCACAGGAAACATCCAACTTTCAGCAAATTGAAATGCTGCTGGCCCGGCAAACCGACATCGGCGTTGCTCCCAATATTATGCTGCCGCCCGAGGTGAACTCAAAAGTATTATACCGCGAAAATTTTGTACTGATCCTGCCTGGCAACCATCCCCTGGCCAAAATAAAACTCAGCGACTTATCCGTGTTAAAAAACGAAACCTTCATCTTACCGCAGGTTTCTACCGGCGCAGGGTATGTGGAAGCCATCCTTCAAATTTTCCAGGGCTTTGGTTTTAAGCCGAAGGTGGCGCACGAGTCGGCACACTCCATTGGCGTATTGCGGCTGGTTGAAGCCGGGCTCGGTATTTCCATAGAACCTATATCCTCCGTACTCGGCACCAACATGAATATCCAATTAATTGAATTGAAAAACCTGCCCCAAAAGGCAGTAATGACACTTTTTTGGTTAAAAGAACGAGAGGAAGAATTGAGGCGGTTTATTGAAATGTTTTAAGGGGAAAAAGCAAATAATAGCGTTGATTTAATTGCGGGGCGCTTGAGGATTGTCGCTGTTTTTAAAACTACGGGTATAATGATCCGAAGTTGAAACTTCGGACAGCGGAGGTTTTTTGAAACTTTTTTATTAAGTTTGATTTAAACCGAAAAAGCCAATCTATTCTTAATGAAAAAGTTACTGACGGCAGGCTGTTTATTACTATTTGCTTTATTTGGCTGCAGAAAACCGTACAATCCCCCTGCCATCACCAATAATAATAATTTTCTGGTGGTTGAAGGGATAATCAATGCCGGGCAGGATTCAACTATCATCAAACTCAGCAGAACCGTGCAGCTTTCTTCGGAGAGCGTAAACAACCCGGAGTTACATGCCACCGTTACGGTGCTAAGCGACGCAAATGTGGGCTATGCGCTAACCGAAACCGGTAACGGCAATTATGCTGCTGCAGGCCTCAACTTAAACGCAGCTAACAAATATTGCTTAAAAATAGTGAGCTCGAATGGTAAAGTCTACCAATCGGATTTCCTTCCGGTAAAAAACTCGCCACCCATTGACAGTGTTTATTATGTGATTAAAAGCGACGGGGTACAAATTAACCTTACCACTCACGACCCCGCAAATAAGACCACTTACTACCGCTGGAGTTACAATGAAACGTATATCATCCATCCGGATTCTGAATCGTACGTTGTATTGAAAACAACGCCGTTTGATACGGTGGTGGCCAGAACGGATACAAACCAGGTTTATACCTGCTGGCGTACCGACACTGCAAGCTCCATTATGCTCGGTTCAACAGCGAGGTTAAGTCAGGATGTGATTGAACAAAACCAGATGACGCTAATTCCTTACAATTCCGAAAAAATTGCGTTTCGGTACAGCATCCTGGTAAAGCAATATGCCCTAAGTCCCGATGCCTTTAATTACTATACGCAACTGAAAAAAAATACGGAACAATTGGGCAGCATATTTGATGCCCAACCAACACAGCTGCCCAGTAACATACATTGTATTACCACACCTTCCGAACCGGTGATTGGTTACCTGAGTGTTGGGGCAAACGCGGAGAAAAGAATTTTTATAGACAACCGGCCGCTGCCAACCACCCGTTACCAGCCGGTGCTTTCTGTTGATGGCTGTTTCATAGGGGTATATTACTTTAAGCGGAAGATAGGCTTTGACACGTATGTTAATGATATACCGATATGGATATATTCGGGAAAGCAGTTCCCTTTAACAGTAATTCAGCCCCGGGGAAGCCCCATATTAGGCTATTTAGCTACCGACCAGATTTGCGCAGATTGTACCTTAAGAGGAACAAATAAGCGGCCAAGCTTTTGGAAGGATTGAATAAATAATTTACAAAAATGAAATGGTTTGCTGTAGCGCTTGCCCCATAGTGTTTTAACGTTTTTTGCACCAAAAAGCTATCCATAACTGTAGCGGATGAATTGCAAACCTCGTAAAGGGAGCAATGGAAGTGTTCAACAGGTTAAATTGGGTAGAGAAATATTGGTTAAAGTACACCGACAGGGATGCTTATAAATTATATTAAATTATATAAGGAAAAGTACAATTATTATAAATACTACACGCCTATCAACACGTTTATTTCATCAGATAAACACCGTTCCGTTCATGAAATTCTTCGGACGGTAGGTAATGAAGGTGAAGTTAACGCAGCCCACAGCGGCAACGCCGGCGATATTATTTATAGCCTACCGGTATTAAAAAGACTGCATGAAATTACAGCAAAGCCGTTAAATATTTTAATGCGCATTAACGAGCCGTTAGCGTTAGCGGCAGGATTCGAACATCCGCTGGGCAATGTAATGTTAGATGAGGCAATGGCCCAACGGTTGCAGCCGCTGCTGGAGGCCCAGCCATACATTAATAAGGCGAAGTTGATTGAAAATGAAAAAATCCACCTGGACCTTACTTTGTTCCGCAAGGCGGGCCTGGAACTGGATAAAGGAAATATAGCCCGTTGGAATTTTTATACCACCGGCATAAATACTGATTTGAGCAAACCATGGCTTTTTGTAAACCCGGATCAGCAGTTTGCCGGTACGATTGTATTGGCCCGGAGCTCGCGTTATAATAATCCATTTATTGATTATTCTTTTTTATCGGCTTACCAGGATATTGTTTTTGTGGGTGTAAAATCTGAGTATTTAAGCATGAAAAAAAATATCCCCTGTCTGCGTTGGCAGCAGGTAGACGATTTTTTGGAAATGGCCCAAATTATTGCCGGCAGCAAATTATTCATCGGCAACCAGTCGTTTCCTTTTTCCGTCGCCGAAGGTTTAAAAGTGCCCCGGATTTTAGAAGTTTATCACCGTACGCCCAATGTTATCCCGGAGGGAAGTAATGGATATGATTTTTACTTTCAAAAACACTTTGAATATTTGGTGGATTCCTTGTATTATAAGGCACCTGATTTATTGCCGACGGGGTGATGATTGTTGATTTTTGGAATTGTGAGTTTGCACATCGAGCCGCTGTCCGAAGCGCTGCTGTCCGAAGTTTTCAACTTCGGATACGATAAGCCTGTAGTCTGTGACTACAGGAGGCTGAAGCAAATATTAGTGATGATTTAATTGCGGGCCGTTTGGTGGTGGAATAAATTTGGTTGTTGCTGTTTTGCAAACTACAGGCTTAGTGGTCCGAAGTTGGAAACTTCGGACAGCGCGGGGGACTTGGCCAAAGACATAGACGATACATCAATGAATGCAACCAAGATAGACAGTTGAAAAGGCCGCTTTTGCGCTTTTGATCAATTCTTGATCGCAATAAGTAGAAATATAAAGCCCATATGGTTCTACGTCAAAGACAGGGTCGTGAACTGTACTCACAACAGACTTTTTATTATTCTTACTGAAGAATGAGTATCGAAGAGTTGCCCACATCTCAAAACCGAGATTAATTTCAAGATCACTAGCATATCCGGAATTTTCCCTCGCTTTTACCATTTTATCAATTAACCCCATTTTATCTTTGAGATGTATTGCTGCGATATGCGCGGCTAAATCAGCTAGTTGTATTCCACGGGTATTTTTAGAATCTACCTCAAAAGCAAATTCGCAATTTTCAAAATTCATTTTTTTTACAATCTCCATTGCATTGTCAATAGACGGAAACATTCCCTGGTCGAAATGGACTCCAAAAGGCGCTGTGAGTGTGGTATTTTGATCAATAAATTGTTTTACCGCTTTAAGACATTCCTCTCCAAATTCTCTTCTACGGCCTCTGGGAACAATCACGACACCCAATTTAGCGTGCTTATACATTAGTTCTTTCATTGAAGACCTTACTTCAGCTTTGGCTGGCTCTTTGGAATAATTAGTACTGCTTTTAAATTCAAATACAGAAGGGTCAAAACCATGCCAGGTTATAATGTCTGTTACGGCTTGTTCTATATCTATTTTTGTGCAAATACATGCTCCAAGAATAAAACCTGCTTGGTCGTGAACACTGTCGTCTACATAAAAATGGGTCATAATAACTCGTTTGGTCGGATTTCAAATATAATAAATCAAGCACCTGAATAATAATATGTTTTGCAGACGAATTGTGCTCATTGATGCTAAAAAAACAACTGATGTCGAAAATGTTCAACTTTGATTACGATAAGCTTGTAGTCTGTGTCACAGGAAACAAATAATAATAAATGATTTAATTGCGGGCTGTGTGGTGATGGAGTAAATTTAACGCTTGTGTCGGTCAAAATGAATGTTAGGAATACATTACCCTTTTTTTTCGTAGGGAATACAGCCATACAAATTTCGTTGAACATTGGGATCAAGTGGTTCACCTGATCTTTTTAGCTTTAGTGAATAGTTCCCGTGAAGTATATCTATGTACTCCCAAAAGGCTACTTCGGGTAGTTTTCGATTAACAAGATCGTCGGTTAATAGTGCAAGTATACAGATCAGGGTGGCCGTGTTTTTAGCATGCTGGTCGATTAAAAACATAAAGGTTTCAACCAACGACGTTTCGTCAGACTTTTTTGCGACGAATGAATGGGGTTGTAATTTCGCAACCCCTAACTTGTGGAATAGTCCAGAACGGTAGTTATTCAATTCCGCCAAGTGTTCGGAACTGATCATGTCATCAATAAATGCATAATAGAATTGATCTTTGGACTTTTGTGGTACGAAACGCGCCAGGGCTGAAAGCTTTTGCTTATGGGTTTTTCTGCTTTCCAGGTCGTTGATCTCATATGTTAATCCCAAAAGAACGACGCTTTTTTCGATAGTCGCTTTTAATTCCATAACGATGACGCTGATTTCTTTCAGCGCGTCCACTTCAGCGCTCATCAGTGTTGTTTCTTCACTTTTATGACCGCTCTTGTCCATGTGCTGGACCAGCTCATGAAAGGACGAAGCAATTTTCTGTTGAATATTTAAGATTTCGTACAAATACGCTATCAATTTGTCTGCATTCGGATGTTCCGATGCCCTGATGGATTGGAAGGCATAAGGAATATTCAATTCCAAGCAAAATTGAATCGAGAAAACCGGGATCTTGGCAACCATCGCGGAAATCAGAAGGCATATTTTAGGCACTTTTTCAAATAAGCGTAGATGAAGATAGTTTGAAGTTACACGCGTATGTCGTAGGTTGTTGATAATAGACACATTGGCTATTGCGACGAATTTATTATGGTCAGCCTCGATTAGTCTGTCATAAGACCAGGTTTTAGTATGAAGCCAAGCTGTAAGAATGTAAAGCTCGCTTGCAAAATCTTCCGGTAAACCAAAAAAGTTGGTTAGGAAGATTTCCTTAGCTTTGTCTTCAATGATCTTATCTGATGGAAACCAGCGTAGTTTGAAAAGACTTCGCATTTTTTCGACGGTTGACAGTTTTTTCCACATTGTATCAAGATGTAACACGACCATTGCTGAACCGGGCTGGTTTATTCCACCAAGTAAGATCGAAATTTCCCTTGGGAGCCGAAAAACATACTTTAAAATATACCTTATCTGATTGAGATTCATGTTGTGAAATTTGATTTAAATATATTGTAATTTTTCCCGCCGTCCGAAATACGAGTTGTCCGAAGTTTCCAACTTCGGATACAATAAGCCTGTAGTTTATAACTACAGGTAAAACAAACAATCCACCTCAATAATCTGATCCAAATCCGCATAATTGGAGGCGCTCGAATAAATATAATCTTCGGCGCGATAAACCAGGCCTGCGGTTACCGGGTTTTGGTGAATGTAATCTATTTTTTGCTGGGTAAACGCGGGGGTGACGAGTTCAATTGGGTGATTATCCTGCTCCCAAAGCTGGTAGGTTTCGTTGCGGGTATGCAGCGAGGCATAGTATTTAAACTGGTGCAGTATCCATTGGCGGCGACTTTCCACGCCGCTGTTTTCAATTTCGGAAATGATTTTTTTCGAGGTAAATTTCTTACAATCGCGTATAAAACCACTCAGGGTAAAACCTTCATCTATGGAAACGATGAGGTGTACATGATTGGACATAATGACAAAGGCATGCAAATGCAGTCCTTTTTCCCGCTGACAATATTTGAGGGACTCGATCATGATATCCCGGTAGGATTGACGGGTGAAAATGTCGATCCATCCGACTACGGTGAAAGTTAAATAATGAACTGCTTGCTGATTGTGAATGACATAGCCTTTGCGCGCCATATTTGTTGATTAAGGTTGAAGTAAAAATAAGAAATTGGTGTTGTTTTGCAAATTGTTCGTATGTTTCTTTCCTGTAGTTGCAAACTACAGGCTTATCGTATCCGAAGTTGGAAACTTCGGACAGCGGTGTGATATAGGTTGTTGTAGCGCTTGATTGTTAGCGAGTTATATAATATTAACCATTGGTTAAATTGTTAATTATTTGATTTTAAACTATTTAATAACATTGCGGTACATTTTCCTTCAAAGTGGAACAATTTTAATAATAAAGGCATCAATATAAGCCGGATTTAGGGTTTTTTCATGAAAATAGCATTTTTGGAACACTTGATTGTCAGTGTATTGACAAATATTAATTAATGATTAAAAGTTAATTATTTGATTATTAATTATTTAACTATATTTCAACGTGTTCCGTGTGTGTAAAAGTGGAACACGGCGTGTATACCTCCAATTTCCACGTCAAATTCCCAACTTTCGCACCCCCGACTAAAGACTTGCGACTCCCGCCTTCATCCCCCCAACTGCCATTTCCCGGTTATACTTATTGCGGTAGCTTACCGGCGATAACCCGGTTATTTTTTTAAACATGGTGCGGAAGGCTTTACTGTCGGAGTAACCCACAGCGTACATCACTTCATTGATATTTTCCCGGCTCGATTCGAGGCTCTTTTTGGCGGCCTCTATTTTTACGCGCTGAAGGTATTCAACCGGGGTGTTGGAGGTGGCTTTTTTAAACCGGCGCTCAAAGTTGCGGCGACTGATCGCAAACATCTCGGATAACTGATCAACCGATACCTTGCTGCTTACGTTGTTTTCCATATACACCTGGGCCTTTTTGATGGATTCGTCCTCGTGGTCCTTCTGCCCAATAAAAATGGCAAACGGCGACTGGCTTTTGCGCTCAATCTCAATTTCGAGCAGTTTGGAGCAGTACACAGCCATCTCGCGTCCACAAAATTTTTCTACCAGGTATATCATCAGGTTAAGGAACGAGTAAGCGCCGCCGCTGCTGTACATACCCATTTCGTCGGTCATTACTTTTTCGGGTTGCAGGCGCACATCGGGGAAGGCCTGGCGAAAAGCATCGGCAGCCATCCAATGGGTGGAGCACTTGCGACCGCGCAACAAGCCGGTTGAGGCCAGCAAAAATGCGCCGGTACACAGGCTGGCTACTTCGGCACCCAGTTTGTATTGTTCGGTTATCCAGGGGATGTAGGCGGCGTTCATCCGCAGGCTGGTGGGCATGTCCCCTTGCAGGGCGGGCACAACAATCAGGTCGGTTTTGGGCACCTCGTGCAGCAGCACTTCGGGACGTACTACAAACAGGCCGTCGTATAATGGCGTCTCGGTACTGAGGCCTACCAGAAGTACTTTAAATGCGGGCTTTTTACCCTGGTTTATCAGCGTATTGTTTACGGTGGTAAATACTTTGTAGGCGCCTATCACACTGCTTAGTATGCAGGGCCCCTGCGGAACTAAAATGGAAACATGCTTCATAATGTGCTAATTATCATTCAAACCTACGATAAAGTATTGTCGCAATCAACCCCTAAGGTTGTCGTATTCACACGCTATGGGCGGTTGTAAATTGCAGTAGGTTTGGTATGAAATTAAAAACTAAAAAACTATGGACGCATCAGCAAATGCATTAAACTGGTTTGAAATATCCGTAAGTGATATTGCCAGAGCTAAGAAATTTTATGAGGAAGTTTTTTCTATCACCATGGAAGAAACCGAAATGATGGGCATGAAAATGGCTTTTTTTCCGTACGACATGATGGGCGGCAAAGTTGGCGGCGGCCTGGTTGAGGGCCCTTACCACAAACCCAGCGCCGATGGTGCAAAAATTTACCTGAATGGCAACCCCGACCTGGACATTGCATTAGGCAAAGTTGAGGCGGCCGGAGGTAAGGTGACTATGCCCAAAATGAAGATCAGCGATGATATTGGTTATATGGCCAATTTTATCGACAGCGAGGGGAATGGGATGGCTTTGCATTCGAACGGATAGTTTTAAGTCGCAAGTCTTGAGTCGAAAGTCTTAAGCCGGATTTTTCTTTTTTTGACTTAAGACTCAAGGCTCTCGACTTAAGACTTACTTTGCTACCCATACATTATTAGCTTTATTCACATCAGCATCGTATCCGTTACCCAAAACAATTTTTTGGATGGGCCTTTTGGCAGCCAGATGCGTAACAAATGTTTTATTGCCATCCTGCCAGGCGGCTATGCTATGGTGAATTTGCTGAGTGCTGCCATCGTTATAATATACCGTTAAATCAACCGGAACAGGTTTTGTGCCTATGTTGGCAACGGTTATGGTATATTGGTTTTTAACGAACGTTACATTGCTGATGGCCTGATCGGGTACACCCTGATCAAAAAACCAGCTTTTCCAAAACCAGTTAAGGTTTACCCCCGATGCGGTGTTCATACAATTGAAAAAGTCGAGTGGCATGGGATGCTTGCCGTGCCATTGGGCTATGTAATTGTGCAGGGCTTTAATGAAAAGATCATTGCCCAGCATATCGCGGGCGTAAAGGTAGCCGAGAGCGGGTTTTGGGTACGAGTTTATCATGTAAGTTACGCCATCTGTCTGGGTGCTTAGGGTGGTGATAGGTAAATCGTCTTCTTTGCCGGCTACACTTTCGTAGGTGCTGATGGCATAATAGTCGGTAATTTCGGGATCGATGATGGGGCTGATTACCCATTCGCCGATGGTTGCCCAGCCTTCATCCATCCAGGCGTATTTGGTTTCGTTAACACCCATGTAAAAAGGGAACATGGAATGGAATATTTCATGATCGGTTAGTTCAATGCCGTCTTCGGCTTTTTCTTCGGGGTTATCGTTCACCATCATGGGGTATTCCATCTGGTCGAGCCCGTCGAACACCGTTTCATGCGGATAGGGGTAGGGCCATTTTGGGAACTGATAGCTCATTGCCTCCACGGTTTTACGAGCGTAGTTAATCACTTCAAAATAATCCTTGTGGGCCGGGTTAAACACAGCATCCACCCGTGTACGGCGGCCGGTAGTGGCATCAACCACCAGGCTGGTCGATTTCCAAATGTAATGGTTGCTGGTTGCGAAGGCGAGGTCTGTAACGCTGTCGGCTTCAAATTTCCAGGTGTTGGCGGTTTTATTTTGGGTGATGTCTCCGGCTTTAAGATCGCCCGGGTTGATGATGTCGGTTATTTTGTCGCTAAGTGATGCATCGGTCAGGCGTTTAACAATTTTATCCTGGTATACTTCGGCGGCATTTTTGAGATTGCCGGTGGCCCACACTTCATAGTTGCCAGGTACGGTTATTTCGGCATTAAAATGGCAAAAATCGTTATAAAACTCCTGTGTGCCGGTATAATGGTGCTGATTCCAACCATCTATATCATCGTAAACCGCAATCCGTGGGAAGAAATAAGCAATAAAGAATGCGCCTGTATCTACCTGCCCCGTGCGAATGTGCGACGTTTTGTTGAGGGTGTATGAATAGGTGATATCAAAATGTATACTTTGCTTCGGGCCTACAAGGGGAACCTTTACTGTCATTTCGGTACCGTCAATCTGCCATTGCGAGGCATCCTGATTTTGATGGTTGACACTTAGCTGTTGTATGTGTACGCCATCGGTAATATCTTCTGGTTTTACCGGCATGTCGCGTACAGACCCGTTTTTAAAAAGATTAGGATACAATTTAAAATTTATTTGCGTAAGCGGATTGGGGCTGTTGTTTGTATAATCAATAGCCACCGTACCGTTAAGGTTTCGGCTTTGCGGATCGAAATTAACCTTGATAGTATAACTGGCACTGTTTTGCCAATAGTTTTTGCCTGCTGCCCCGCTAAGGGTGCGCGTACCCTTAGTATAAGTGGCTTGCAAATTTACAGGCACCGGCAAAGTAGTTTGAGCAAATGCATTGATGCTTCCGGTTAATACAAGCAGGAAGATCAGTTTACGAAATTTAGTCATTTGTAGCGGCTAAGTGTTTTCAACATGAAGTTTAGGAACGTCAATTTGTTTGTATTTGCAATACTTTATTTAATATACTCCTTCTTTCCGACTTTTCGGACTTTCGGACTTCCTCAAATCCCTCACCATCCTCCTTTAAAACCTTCAATCAATGCCGCCTTATAATTTTCGGTATCAAACGAATAAAGAAAAGGTGCCTTGTGTGCGCCGCCTTTGCGCGGTTCGTCTGATTTATTAAATATGCCAAACCCTAACATGCGGCGCTGAAAGTTCCTGCGGTCCAGTTTTTTGTCTAAAATAGTTTCGTACAGCTTTTGCAATTCGGGCATCGTAAACTGTTTAGGCATTAAGTTGTAGCCGATAGGCTGATAGCTGAGGTGCAAACGCAGCGTATCGAGGGCAGTTTTCAGGATAAGTGAATGGTCGAGTTTTAAGTCTGGTATTTCCTCAATATCGCACCAAAAACAAGTTTCTGAAAGTTCGTCTGGAGTGGGGTTAACATGGCTAAAATCAACCAGCGCATAATAACCAATGGTTAAAAAGCGGTTTGCAAACCAATTTTGGGCCGCCGGCAACATGTCCTTATACATTTCAAAATGTTCTTTTGAGCGCTCGGGGTCGCCAAAAACATGAAACTGCTGTAAAAATATATCATCAAGGCCGGTCCGTTCTTTCAGGATGCGGTTGGCTGCCATTTCAATAGGCTCCGTTTTGCGCATAAAACCGCCAGGCAGGTACCAGGCAGCCTCGTCCTTCATTTTCAGGATTAAAACTTTCATCACCCCTTCATGAAAGCCAAATACCACGCAATCTATCGAAATGTGGGGTAAGTAGTTCTCGCGGGCGTCGGCGCTGTATGCCTTAAGTTCTTTTTTGGTTAACATTTGCGCTATTCTACAAAAAATCTTTGATTAATTAAATTATAACCTTACAATTGTGTCAAAACTACACTGCATATCTTTGTAAGCTGTAATACCAATTAAACATTTACTGTTTCATTATTGCCTTTTAATATCATCGTCAATTATTGTACATCAATTTTAATTATTCCATTATTCAATAAATCTATTTTAAATTATGATAAAACATCATTCAGCAATGCGTAGCCTAAAAGCCATTTTACCAGCAGTTTTTGCGTTTAGCTGCTGCGTGGCACAGGCACAGGTGAAAAGCGGCGATGCCAAAATGAATGCCTTTGTTAACACGCTGATGGGCAAAATGACATTGGACGAAAAGATAGGCCAGCTTAATTTGGTGACCAGCGGCCGCGCCACTACAGGCGCGGTTGTAAATAACGGTGTTGAGGCGGCGATTAAAAAAGGCGAGATAGGTGGAATTTTTGGTTTGTATGGCGCCGAAAAGGTAGGTAAAGCGCAGGATATAGCCGTAAAAAACTCACGCCTGCACATTCCGTTAATTTTTGGGCTGGATGTTATACATGGGCACGAAACTATTTTTCCGATACCATTGGGAATTTCGGCAACCTGGGACCTGGATTTAATTGAACAGTCGGCACACACAGCTGCAAAAGAAGCTACCGCCGAAGGGCTGAACTGGGTGTTTTCGCCGATGGTTGATATTGCGCGTGATCCGCGCTGGGGAAGAATATCCGAAGGATCGGGCGAAGATCCATGGTATGGTTCGCAAGTAGCTAAGGCAATGGTACGCGGTTACCAGGGCAGCAGTATGAAAAACAGCGATGCAGTAATGGCCTGTGTTAAACATTTTGCCTTATATGGCGGGGCAGAAGCTGGCCGCGAATATAATACCGTTGATATGAGCCTGATAAAAATGTACCAGGATTACCTGCCGCCTTACAAGGCTGCCGTTGATGCCGGTGCGGGAAGTTTTATGAGTTCGTTCAACACTATAAATGGTGTACCTGCAACTGCTAACCAGTGGCTGCTGACTGATGTGTTGCGTAAGCAGTGGGGTTTTAATGGCTTTGTAGTTTCGGACTACACAGCTGTAAACGAATTAACCAATCATGGTCTTGGCGATTTGCAAACTGTATCGGCCCTTGCGCTAAAAGCGGGTCTGGATATGGATATGGTAGGCGAGGGCTTTTTATCAACCCTAAAAAAATCATTAAAAGAAGGAAAAGTTAGCCAATCCGAAATTGACCTTGCTTGCCGCCGAGTGCTGGAAGCAAAATACAAACTGGGTTTATTTGATAACCCGTATAAGTCTATTGATCCTGCAAGGGAAAAGTTGGATGTATTAAGTGATGATAACCGCAAATTTGCCCGTAAAATTGCCGAACATTCGTTTGTGCTGCTAAAAAATAAGGCGCAAACGCTGCCGCTTAAAAAATCGGGTACTATTGCTTTGATAGGACCGCTGGCCGATAATCATTCGGAAATGTTAGGCACCTGGGTAATAGCCGGCGATCCCAACAAATCGGTAAGTGTACGGCAAGGCATAAAAAATGTGGTTGGTAATGATGTAAATGTATTATATGCCAGGGGATCGGATATTACCGATGATTCGTTGTTGAGTGCGCGTTCTTATTTTTTCGGCATGAAGCAAGTTAAGGATGGCCGCCCGGCTCAGCAAATGATTGATGAAGCTGTTGAGACAGCAAAAAAAGCTGATGTGGTGGTTGCCGTTGTAGGTGAATCGGCAAATATGTCGGGCGAGTCATCAAGCCGTTCGGATATCAGTATTCCCGAAAGCCAGCGCGATTTATTGAAAGCTCTGGCCAAAACCGGTAAACCATTGGTTATTGTGTTGTTTAATGGCAGGCCGCTAACGCTAACCTGGGAAGATGAACACGCCAGCGCTATTTTGGATGCCTGGGCGCCGGGTACCGAAGCCGGCAACGCCATTGCCGATGTGCTGTTTGGCAATTATAACCCGGCCGGCCGTATAACCGCGACATTTCCGCGTAGCGTTGGGCAGATACCTATATATTACAACCACAAAAATACAGGCAGGCCTTTTAATGTGGGCGACAACGCCAAGTTTAAGTCGGATTACCTGGATATTTCCAATGATCCTTTGTATTCGTTTGGTTATGGTTTAAGTTATACCACCTTTAACTATGGCGAGGTTAAACTCAATAAAGCCAGACTAAAGGGCAACGAAACACTTACAGCAACAGTAACCGTTACCAATACTGGTAATTATGCAGGCGAAGAGGTTGTGCAATTGTATATCAGTGATCCGGTAGCAAGTATAAGCCGGTCGGTAAAAGAATTAAAGGGCTTTCAAAAAATAAGCTTGCAGCCGGGCGAGAAAAAATCGGTAGTATTTACTATCACCACAAAAGATCTTAAATTTTATAATAACCAGTTAAAATATGATTGGGAACCGGGCCAATTTGTTGTTCAGATAGGCGCCAGCTCGGCCGATACGCGTTCGGCGGCGGTTGAGTGGAACAAGTAGAAAAAGTGTTAAATTTCTATCGAAAAAAATCGGCGAAAGTGAAAATTAGCCGATTTTTTTCGTCCAATTTCCGGGAACGTTCCCGGAAAAATATTTTTGTTTTTATTAATAAATGTAACCCAAACAGTTAATATTAAGCACTTTTTGCGCCTTTAAAAAGTATTTTAATGCTTTGTGGTGAATTATTAACCATGCAAATTGGGGGTTCAAAAAGGATAGGCAAAGGGGTATTATTTTTAAAAAGTAAGGGCATCAATGTCATTTTTAGTGCCTGTTCGGAGCCGAACCTGTTTTTTTGAGGAATATATCCAAATATAGCAACAATATTACATTGCATTTTTTTTAACGCTATGGTTATTTAATTGACAATTTATTAATATTAATATCATATAGTATTATTCTTCGTACTTCTTAACTAATTTTAATAATTATTTTACAATTCTTATAAACGCACTTGTGTAAACAATACACTCTATTTACATTAGTATCAACGCCAATAAGATTTTTTGTGTCAGCAAGGAATTACAGATAACCTGATATTATTATAACATTTTGAATTGAAAATCCCGGGTTTTTGGCCGGCGGGAAAAAGAGGTAACGATAAGTTTTTTGAATTTATTAATGTAATTACATGATAAAACTTTTACATTTTTTTCTTTTTCAGCATTTAAATACGGGTCCGTTTTGTCAGAGCGGTACTCTCTCTTTTTTAGTCCCGGCTTATAGCAGCCCACCTTACATCGTAACTAACAAGTTTAAATCAAATAAATTAATCAACTAAATCTCAATCTCATGTTTAAAAGTTTACTCCTAAAGGGAAGAACGTTATGCCTGCTGTTATGCTGCATTGTTTCTTCATTGGTAGTTACAGCCCAAACACAACACCTTAACCTCACAGGCAAGGTCATCGGCGCCGATGACAAACTGGCTGTAGTAGGTGCATCCGTAAGGATCAAAGGTACCAACACGGGCGCTGTAACTGATGTTAACGGTAATTTTACCTTGTCGGTAAACGTTGGCAATGTGCTCGTAGTAAGTTACATTGGTTACCAACAGCAGGAAGTTGCGGTTAAAAGCGGCGCGTTTTTAACCATAACCCTGGCACAAACCAGCAGCACCTTAACCGAGGTTGTTGTTACAGGTTACACAACTCAGCTTAAAAAGGACATCTCGGGTGCCATAGCTACAGTGAATGTAACTGATGCCAAAAAAATACCTACCACCAGTTCTGAGCAATTATTGCAGGGACAGGCTTCTGGTGTTACTGTAATTAACTCGGGCGCACCGGGTGCAGCAAGTACAGTATTTATTCGTGGTATTGCAAACTTTGGTAACACCACTCCGCTTTACGTTATTGATGGTGTTCAAACCGGCGATATGTCGTTGGTTAACCCTTCCGATATCGAAAGCATTAGCGTATTGAAAGATGCAGGCGCTGCAGCTATTTACGGTATTTCGGGTGGTAACGGTGTAATTGTTGTTACTACTAAAAAAGGTAAAGCAGGCAAAACCACTATTAACTATGATGGTTACTATGGTACACAAGAACCTAAAGGCGGCAACGTATGGAACTTGATGAACCCTGAGCAACAATCACAGTTAGCATTTACCGCCGGCGATTTAGCTACAGAAAAACTGTATCCGGGCGGCCCTGGTACTATCCCTACCTACGGTTATCATGGTGGTACTGCAGCTGGTACTTTTGGTACTGCTGGTGTTACAAGCGATCCTGGTATATTACAATACTACAAGTTTGATGCAAGTAACCACGGTAACGACTTCCTGATTCAAAAATTTGCAACAGGCGCAGGTACCGATTGGTTTCACTCTATTTTCAGAGCAGCTCCTGAGCAGCAGCATACCATTACTGCAAGCGGCGGTAGCGACAAGAGCACTTTCTTATTTGCGTTAAACTATGTAAATCAACAAGGTACTTTAGTCGAAACTTACGAAAAAAGGTATCAAGCCCGTTTAAACAGTACTTTTAGCACACTTAACAATCACGTTCGTTTTGGCGAAAATGGTTTTGTTACTTACAAAGAAAACAACGGTGGCTATAATGGCACCCAACAACAAGAAGGTGGTACCATTTCAGGCACTTACCGTATGATGCCTATCATTCCGTTGAGAGACGTTGGTGGTAACTATGGTGGTACTTACGATGTTTCGGGTGGTGAGCCACTTGGTAACGGTAGCAGCCCTTATGCCAGCCAGCTTAACCAGGCAACAAATAATGCGCATTTTGTATATGTACAAGGAAACGTTTTTGCTGAAGCTGACATAGCCAAGTATTTTACTGCACGCACCAGCTTTGGCGGGCAGTTATACAATCAGTATTACTGGAACATAGGTTATATTGATTATTCATCTTATGAAGCGCATGGCGGTGCTAACACTGCGGGCGAACATGAGCAATTCAATAGCAACTATAACTGGACCAACACCATTACTTATAAAGAAACTTTTGGCAAGCATAACATACAGGTTTTAGCCGGTTATGAGCAAAAAGCTTTCCAGGGCCGTAATTTAGATGCCACTAACCAGGGGTATTTTTCGCTTGACCCTAACTATGTAACTATCGGTGCTGCAACAGCGGTTAATCCACCAAGCAGTACAATTGATCAGCCAACTTCTACTTTATCATTTTTTGGCCGGGCCGATTATACTTACAACGACCGTTACATCTTAGCAGCAACTATACGCCGCGACGGTTTCTCTATCTTTTATCCTGGCCACCAGTGGGCCACCTTCCCATCTGCATCATTGGCATGGCGCATTTCTCAGGAAGATTTCCTGAAAGGTGTTAGCTGGATTAATGATCTTAAATTGCGCGGTAGCTATGGCGAGGCTGGTAACAACGGTAATATCGGCGGAACTAATGCTTACTCAACATTTAAATCAAATCAGGGTGCTTCTTACTACGGTATTAACGGAGGTTTAAGTTCCATTCAGCAAGGTTTTTACAACGATCAAATTGGTAACCCTAATGTTACCTGGGAAACTGATAAAATTACTGATATAGGTTTTGATGCAAGTTTGTTCAATCACTTGGATATCACGGTTGACTGGTACAAAAAGGCAGTAAGTGGTTTGTTATTCCCTCAGGATTTACCAAGTACTGTTGGCGGCGCTAACCCACCAACAGTAAATATTGGTGATGTGCAAAACAAAGGCTGGGACATTTCGGCTACTTATCATGGAAGAGCAAACAAAGATTTCTCTTACAGCATTGGTGCAAACATTACCACTTACAACAGCTTAATTCTTAAAGAAAGCGGAAGTTCAAACTTCTTCGACACGGGCGGTTCACGTGACCTTGATATCGTACGCGATCAGGTTGGCCACCCAATCGGAGCATTTTTTGGATTCCAAACAGCTGGTATCTATCAAAACGCTTCACAGGTTTCGAGCCTGCCAGGCTACTCTGGTGCAGCGCCGGGTGCATTTATTTACAAAGATACTGATGGCGACAAAAAAATCACTTCAAATGACCGTACCTGGCTCGGCAATCCGAACCCTGATTTTACATACGGTGTTAACTTGAATGCAAATTACAAAAGATGGGATTTCAGCATGGTGTTATACGGTTCATACGGTAACCAGGATTTCAACTATGTAAAATACTGGACCGATTTCTACAGTACATTCCAGGGTGGTAAAAGCTTAGACCTGTACAACAAAGCTGCAATAGTTCAGGGCGGTGTGGTAACAAACCCATCAGCTACTTTACCAGCTGCGTCGTTCTCTCAGGCTATGGGTTCAAGTACAGTTAGTTCTTACTATATCGAAAGCGGATCGTTCTTGAAATGCCGTGTATTACAGTTTGGTTATACTTTTGATCCAACTGTGTTAAAAAGAATAGGATTGGACAAAGTTCACATTTATGCACAGGCTACCAACTTATTTACCATAACTAAATACAGTGGTTTAGATCCGGAATTGGTGCCGTCATTATCTAATCAAGGTGGTTTGGGTTCTGCCAGACAAAGTGCTGCCTTCGGTATTGATTATGGTGCGTATCCTAACAACCAAAGACAATATATCATAGGTGTTAATTTAACATTTTAATAAATAAATAAAAAATATTAGAGTTATGAAAAAATCTTATAGTAAATTCATCGCCCTAGGTTCGCTGGTTGTTCTTACATTAACGTATTCATGTAAGAAACTGCTGAACAAGGAGCCGGTAGGCGTGCTGCAATCGGCAACGCTTGCCTCTAAGGCCGGTGTCGACGGTCTGCTCATCGGAGCTTATGCTATGCTGGATGGTTATACCAACACTGGCGGTACTGAGTGGGAATCATCAATTGATAACTGGGTTTATGGTGGTATCGCTTCGGATGATGCTTACAAAGGCTCAAACACAACTGACCAGCCAACTGCTGCACCGCTTGAAAACCACTCAGTAGACCCAGCAAATGAGTTTTTGAGCGAAAAATGGGCTGCCTGTTACAATGGTATCCAACGCGCCAACGATGCTATCAGAGAAATTCCATTGGTAAAAGATGGTTCATTATCAACAGCTTATGGAGCCGAGGTAGTTGCCGAAGCAAAGTTTTTGCGTTCCGTTTATCATTTCGAATTGGCAAAAATGTGGAGAAGCGTACCTTATGTTGACGAAACTGTAACTTATGCAGCCGGTAACTTTAACGTAGGTAATCCAGGCCCGATTTGGGATAAAATTGAAGCCGACCTTAAAGCCGCAATGACTGTATTGCCAAAAACACAGCCTAACGTTGGTCGTGCAAACTACTATGCAGCCGAAGCGCTTTTAGCAAAATGCTACATGTATGATCATCAGTACACAACTGCAAAACCGTTGCTTGATGATTTAATTAACAATGGTGAAACTTCAAACGGGTTGAAATATGCGTTAGCTGCTCATTATGAAGATAACTTCAATGCAGCTACAAAAAATGGTCCTGAGTCGGTATTTGCAGTTCAAATGACTGTAGGTGACGGTTCTGGCGGTCAAAATGATAACGCCGGTGCTGTTTTAAACTTCCCTGCAGGTACTTACACAGGATGCTGCGGTTTCTACCAGCCATCACTGTCGTTAGCTAATGCTTTTAAAGTTGATGCCAATGGTTTACCAATGTTCCAGGCAAGTACCATTACTCCTGGTGGATTTGTTTACAACGATACCAACTTACCTAATGACCATGGCTACGCTTTAAACAAAGCCGGTGCCTATACATTAGGTGGTGTTGCTGGTGGTACTCCATTTACTCCTCCTTCAGATGCATTGGATTCACGTATCGACTGGACTTTAGGTCGTTACGGTATTCCTTACCTTGATTGGGCATTATGTGGTGGCGAACAATGGTCACGTGGTGATATCACTCCATACAACCCTATCAAAAATGCATTCTATCATTCGCAACAATCTTCAACTACCGATAACTTTGGTGGTTGGGCTGCAAGCCAGGGTACTGCTGATAACTATAACCTGATTCGTTTTGCTGACGTTATTTTATGGCGTGCAGAGTGCGAAGTTGAAGCTAACGATTTACCGGCTGCACAAGCTGATGTAAACATGATCAGGGCGCGTGCTGCTATCCCTGCTGGTTTCGTACATACATTTGTTGATAATTCAGATCCAAGCAAAGGCTTTACAAATACACCTGCTGCAAATTACAAAGTAGGTTTATACGGTGTTGCCGGCGCGCCAAGCTTTGCCACACTGGGTCAGGCTGCTGCCCGTCAGGCTGTTTACATCGAAAGACAATTAGAGTTTGGTATGGAAGGACATCGTTTCTTCGACCTTCAGCGTTATGATGCCCTTTATGGCGGACCTGCTGGTTCAGGCTACATGGCTGGTATATTAAATGCACACATCAAAACTAACGTTGCTTTCCTTGGTACAAACCCTGTATTGCAAGGACATACATTCACTGCAGGTAAAAATGAGCTTTGGCCAATTCCATTGCACCAAATTGACCTTGAAGGTGGTAAATTGAAACAAAATCCTGGTTATAATTAATAACCCGTTAATTGAAAAAAGAGGTGGTGATTTTTATCGCCACCTCTTTTTTTTTTATATAACTTAGCCATCATTTTTCGCTGTAATGAAAGCTTTTCCGTATCTGTTATACTGTTTTGTTCCTTTTTTATTTATTTCCTGTAAAAAAAAACCAACATTATTTGAGTTGGTTCCCTCGTCATACTCGGGGGTGAATTTTAATAATAAGATAGTTGAAAACGATTCTATCAACCCACTGGACAAACTTAATATTTATAATGGTGGCGGAGTAGGTATAGGTGACTTTAATAACGATGGCTTGCAGGATATATACCTTGTTGGCAATGCGGTACCCAATCGCTTATATCTGAATAAAGGTAACATGAAGTTTGAAGACGTAACTACCGAAGCCGGTGTTGGCGGACTTGGCGGCTGGGGTAGGGGAGTAGCCGTTGTTGATATAAACAATGATGGATTACCAGACATTTACGTTTGTAATACTTTATTAAGCGATTCGGCAAAGCGCCGCAATTTATTGTATATTAATCAGGGCCCCGATAAAAACGGAGTACCTGTTTTTAAAGAAATGGCCAAGGAATATGGCCTGGATATAAAATTACATTCAACCATGGCCTCGTTTTTTGATTATGATAACGATGGCGATTTGGATATGTACCTCACCGTTAATAAAGCCGAATCGTCGGATAACACCAGCTCATTCAGGCCAATTGTTACTGATGGATCAAAACCAAGCACCGGCCAACTTTACCGTAACGACTGGGACCCGGTTTTAAAACACCCGGTATTTCATAACGTATCAAAACAGGCAGGCATAAAAATTGAAGGGTACGGACATGGCACCAGCATTGTTGATATAAACCGCGACGGCTGGAAGGATATTTACGTAACCAATGATTTTATTTCGAACAACATTTTATATATAAACAACCACGACGGCACGTTCACCGACCGATCGAAAGAATATTTTAAGCACACTTCAACCAACTCAATGGGCCAGGATATTGAGGATATGAACAATGACGGGCTGGCTGATGTATTTGAACTCGATATGTTTCCGGAGGATAACTACCGCAAAAAAATGTTTATGAGTTCCAACTCATACCAGGTATACAAAAACTTTGACTATTACGGCTATCAATATCAGTACAACCGCAACACCCTGCAAATTAACCAGGGGCCGCGCCCGGGTGAAAACGACTCAGTTGGCGCCCCGGTATTTAGCGAAACATCGTTTTTGAGCGGGATATCGCAAACCGATTGGAGTTGGT
>JABDBM010000045.1 GCA_013288685.1 Bacteroidota bacterium | reverse complement strand
CAGGGCTGGATGAAAATGAACTGGTGCGCAAGCTGGACAGAAACATTTTGCTAAACCCGGTAAGCAGGCAATGGGAAACTACTGATGCTTATCTCTCCGGCAATGTCGTTGCCAAGCTGGAAAAGGCCGAACAAATTGCAATAGAAAACCCAGAAGATATCCAACTGGCCCGCAGTCTCGCCGCCATCCGGCGTGTACAGCCGGAGAAGATTCCTTTTGAAGTGCTGGACTTTAACTTAGGTGAACGCTGGATACCAATACGGTATTATGAGCAGTTCGCCAGCGACCTGTTTAGCCTGGAAACCAACATAGAGTTCTTTTCCTCGGTGGACTCCTTTAAGGTGAACTACCGGCATGGCAATGCCAAGACCGATGAGGAATTTGCGATCATGCCGAAGTCAGGCATCAAAATGAAGGGCGCGGCGCTTTTCGAGCATGCGCTGGAAAATACCAGCCCCTACTTCAGCTATACCATCGGTAAAGGTGACAGCGCCATCCGGCTGCCGGACAATGATGCTATCCAATTAGGCCATCAAAAGATCGAATCGATTCGCAGCCGCTTTGAAGAATGGCTGCGCGACCTGCCGAACGCGGAAAAACAACGCCTCGAAGATTTATATAACAAAACCTTTAATTGTTACGTGCTGCGCCAGTATGACGGCAGCCACCTGGCTTTCCCCGGTTTAGACCGGAAAGCCTTAGGGATAGCCGACCTGTATAAATCACAGAAGGATGCCGCCTGGCGCATCATCCAAAACCGGGGCGCATTGATCGACCACGAAGTCGGTTTGGGCAAAACGCTGACGATGATCATCGCCGCTCAGGAAATGAAACGGCTGGGTATTGTGCAAAAGCCAATGATATTAGCTTTAAAAGCCAATGTCGGCCAAATCACCGATACCTACCGCAAGGCGTACCCACAGGCGAAAATATTAGCGCCGGGTGAAAATGACTTTACACCGGTCAAGCGGCAGGCGCTGTTTCACCAGATTAAAAACAACAACTGGGACTGCATCATTCTGACGCATGACCAGTTTGGCAAGATACCGCAATCGCCGGAGATCCAGCAGCAGATATTTGAGATCGAGTTGGACAACATCGACCGGGATTTGGACACCTTACGGTCATTGGGCGGTGAAGTATCACGCAGCATTTTAAAAGGACTGGAATTGCGCAAGACGAATTTGGAAGTCAAGCTGAAACTGGTACTGGATGCAATCGACAAGAAGAAAGACACCGGCATTGACTTCCAGGAGATGAATGTGGATCACCTCTTTGTGGATGAATCGCATAAATTCAAGAACCTGACTTTTACCACAAGGCATACACGCGTTGCGGGTTTGGGTAACCAGGAAGGCAGCCAGAAGGCGCTGAACATGCTATTCGCGGTGCGGACGCTTCAGCAGAAGTTTGATTCCGACTTATGCGTCACTTTTTTATCAGGTACGCCGATCTCCAACAGTCTGACCGAAATGTATTTGATCTTCAAATACCTGCGGCCTAACGAGTTGGAACGGCAACATATCGGCAACTTTGACGGCTGGGCGGCGGTGTTTGCCAAGAAGACCACCGACTTTGAGTTTTCGGTCACCAACCAGATCACAGCCAAAGAACGTTTCCGGCATTTTATTAAAGTGCCCGAACTGGCGCTTTTCTATAATGAAATTACGGATTATAAAACTGCCAAACATATCAGCCTTGACAAACCGGAACTGGAAGAAACGCTGGTGAATATCCAGCCTACACCGGATCAGCAGGATTTTATTGGCAGGTTGATGAGATTTGCCGAAACAGGCGATGCTACCCTGATCGGCCGTGCCCCATTAACCGCCGAGGAAGATAACGCGCGCATGCTGATCGCGACCAATTATGCCAAAAAAATGTCGGCGGATATGAGGCTCATCGACCCTGATTACGAAGACCACCCGGATAACAAGGTCAACGTCGCCGCCCGGAAGATCGCTGAAATTTATAAGCTGAGTGCTGTCCATAAAGGCACGCAGATCTTATTCAGCGATATAGGTACGCCAAAACCCGGTGTGTTTAACATTTATGATGCGCTGAAGGAAAAGCTGGTCAGGGATTTTGAGATCCCTGAACACGAGATCACTTTTATCCATGACTGGAGCGACCGGCAAAAACCGGAGTTGTTCCGGAGAATGAATGCGGGCGAGATCAGATTGTTATTGGGCAGCACCGAAAAGGCCGGAACCGGTTTGAACGTCCAGGCAAGGGTACTGGCCATGCATCATTTCGACACGCCGTGGCGCCCTAGCGATTTGGAGCAGCGCGATGGCCGCGGTGCCCGCCAGGGCAACTGGCTGGCCAAACAGCATTACGGTAATAAAGTACTCAACTTTATTTATGGCGTAGAGCAGTCATTGGATGCTTACAAATTTAACCTGCTCAAAAACAAGCAGACCTTTATTTCGCAGATGAAAAACTGTGAGTTAAACGTCCGGACATTGGATGAAGGTGCGCTGGATGAAAAGAGCGGCATGAACTTTTCGGAATATATTGCCATCCTTTCCGGTGATACGACCCTTCTGGATAAGGCGAAAGTAGAAAAGAAGGTAGCACAACTGGAGGGCTGGAAGTCAGCGCACTTTAAAGAAGTCGCGCGTAACCGCTACAGCCTGGAAAACGCCGAAAAGGAATTACTAAGCGTGAAGGAAACGTTGGCAGGCGTGCTCAAAGACCAGGCCTTGTATCAAAAAGAACTAAAATTTGCCAAAGACGGCAGCAAGCTCAACCCGGTAAACTTAACCGGATATGACCTGGCTGATTCGGAGGCGTTGGGTAAAAAGATCATCGAATTTTACCGTGGCTGGAAGCCGAAAAGAGATGAGCCGGAAGAAAAGCAGATCGGAATATTGTATGGCTTTAATCTTTACATACGCCAGCAAAAGGAAGGATATGAGGAAGACAACCTGTTTAAATACCGGTTGCAAAACCACCTGTTTGCCGAAGGGCCTGGCGGGATCAAATACCTATCCGGTGGCGGCCATCCCAACGTCGACAATCCAAAACTGGCGGCCAGGTATTTCCTGAATGCCATCGACAAGGTCAACGGCCTGCGGGACACCTACGAAAAGAAGCGCTCGGAACTGGAAAAAGAAATCCCGACCCTGCGGGAATTAAGCCAGAAAACCTTTGAAAAAGAGAGCGAGCTTACCGAACTCCGTGTTGAGCTGCGCCGGCTGGAAGGTGAGATCGCTGCCAAAATCAGGGAAACGCAGATGAAGGCTGTACCAGCCGATGAAGAGGAGATTGCGGCTGATGAAGTGATCAGCGACACACTTGACCACTCTGAAAATCTGCGCAACATCCGCCTGCAATCCTTTGACCTGCCGGGATCATACCCCGCTGAAGGTATGGGACGATAAATTTTAATCAAACATTTTATGGAAGAAACGCACGAGCAGCATAAGCTGCACGGCTTTCTGCAATGCGCCATTTATTTGTCCATTGCGCTCGAAGCCGTTATTTTTATCTACAAGGACGCCCCGTTCTGGGGCTTTTTTAATAAACCGATTGACAGTTTAAGTCACATCGCAATTTATCAGCAGTTGATCTACAGCAAGCTGTTTACTTTCCTGCTGATCTGCCTGGTTAGTATCGGCACGTTGGCTAAAAAGAAGCAGGACCTTAACCCGAAGAAGCAAATCGTTTACCCGCTGGCCATCGGCCTGCTGTTGTTTTTTGGCAGTATCATTTACCAGGGCCGGGATTCGGCATTGGCTTTTTATCATACGAGTTGGTTCAACCTGCTTTACATGGTCTGCTCGCTGGCAGGTGCGATAATGGTCAGCGTTGGCATGGATAATATTTCCAAGCTGATCCGCTCCGGCCTGGGTAAGGATGTATGGAACGTGGAAGGGGAAAGCTTTATGCAGCCCGTGAAGCCGGTGGAAACGCCTTATTCGGTCAACATTCCGATGCAGTTTTATTATAAAAATAAAGTGCGCGATGGCTGGATCAACATTGTCAACCCCTTTCGCGGCACCATATTGATTGGTACGCCGGGTTCAGGTAAGTCATTTGGCATTGTTAACCCTTTTATCCGCCAGCTGATCGCCAAAGAATTTTGCGCGGTGGTTTATGATTATAAGTACCCTGACCTGGGCAAGATCGCATATTATCATTACCTGAAAGCCAAACAAGCCGGCAAGCTCAAAGCTTTTGATTTTCATGTCATTAATTTGAATAATGTCGAGCGCAGCCGTCGTACCAACCCCTGGCGGGCAGACTTTTTACGGACACTGGCAGACGCGTCGGAAGGTGCTGAAGGTTTGGTAGAAGCCATGAAAAAGGGTGATAAATCAGGCGGCAGCGACCAGTTCTTTACGCAGTCGGCCATTAATTTCTTAGCGGCTTGTATCTATTTTTTCAGCAAGCATGAGGGTGGTAAATATTCCAGCTTCCCGCATGTGCTGTCTTTTTTGAACCATTCCTATGAGGATATATTCAACACCTTGTTTTCAGAGCCGGAACTGGTTTCCTTATTGTCACCGTTCCGCAGCGCTTATGCCGCGAAAGCGTTCCCGCAACTGGAAGGGCAGATCGGTACGCTGAAGATATTTATCTCTCGATTAGCGACAAAGGAAACGTATTGGGTGTTCTCCGGCGATGATTTTAACTTAAAAATATCAGGCAAGGAACATCCGGGCATCGTGGTGTTGGCCAATGACCCGAACACACAGAACATCAATTCTGCCTGCTACTCGGTGGTGATGAATCGCATGACCAAGCTTATTAACAGCAAGGGTAATTTGCCGTCCGCGTTGATCATTGATGAAATACCGACTTTATACACCTATAAGATCGAAAACTTGCTGGCCGTAGCCAGGTCGAATAAGGTCGCCATTTTGATGGGCTTACAGGAATTGCCACAGTTCAATCAACACTACGGTAAAGATACTGCCGCAACCATCACTTCAGTGGTGGGCAATGTGCTGGCAGGATCGGTGCGTAATAAGGAGACCCTCGACTGGCTGGAACGCCTGTTTGGTAAGAATAAACAAATCGGCGAAAGCCTGTCCATTGATCGCAATAAAACCTCCACCTCGTTACAGGAAAAATTGGAGCCGCTCATACCGGCCGGTAAGATGGCTTCGCTCAATACCGGCGAAATTGTCGGGCTGATAGCTGCTGATGTGCAGGAAACCTATACCGGGCGTTTTGAAACTTCGGCCATTAACTGTAAGGTCAACCTGGACAAAAAGGAACTACAGGCCGAGGAAGCCGCTTACCGCGACCTGCCGGTTTATTATGATTTCGGCGGCAAGAAAGAGGAGATACTGCGGCAGAATTTTATGCGCATCAATAAGGAGGTGGAAAGTGTCGTGGCCGGCTTTAAGAAAAAGACCGGCACGACTTTAATACCCAAAGCCAGCATGAGCCGGGGCATCGGACAATAATCAGTATTTTTTATGACGGACGATTTAAAAGGGACACCTGTGTTGGTACATCCGCAGCTAAGTTATGATCCTGCCGGTAAGCAAAACCAGGTCGGTTTGATTAGTAAAGCCGACCTGATGAACGATGATGTGTTTGTGGCCTTTGGTAAAGAGGTCGCTTTGTATTCATCAGATGCATTATTGGTGCTGTTGCCCGCTGAGGAAATTCACCAGAATTTAGCAGATATCGCTTACGAAACCCCCTTTGCCGAACTCAAGCCGCTGACGCAGATCGACCTTTTCCTGCGTTACGGTTCGCCGGGAAAAGAACTGACAGCAATGCACCTGGCGCGGGACAACCCGGCTATCCGGCCACTATGCCTCGACACGCTGCAAAACCAGTTCATTAAAAGCATTGACCAAAATTATTCGCGATGACAAAAGTTTTACTCGCCTGCTGCCTGGTTTGTTTGCCCTTGCGGCACATGCGGCTGACATCGGGCTATGGATTTAGGGTGCATCCTTTGACCGGACGTTATCAGTTTCACAAAGGCATTGACCTGCGCGCGCGGAGCGATACGGTATTCGCGGTTTTAGCCGGAAAGGTAGTCGCAGCAGCCTATGACCCCTTGCTCGGTTTTTATCTCCGGCTGAACCACGGCGGCTTTGAAACGCTTTACGGCCACCTTTCACAGGTCTTTGTGCTGGCCGGAGATTCAGTAAACGCCTGTGATGCGGTCGGCGTTAGTGGCGCTTCGGGCGCTGTAACCGGCGAGCATTTACACTTCGCGGTCAGCTACCGCCATAAAGCCATCGACCCGCTCAAATTTTTAACCCTGCTAACAAATTTTAATCAACATAAAAAGGAGACCAAACAATGAGTACCTACAAACCCCTGTCCGAACAGATCGCAGGCAGAATGATCATGGACATCAAAAACGGAACATCTGTATTCCAGCGCCCAAACAACAGCCTGAATTCGGATTTACCTTTCAACATCGAAAGTGGCCATAAGTACGCCGGGCCGTCGGCCCTGGTGTTGCTGATGCAAAAACGTGATGATCCCCGCTGGGGCACGTCCAACCAGGCCAACCGCAATCATACGGCGGTCATGAAAGGCGCGACCGGAACGCTGATCAATTTTATGACCCAATTCGAGTACCAGAAAGTGGTGGACGAAAAAGGCGAGCCGGTGCTGAAGGAAAACGGCAAGCAGCGCACCGAGCGCGTAAAGCTGGATGAACCGAAACAGGTGGATGCCTGGATGTTTAACGGCGAGCAGATGCGCAACATGCCCAAATGGGAAAAAGAACCGATGGAGCTGTCGCCAGCGGAACGTGCGCAGCTGATCCTGGAGAACAGCAAGGCGGTGATCGAGCATGGCGGTGATGATATGTATTATGACCGTGACCTGGGTGCGATTATTATCCCAGAAAAGGAACAGTTTGCCAGCCCGGAACAATATTATGCCGAGGCTTTGCACCAGCTTGCGCATAAGACTTACCAAACCGAAGGGCTTAACCGTGACGGTGACTTACATGCCGGGGAAATGGTTAGCGAGGAACTGCGTACCAACCTGGCTTCTTTGTTTTTAAGCAAGGAACTCAACCTCCCCTATGACCTGAACGAACACGTAGGCTACCTGAACAGCTGGTCGGTGCTGCTAAAAGAGGAACCGGGTGAGTTGTTTAAGGCTGCATCTGACGCGCAAAAGATCGTCGATCATGTCATGGCTTTTGAAAAAAAAATGGAGGTGGAGCAGCAGGCGGAAACCAGCGAGGCAATTGAAAATGGGCAATCTCATGAGCAATCCCCATCTGAAACCGAACAATCCGCACAGCGCAATCCCAACAAACTGGAAACCGGCGACGTCATCCGCCATAAGGGTAACGAGTTTACCGTGTTGTCCGAGCAGAAGAACAAAGTTTTAAAGGTGCGGGATGCCAGCGGCGACAAGTTCAACCTGAAACCAAAGGACGGCTTGTATAGCGCGCTGTTACACGCAAAAAATAACCCGCTTGAACAGTCGCAGGAAATGGAGCAATCCACAGCGGAGGAAGAATCGCTGGGTGAAGAAGAAGAAACTGATTATACCATGAGCCGCTAATATTTTAACAGCATGAACAAACGAATTTTTGAAGAACAGGATCTCCCGATGGAGGAACTGGAAAGTATCGGCCTTGCCAAATGGGGCAAGCTATTGCTCGATGACGACGATCTGCAGGCCTTGCTGCAAGGCAGGCGGACCGATATGCTCCGGCTGGAAAACCTCCGGTTCGAGGGCCTGCATATTGCGCAGCTGGACACCAAGCTGTCGCTGCACCAAAATGAGGAAGGTAAAATAGAATTGCTGCTGCACCCGATCTACCGTGATATTGAAGCGCCAAACTATCTGACCAAAGATGAGGCCGAAAAATTGGAGCGCGGCGAAGTAGCTAACGTCGAAAAGTTCATCACCGATGAGGAAGGTAAATCCAAACAGGTGTTAATTGAATTCGATAAAGAGACGAATGAATATGTCATTACCGATACCGAACAAATTATAGCGCCTGATGCAGTCAATGGCATAAAGCTCACTGCGGAACAAAAAAAGAAATACCGTAAGGGCCAGGAAGTGGAGATGCCGGACGGCACCGCCTTTCAATATACGGCCGTTAAGAAGGAAGGTATGCGCTCCAATAAGCTGCACCTGATTGCATCCTTGATTATGGACGGCGGCATTTCTTTTATGCTGTATAAACTCTTGCATGGCTTGTTTGCCAAAAAGCGGGATGAAAAGCAAGCCACCCAGCTTAGCCCGCAGTACCGCGAAGCCTTTAAAGAGTTCCAGAAATGGCAAAAAGAGCGGCAGGCGCAAACCGAGCAGGCCCCGGAGACAGAATTGCAAAGCGACGAAGAACAATCTTTGTCACGCTGATGCACCCTTATTTAACCCGGCTGGGTGTGCGTCCTGAAGTCCAGGCTTTTTTTTCTCCTAATTATGCAGATGATTTCTGTGACCTGTTTTTTCAGCAGGGTAATTACAGGGAACATTTCGGTTTTGCTTTTCACCGCATACCCGGCGGTGGCGATTTTTGGCTGGCCGGTGAGTTAAACCTGTCTATGGTTGACCGGGTGTTTATCAGTATCTCGGCGATGGACGCGGTAGCCTTTCTTCATTTTTTCGGGCATAGTTTGGCGGATTGGGAAAATATCCTGTTTATCGCAACCGGGATCAAGCCCACGACTATACAGCTTTGCTGGATAAGGGATAAGTTGGCAGGCAAACACCTGACGCTCTTATTCCCGGCTGATTTGCTCGGCGCTATCACTGACCTGAAGGTGGCTGCGGCGTACCGCCGTATCCCTGCGGCGGCTTTCCTGGCTGAAAAAGAAAGGCTTAAAATCTGCTTCCGGGCTAAGGTGTATGAATTTGATCAGCGAACCTTTACCCTTAGCGCCTTTGAACGGGCATCCGCTTATCGCTTTAAGGTCGTTACCTGCAAGCCCAAACACGGCGCCAGCTTTTTGGATCAACTGAAGGCTGGCGCTTTTTCTTCCTTTTAAATCTTATACTTATGGAAATTGTACATCTTCCGGAACCTGATCTGATCGTGGTCCGGCCGGCAACGCTGTTTGCCTTTATCAAAGTATTTCCTTTTATCATTTGCGCGATTGGCTTTTTGTTACTGGCCTGGCGCTATTTTCCTGCGTTGGCAATATTGAGCCTGCTGGCTTCGATGATCGGCTGTTACCGCTTTTTTTATATTCGTAACTGCATTTATACGATCACACCTGAAGTCATTAAAATAACACGGGGTATTTTCTTTAAGCGCACTGACCAGGTTGAGCTTTTTCGTGTGAAGGATTATGTCCAGACACAGCCATTTTTGCTTCAATTGTTCGGCCTGATGGATCTGATGCTGCGCACCACCGACCCGGTTAACCCGGTGGTCTGGCTGCGCGGCATCCCCTTGTCCGATATTGTTGATACCATTCGCGCCCATGTTTTAGAGACGCGGCAGCATAACCGTATTTACGAGGTCAATTAAAAATAATTTTTGAAATACTTGCATTACTTGCTAATATTTTTAGTATATTTGAGTGTTATATCATGAAAAATTTCCTATATATCGTCTTTTTTTGCTTCATCTTCAACTGCTGTTATTTCGGCGCGTTGAACGCGAAGCACCCGCTGACCCTGATATTGGTGGCGATTGCCACGATAGTGTTATTTGCATGGCTCATGGTCAGCCGCCATAAAAAGCGTACGGAACGCCGCCAGCAGGAACATCTGTTTGAGGAGTTTATGCGCTCCAGCCGCCAAAGCCGCCGTTAAACTATTTTTGCTTATTTTTGTCTATTATAAGACGGCATTTCTTTGCCGTCATTGTGATAAGGTTTAGGTTGTAAGGGGCCGGGCAGCGAGTGCGAGGCCCCTTATATTTTACCGGTCACAACCATCTCCTTTGAATATCCCATGGCAAATTATTGTTCCAACAGCGTCAGGTTTATTGGCGGTGAAAATTCCCTTGAAGAAATCCGGCAGCTTTTTGATGATATAGATAAAAAGCAAATGCGGAGCAAACGCTATCACATGCCTGATTTTGTAAAGGGTGGTACAGGCTACATGGAAGATATTGCAGTCGGCCCTAGTTGGATCAGCTACGAAACCAACTGGGTGCCCAACCTGGAAGTGCTGGATGACATTGCCGATCATTATGGCGTAGATTATATTGCCTGGTACCAGGAACCGATGGCCGGGCTTTACGGTGAAGCGGTGCGGACAGCCAGGGAAACCCAATTTATTAATATAAATACCTACACCCAAAAAGGCCGCGGCAATAACCCTGCATTTTTCGATTTAAAGGAATTGCAGGCATCATTGCTCATGGGACAGGGGCCGGAACGCTGACATTAACACTTTCAGTTTAATTGACCTTTAGCTGGTTTGCATCATTGATCACGATCTCTGGCTTGCCTTTGTAATCTTCGACCTTGCCGGTAACGGTAATAGTTTTATCCTGCAATGAATTGCCCTGGCTTTTTGCGTCGCCGCGCAGCACCACTGTTAGCGGGCTATTGGGGTAAGCCGCGCCTAAATTGACTAGAACCATGCTGCCGAAATCCTTTGTGCCAAACACTTTCGCGGTAATGATAACCTGTTCGCCATAATGGGAAGCCGCATCAGTTACATTAATGGTTTTAGCCGTGCCAGCAGCGTGCGCGGTCGCAGCTACAGGCGGTGCCTGTACGCTGGCATGATCCAGAATGCGGTTAAGGACACCCGCCAACCGGATACCTGCCTTTTCGATCCGGTTTTCAATAACCGACATGTGCGCTTTGTAGTAGGCGTTGTCAATATCTGTTCCATTTTTTTCCACCTCGCCATATTGCTGTGTGCTGATCTGGTAACTCTCCCAGGCCCAAAGTATCTCCGGGTCGCCTAGCCATTTCCCGATTTCTGCCTGGCCCACATGGTCAAACTTTGCCGCCAGCTGTTGCGGGTTTAGCCCGGCATGTTCCAGCAACCGGGTATCCCACAAGTTGTGCAGATTCGTACCCTCGCCGTCATACCTCACCTGTATCGAATTCCCTCCTTTATCTTCCGCCCGGCTGACATGCATCGGCTGGTGGATGTCCCCTACAAAATGCACGATATATTTTAGCGCAGTTGCCCGCTTTTCAGCCGGGGCGCTGTTATCCGCTAAGATCGCTTCCTGTGCCTGCAGCACGGTGTACACATCTTCCTTCGCAGCCACTTCCTTACTAAACTCATCATACGATAAGCCCAGCTCTACATTGATAAAATGCCAGGGCGCGGTCGTCCGGTCACGGTTATCATCTGCCCAGCTGGCCACATCGGACAAAGTTTGCCCGTTCAGCAGCGTAGTGACCGCATCTTTCGCCTTTGGCGTTAGGTGGTTTTCTGCAATAATGCCAATGGTAGTATGGCCGGTACGTCCCCATGCCCCGATCAGTATAACCAATGCCAATGACCCGATTGTTAGAACAATTCTTTTCTTCATCAATTAATTTCAAATAATAAATTCATTTGGGTTTGATATACGCGCCAAGTTGATTTGCGGTAATAAATGCGCGGTAACGATCAACTGAATTTCGCACAGCATGATAATATACCTCAACGTAAAAACCGTGCACCCGGTAAAGCTGTACCTTATATTCCCCCTCAGCCCGGTCGTCGATGAATGTTCCCTGGCTAAAGACCACATCGCCTTTTCCCTTTTCGTCCAGCCCGTTAAAATCGTATAGAGTTATCATTCGCGAATTTTTTCCAATTCCGCTGCAATAACAGCGATCAGCTCCTTGTCCATATGTTCCGACGCAAACGCTCTCAGTTGCCGCTCCTCATCCGGCTCAAAGATAATTTCGTCTTCGTTTACTTTTACCGCTATCCTGTAAGTATGACCATAAGCGTAAGCACTCAAAGGTAAATCCAGGTTTTTCTCTTTGTATTTGATGGTGAGCACAAGTTCATCCATGGCCCAAATATAACACAAGGTCCATAAAAGGAAATATAATTGTAGTGGTGTGTCCTGAGTGAGTCAGGTCAAGCTGAGTAACTTTTCTATTCGCATAAAAATTAAAACTATTTCATGCAAAAATAGAGACCAATCACCGCTAATATTTGGATACCAATTAGCGCCGAAAGCCGCTTAATGCCACTTATTTTTGATGGGCTAAATAGATATGCCCCCGAAGATAAAAAGAATAGAGTCAGAGCCAGGCCTGCAACTATTAAATAATAATATTGGCGGCAACCACTATCATTTGCTCCAGAATACTATTTTTCTTTTTCAATGATGCTGAAGGCCCGAAAATAGATGAAAGAATTTAGATTTGAATAACAGTAATTAAAAGAAAGCTAACTATGCAGTTTGCGTTGATTGATCAAACTCGGGTTGAGGCTAAACCTGGTTTAAAAGGCACCTGTCCAGGATGCGGACAGCTGGTTATTGCTAAATGCGGGACACACCGTATACATCATTGGTCGCATTTCAACAAAAGAGAGTGCGATAGCTGGTGGGAGCCCGAAACAGAATGGCATCGCGCTTGGAAAAATAAATTCCCTGTCGAATGTCAGGAAATAATTATGCAGGATCAGCGAACAAGCGAAATTCATATCGCCGATGTACGGACTGCGCATGGACTGGTGATAGAATTTCAACACTCACATATTGATCCCCAGGAGCGAAACGCCCGCCAAAGTTTTTATGGAAATATGGTATGGGTAGTCGATGGGATGCGTTTGAAAAGTGATCATCAGCGTTTCTTTAACAATAAAAGTCAATTGTTCCCGGAAATAGGAAAGCCATTTAATTTACACCGCCCTGAAGATTATTTTCCCGCAGCATGGTTGAGGGGTTTTATCCCTGTTATTTTCGATTTCAGGGGCCTTGAAGGCCCGGAAGATCTTTACTGCTTATTTGCAACCCGGCTTGGCTATGCAATAGTTACTAGGGTCTCACGTGATACTTTCGTACAAATTGCTGCTAATGGTGAATTATTAAGGTGGTTCCTTCACATGGCAAAAGAAATAACAAATGTTGAACAGCAAACAGTTAAACGATTAGCCATCCAGCGCCAGCGACAGGCGAATATTGATTTCAATAAGGCCAGCAGAATGTTACGCTATGGGAAAGGAAGGCGATGACAATCCTCTAAATACTTATCTAAGTCGTTGCTATGCATTTTACTCATTACTTCAGGTCAATTCCTGCCGCATCAGGGCTCCCTCGTTGTCCGCCCGCTGCGCTGCCGGTCAACCCATCCACCTTTATTACGCCAGGCAGTTGTTGTTCCGTTGATCATATTGCTTATCCACTTCATAACTTTGTAGAGGTAGAATATGGCTTCACAACAGGTCAGCCACACGGTATGGTAATATAATAACGCAATTCGTATTTTCATTTCTTAAGAGTCCAGAAAAATTACTAACCTTGTTAGAAAACCCCGTGAATTGTTCAAGCTCTATAACTGAGAGTTTTAAAATAAAATTCAGGTATTAAAAATACTACGCCTGGCGGCCTTATTGATATGAAATAAAGAATGAATGCTGTTGAGATCGAAGAAGCTATTTCCATATTAGCAGAACAGCCTTTTGTTCCTGCAGAATTTCCGTATGCGTTCTTAGAAGCTTTTGGTAACAAATCAACCACTATTAAACGCCTGCAAACCGGCAATAACAACAAATCAGATATTGAAGGTGGCGTATTGCAGCACAATAATATCCATATCGCTGTATGCGATGAGGGTCAGGTTACGGAAACGCTGATTAAGCTCAAAGAAAGCCCCGCCACTGCCAGGGCAAAAGCAAAATTTGTTTTAGCTACCGATGGTAAGGAATTTCAGGCGGAAGATGTGAACAGCGGTGAAACCGTCGCGTGTGATTATCAGGCCTTTCACAATTATTTTGGCTTTTTCCTGCCTTTAGCAGGGATTAGCACCGTCAAACAAATCCGTGAAAATGCTTTCGATATAAAAGCGACAAGCCGCCTGAATAAACTCTATATCGAATTGCTACGCCATAACCCAGAATGGGCAACGGCGGAACGCCGCCATGATATGAACCATTTCCTGGCGCGTTTGATCTTCTGCTTCTTCGCAGAGGATACGGATATTTTTACAGGCGATGGTCTTTTCACGGACACCGTGCAGCAGATGAGTACCGGCGATGCATCTGATACCCATGAGATTATTGGTGAGATCTTTCGGGCGATGGATACCAAACACGATGAACGCGTCGAAAAGAAAATCAGGAACTGGGCTTTTAAATTTCCTTACGTCAACGGACAACTATTTTCCGGATCGACTGAAACACCAAAATTCACAAAAATAGGACGGTCTTACTTGCTTCATGTGGGTAACCTGGACTGGAAGAAGATCAATCCCGATATTTTCGGCTCGATGATCCAGGCGGTGGCCGATGACGATGAACGCGGGGCATTGGGAATGCATTACACATCTGTTCCTAATATACTGAAGGTGCTGAATCCCTTATTCCTTGATGATCTGAGGGCGCAGCTGGAGGAGGCAGGCGATAATGCGCGAAAGCTGCTTAACCTGCGCAAACGGATTTCGCGCATCCGTGTGTTCGATCCGGCTTGCGGGTCCGGAAATTTCCTCGTAATTGCCTATAAACAGATGCGGGAAATTGAATATGAGATCAACAAACTGCGCGGGGAAAGTACCCTGCCGACAGAAATCCCGCTAACCAACTATAGAGGGATTGAGCTGCGGGATTTTTCAGCGGAAATTGCGAGACTGGCGCTCATCATTGCCGAATATCAATGCGACGTACTCTATCGCGGCCAAAAACTGGCGTTGGCGGAATTCTTGCCGCTAAATGCTGAAAACTGGATCACCCGTGGCAATGCACTACAGATTAATTGGTTTTCGGTATGTCCCCCAACGGGTACAGGTGTTAAGATTTATAGTAATGACTTGTTCAGTACGCCGCTTAAGCAAGCAGAGATCGACTTCGAGAATGAAGGTGGGGAAACTTATATCTGCGGCAACCCGCCTTACCTCGGTTCAACATGGCAATCGAATGAACAAAAATTAGATTTGAAGGAAATATTTAAAGGCAAGACAGATACCTGGAAATCTTTGGACTATGTAGCCGGCTGGTTTATGAAAGCGGCTGAATATGGCAAGCATACCAATGCGGCTTCGGGCTTTGTGTCTACCAATTCTATATGCCAGGGACAGCAGGTGCCGATTCTCTGGCCGCTGATCTTCAAAACCGGGCACGAAATTGCTTTCGCCCATACTTCATTTAAGTGGAATAACCTGGCCAGTTATAACGCTGGGGTGACAGTTGTCATTGTCGGTATAACTAACCATGCAGGTAAAACGCGTCGCCTGTTTTCCGATGGTGAGGACGGACAAATGATCGAGAGGAAAGCCGAGAACATCAATCCCTATTTGGCTGCTGCTCCCAATGTGATTATAGAAAAGCGATCTAAGCCGCTTTATTGGGAACTGCCTGACTGCAAACGGGGCAATATACCCGTCGATGCTGGCAATCTGTTTATTCAGCCAAGCGAAAAGATCCTTTTTAAAGAGGAAGAAAAAGCGGGTATAGTTAGATTGTGTCTGGGTTCTGATGAGTTTATTTCAGGTAAGCTAAAATATTGCCTTTGGTTGAATGAGGATAATTTGTCTTTCGCCAATCAAAATGTTTATGTTCAAAAGAGGTTGGCCGCGGTATCAGAAACTCGGGCAAAAAGCGATAAAGCTGAAACACGGGCTGCTGCTTCATCGCCTCATACTTTTTTTGAACGTCGTCAAAATGGCGACGAGGAAATTATTGCCATTCCCGCCATAAGCTCTGAAAACCGGGATTACCTCCCGGTCGGGCTATTAAAGCCAGGAAGCATTATTACAGGCAAAATGTACGGCATATTTGACGCCGACTTATGGAATTTGGCATTGATTGCTTCGCGGATCCATTGGGTTTGGATCGGCGCAGTTTGTGTTCGTTTGGAAATGCGCTTTTCTTATTCCAACACCCTCGGCTGGAATACTTTTCCAGTGCCTACCCTAACTGAAAAAAACAAGAATGATTTAACGCATTGTGCCGAAGAAATCCTGATTGCACGGGAGCGTCATTTTCCTGCGACAATTGCAGATCTGTATGTTCCGGAAAATATGCCAGAAGATTTGCGCCAGGCCCATGACCGGAATGACGAGGTGCTGGAGCGCATCTATATTGGCCGCCGGTTTAAAAATGACACGGAACGACTCGAAAAATTATTCGATTTGTACACGCAAATGACTACAAAAAGAGAAGCTGTATGACGGAAAGAAAAACCATACCATCTGTTACGGTAAATTACAAAAGCACCGGAAGTTCTACGAAATCGAACGAGTTGGGTATGCGCGCCATGCAGGAACGCGCTTATGAAAAACGGGGTGAACAATATTTATTGATCAAGTCACCTCCAGCCTCCGGTAAAAGCCGTGCTTTAATGTTTATCGCGCTTGATAAGCTGCACAATCAGGGAATTAAGCAAGCTATAATCGCCGTGCCTGAAAAGTCCATCGGTTCAAGCTTTGCCGATGAACCGCTCACAAAGTTTGGCTATTACTTCGACTGGAAAGTCGAGCCGAAATGGAATCTTTGCAACGCACCCGGTGAGGATGGCAGTAAGGTGAATTCGGTTAAGTCTTTCCTGGATGGCGGCGACAAGGTATTGGTTTGTACACACGCCACCTTCCGCTTTGCCTTAGAGCGTTTCGGCGTTGAAGTTTTTGATGACCGCTTAATCGCTATTGATGAATTCCATCATGTTAGTGCCGACGAAGGCAATGTGCTTGGCTCACAACTTAAACAGCTGGTCGCACGGGATAAAGCAGATATCGTTGCCATGACCGGCTCTTATTTTCGCGGTGATGCAAATCCAGTTTTGATGCCGGAAGATGAAGCCAGGTTCGATACCGTTACCTATACCTATTATGAGCAGCTCAACGGCTACGAATACCTGAAGACGCTGAACCTCGGCTATTATTTCTATAGCGGCGCTTATGCTGATGAGATTCTGAGCGTTCTTAATCCAAATGAAAAAACGATCATTCACATTCCGAACGTCAACTCCCGTGAAAGCATGGGTGATAAGATAAAGGAAGTTGAGCATATTATTGAAGAATTAGGAAGCTGGCAGGGTATCGATCCTGTAACCGGCTTTCATTTGGTTAAAACCGCGGCAGGTAAAATTTTGCGGATCGCTGATTTGGTGGATGATGATGTCACAAAGCGGAACAAAGTTTCTGCCTCGCTGAAACTACCGGAGGCCAAAACAAACCGCGACCATGTTGATATGATCATCGCACTTGGCATGGCAAAAGAAGGCTTTGACTGGATATGGTGTGAACATGCGCTAACCGTGGGTTATCGTTCGAGTCTGACCGAAATCGTACAAATCATTGGCCGCGCAACGCGTGACGCGCCAAACAAGACCCATGCGCGTTTCACAAATCTGATTGCTGAACCTGATGCTTCAGAAGGAGCAGTTACGGATGCCGTCAATGATACACTAAAAGCCATTTCAGCAAGTCTGTTGATGGAACAGGTACTGGCTCCAAGATTCAATTTTACGCCGAAGAAACCGCAGAACGGTCCGGTCGAAGGATTCGACTACGGAGAAGGCGGCTACGATCCGCAGAAAGAGAACGTAGGGTTCAATGAGGAAACCGGCCAGTTCCAGATCGAGATCAAAGGCCTTTCCATGCCAAAAAGCCAAGACGCCCAGCGTATCTGCAAAGAAGATCTCAATGAGGTGATTGCGGCTTTTGCACAGGACAAACAAACCATCGAACGCGGCCTATTTGATAAAGAGATTGTACCACAGGAGCTGACCCAGATCCGCATGGGAAAAATAATCAGGGACAGATATCCGGAACTGGACCAGGAGGATATGGAAGCGGTACGGCAACATGCTGTCGCCGCGCTGAACCTGACACAGAAGGCAAAAGAAACGCTTAACATCGATAATGAACTAAGCAGTCGCGCCAATACAGCCCTGATTGATGGCATACGTAGATTTGCCATGGATGTGCGCGATCTTGATGTAGACTGGATCGATAGCATTAATCCATTTAGTGAGGCTTATGCAATTTTGTCCAAGTCAATGACAGAGCAAAGCTTAAAAGCAATGGCCGAGGTCATTTCAGGTAAAAAGCCTAATATTTCATTGGACGAAGCACGGGAATTGGCCAAACGCGCGTTAAAGTTCAAGAACGAACGGGGCAGATTGCCGGAAATCAAATCCGCCGATCCATGGGAACAGCGTATGGCCCAGGGTATTGCGTTCCTTGCCCGTATAAAAGCAGAAGAAAGAAATGGCTGAGAAAAAGATACTCACAGACGAAGATGATGCGCTTTTGGCGGAACTCGGTATTGATATCGGGGCCAGAAAAATTGCGCGTCATACTGCTCGTGAGGAGCGGATAATTGCCGGTTTTGAAGAAATCCAAAAGTTTGTAGAAGAAAAAGGCCGCTTGCCGCAGCATGGTGAAGAAAAAGATATCTTTGAGCGGCTGTATGCGGTCAGGCTCGATCAAATCCGCAAACAGGAGGAATGTACTAATCTTTTGAAGGGGATGGATCATCAAAATCTTTTGGATGGTAGTTATCAACCGGCTACGGACATTCCCGATGATATGGATGACGACGAACTGCTGGCGCAGCTGGGTGTAGACGAAAATGAAGAGAATGCGATTACCAACCTGAAACACGTAAAATCTCGCGCAGAAAAGAAGGCAGCAGAAGAAATAGCCAACCGCACCCGCTGCGAAGATTTTGAGACTTTCAAACCGCTGTTCGAGGCGGTAAAAAAAGATATCGATACAGGCTTTAGAAATACCATCCGATTTAGAAAAGACGCGGGTTTCACCAAAACAACCCTTAAAATAGGACAATTTATTATCGTAGGCGGCCAGATTGCTTACATTGCTGAGATCGGGGAAACATTTAAGGCGCCTAATGGTGACGACGATGCCCGTTTGCGGGTTATTTATGCCAATGGTACGGAAAGTAATATTTTACTGCGTTCATTGATCCGCTCAATGTATAAGGACGAAACAAGCAGATTTATAACGGAAGCTAATGCCGGTCCGCTCTTCTCAGGTGAAAATAGTGCGGATGATCTTTATAGCGGTACGATATATGTGTTACGCAGCCTTTCCGACCATCCGCTTGTTAAAGAAAACAGGAATATAGTACATAAAATTGGTGTGACTGGTGGCGATGTTAAAATACGCCTTGCGAATGCGAAAAATGACCCTACCTTTCTTATGGCTGATGTCGAAATCATTGCAACCTATAAACTCGCTAATATCAGCCGCACGAAATTGGAGAAGATTATTCATAAGTTTTTCGGTGCAGCAAAACTGGATATTGAAATGAAAGATCGTTTTGGAAAGCCGGTAAAAGCACAAGAATGGTTTTTGGTTCCGCTCTTTGTCATTGATGAAATGGTTGAAAAAATAAAGGATGGTACTGTTAGCGATTATTATTATGACCCCACCTCAGTATTATTGAAAATGTATTAAAGTCGCGCGGCATTTTTCATTTTAGCAATGAGGTCAAACAAATACTTTTCGAGTTCTTCAAAATTTGAAAAAACCGCTTGCTGTGGATCTTCCGGAATAAATGGCGTTTCGGTCAGCCAAAGAAAGAGTTGCAGGCCTACGACTAATTGCGATCTAAGCTGGATCTGATTGGCTTCTTCGGTAAGCTTAGATTGCTGAAGTACTGTGCGCAACCTGTCATCCAGATCGGGATGAGTGAGGCCTCCACGCGTGTCAGGTACATCAAGCAGGTAAAAATTAGATAGCTGGGCCACCATTGCCCCCAGATACTTCATCAGACGTACTTCTTCTATTACAGAACTGCCCATCAAACTGTCCAGCGCGAACTGATCAGCTTCCAGTTCAGCATCATATATCTTTTTAAATTCTTCTTGCGAAGTTTCGTAAAACGGGTTTTTCTTGCGCGAGGTCATCAATTCCCTTAAGTCTCGATGGAGGATTATATGGCCGATTTCATGGAAAAGTAAATAGGCAACACAAGCTTCAAATAGGTTAGCAGCTGATGTTGTCCATTTGTTGCTAACGTCAGGCCGGGCAGCTTCCGCCGGCCACCAGGTAACTTCTTTTTGTAGGGAACGGGCCCATTTCATGGTTAACAAAACTTGAGCAAATTCGGGACGGTCACTAAAATAAATAATATCTTCGTTGAGGGCCGCCTTTTCATAATACATGCTGTTAATAGCGACAGTCGCATAGCAACAGGTCCACAAGAAGGCCAGGTGTATATCCTGTATCGTAATTTGGTGACTATCCAGATTAGCAACAGGTGTCTTCAGAGGAAATGGACGATCATCATAAATAAAGCCTATACCTGATTGTTGGATTGCGTATCGAACCTCTGGGGATAGTTGCCCGGTAATATGATTCAATAGATTCTGAAGGCCTGGTTTAAGTAGGACAACCTGGTTATACCATTCTTCTTCCATAGCCTGATTAAGATTCTCTAAGCCGCCTTAACCGGTAGTTGCCGGTAAACCTTACCATCCAGCTGACAGCCGCCCTTTGCATGTTGCGGGTGGTCGGATTTTATCGTCGGGTCGGTAGGATCAATATTGAATTTAGGCTTACCCCATTGTTTAAAAAAAAAGGGGATTTGCCTTTCTTCACATTGATTTTTTATAAATTCTACCCATGCCTTTTTAAGTGTCCGCGCCCCATGGCCGGATTCGCCGCCGACGATCACCCAGTTGATCTGATCCAATTGTAATGTTCTGACCGGCCCGATAAGCGGCTCGACAGAAATGAATTTTACTTTTGCTGCTGTTTTTGATAATTCTTCGACCCTAAAGGTGTATTTTTCATTTTCAACTGATACCCCCATCCAGATATTTGGCGTCCAGTTCAACTGTGACGATAATTCCAATAAGCGGTCGGACCGCTTGGTTAGTACCTGATAAGTATGCTGAGGGGTTTGGTTCATAACCAAAAAGACAGCCTGGATAAATTCAACAGGAACCTCGGGGTGGAAAAGATCGCTCATCGAGTTAACGAATACCACTTTGGATTTTTTCCATGTAAACGGGATATTGAGCGAGTCAGCATGTGTCCTGATCTTAAAGCCATCCTTGTACTTTTCGGTACCCATTGCTTTTAAACGTTTGGACATGACTTCTGCATAACAGTATTTGCAACCGGGACTAATCTTATTACAACCCGTTACCGGGTTCCAGGTTAATTCCGTCCATTCTATATTTGATTCTGCCATGTGATTGTTCGCTTCGTGATCGCTTGCCGTTAATGCTAATATAGTTAGTATATCTTAATTCTTCTTATTTATCAGGTAATTTAATTTCCTTGGTACCTTATAAACATTCTGGTAATTTACCAAAGGTGAGGTACAATCATAGGTGATCTGTTTGCCCTTTTTCATGGTTTTGATACATTCTGATGCATGTGCCCCCAAAAAACCTTCATCCATAGAATAGTTATACAGGTCAAAATTATTGTTTATTTCAGCATTTAGAATTTTTGTTTTTACTGTGTCCTGGAAACTTTCGATCCTACTGCGTCCGCGCTGCCCCGAGAACATATCAATCTGGTTAACCGATGCATGATCAAAAATGTCAAAATTGGCCTGCCCGTTATCCTTGTTACGGTCCCAGGCGATGGTCAGGAACTTATCGACCGCACGTATATGGGATGCGCCGAATATGATTCCGTGTATATTAACGCCTTTTTTTAGTGAAAATGGATACAGTTTAAGCTTTGTACGGGCTGGCAGCATTTTCCTGAGCTGTTCAATGATGCTGACATGGATGAATTTATAGGGATTTTTCTTTGCCTCGTCCATATCAATATCCAGGTTCATTTTGAACTCGTCCAGTTTCCCGAAGCGCCAGAAATACGAAGACGAAATAAAGTAAAGGAAGTCTGTCTGTGGTGTTTTCTCTAACTCCAAAAAGTATTTTTCGGATGTAAACTTGATGCCGTTTTGATCCAAATATACCAGGGCCGGGTATTTCTTAATGGTTGGCAGTAACTTCGGGAATAAGGTTTCAAAATCTTCATTATCATAGACAATCTCGACGATATGTTTTAAGCTTGGATACTTGGCCATATAGTCATCACAGGACAGCTTCAGCAGTTCAAATTTCTTTTGCTCTTTTTTGTTTGGCTCAAACTCATTCAAGTAGATCTTGATTTGAACCTTCTTATCGAAGACAAGGGCCTTCAATTTCCGAATCTTTTCCAGTAAGCGGATTGGGCTGCCAGCTATCCCGGATTTATCATAGCCGGTACCGGCAAAAAAATCAAAAATGCAGATTTGGGGCGTTCCTTGCATAATAAAGGTAGGCAGCCAGGCTTCCGCATAGTCTTCAAAAATCTCCAGCTTCGTGATCGTTTCTTCCGTAAAAGGTTTATCGTGTAAATTCTTGGCAGCCATAAGTTTAGGTAACTTCGGTTTTATTATAATAAATGTAAATATACTCATTTTATATGCCATACGGATTTATCCTAATTGAATTTGCAACGCTTGTCCAAACAGGCCTACAGCGGGAGCAGCTACTTTGACCATTCGGATAAAAATCTGGGCATTGCCTGCGGCCCGCGTGTTACGCTATATCTTTTTTTCAAAAAGGATGCCGCTGCACCCGCTAATGCGGCCATGGCGGTAAATAAGGTTCGCGGTTCCCGCCCCTGCTTCACGGCTCACCCTATTTACCGCCCGCGTGACAACCGCCTCCCGCATCTGGGCTCCCTCGTCGCCCGTACGCTGCGCTAACTGGTCAACCCGTCCGCCCATATTACGGCAGGCACTTGTTTGCCCGATATAAGCCTGCTTGCATTTTGTCTTGATTTGACCAGCTTTCCCATAATTGAGTTTTTTAAAAAGCAAAGCTAAAGCCCGCTGCGCAGCCGTCAAGGGTATAGTAAACCCCTTTCCGGGGCCCTTGACAACAGCTTACCCGGCTTTTAACGCTTGCATTTAAAAAACTAAATTTTATGATTATGGAAAGCCTGGTATTAAATCTTCAATCAAAAAATCAAATCAGTGATTACATCGTTGATAACCATTTAATGAAATACGAGTTCGAAATTCTAAACGAGTTAATTGTTGCCATCGACGAAAATGACCTGGCGCAGCTACAATGGCTGAACAGCTTCGGGGACTCATTCAGGGGCATTACTATGAACCTACACGCTTACCGTAAAGGGCTGGAATTCGGGTTTACCGAAATAGCTTTTGACCAATACGGCTGGTTTAAAAGGCCACAATTTCTTGACCCTGAAGATTTATCTTTTGGCGATACCAGTAGGTATGGCAACCACAGTGTTATCCATTTGGGCCGGGGTATAAATGGCATTTGGACTTATGGCCTTAACTACAGCTTTGGCTGCGCCGGTGGTGGCTATGGCTTATCCGTGTATGGCAAACAATTTAAAAGCCGGGAATCCGCATTGACTTTTGCACTAAATGACCTAAAAGGATTGATGACCGCCAAAGTCGGAAGTACGGATACGACCAATGATAAACAACCGATCATTCTAGCTACCTTAAGGGATATCGAGAAAGCAAAAGTTGATAGTGTTCAGCTAACCTTATTTTAACCCCTCCATTTGCATATAAGCTCTCAATAAATTACCATCCAACCTGCTTAATCAGCATATTGATAGTGGGTTAAGTGTTGGAAATCATTGAAATGTGCAAATCAATTACATAGACTATTCAATTAATTACCGACTTTTATATTTCTTATAAATTATGGAAGGCCTTACCTTAGAAATAGATCAATTTTTGCGGTCAGTTGAAATCAGCAAAACAGATTTCTTTACGACTCTTTTAGGTGCAGGAGCATCTATTAATTCTGGCATTAAATCTGCCGGTGATTGTATATGGGAATGGAAGCGGGATATTTATGCTACCAAAGCTATCTCTAATTCGCAGCTAAAGCTGGATGATCGTTCGGAACAGGTCCGCGAGACCATCCAAAACTGGCTGGATAGTGAAAGCAGCTATCCCGCGCTGAACAGTCCGGACGAATATTCTTTTTACGTGGAAAAATGTTACCCGATTGAAGCCGACCGGCAAAAATATTTCAAGCGGCTCTGCGAAAAAAAGGAACCGTCTATCGGCTATAAGCTGATATGCTTATTACATGAGGCAGGTGTTATCAAGTCCGTTTGGACAACCAATTTTGATGACCTATGCCGCGATGCCGCAATCAAAACGAACAACACGGTCATTGACATTACCCTGGATTCGGTTGACCGGATTATCAGGCCATTGAATAATACAGAGTTACTGTTGATTAAACTGCATGGCGATTATAAGTATGGCCCGCTAAAGAATACCGACGAGGAATTAAAGACACAGGACGAGACTTTCCGGCAAAAGCTGGTGGGCTATTTGAATGACAAGCACTTGATAGTATCTGGATATAGCGGACGTGATGAATCGGTAATGGGGGCATTAAAAGAAAGCTATGCTAAGCGAGGTTCAGGCAGGTTGTACTGGTGCGGCTACGGCAGTGACATTCCAGCGCCAGTCAGGGAACTGTTGCAATTAGCAAGGGCCAATGGGCGGGATGCTTATTATGTGCCAACCGACGGCTTTGACAAATTAATGATCAGCCTGGCAAGGATGGTATGCCGGGACGACCAGTCACTCATAAACAAATATGCGGAGTACCTGAAAGGCGAAAAGGAAACGATCATTAAAACACCTTTTAAAATTGACACGGGCAACCTGCACTCCATCATAAAAGGCAACCTTTTCCCGATCAAATTACCACAAGAGGCATTTCAGTTTGAATCTGCTTTGGCCACAGGCGTGCAGCCATGGAAGACTATAAGGGAAATGGCCAAGCCTTTTAACATCGTGGCTGTTCCCTTCAAGGGTTATGTTTGGGCTTTGGGTACTTTGTCGGATATTAACCAGTGTTTTGCCGGGCACCTGGACAGCAGTATCGTGCGGATTCCGATCAAGGGATTAAATCTTTGGAAGGATACGGCTATTTACAATTTGCTGCTGACTGCGTTGACAAAAGCGTTGGCGATGCCCAATGGCTTACGGTCAAATCGCAAAGACCTGATCTGGAAAACAGCCGCTACTTCCAACCGGATCATTCAAAATGTGTTATATACTACCCATGAAGCCGTCCGGTTATCATTAAGCACGGACGGAAAACGTCATTACTTATCCTTAGAGCCGGATTTTCGTATCGACACGGCTGATCCGGAACAACAGATCAGCAAAGAGATCAGGCAGGACGTAGGCCGTACCTATTTCGACAAGCTCAGAAATAATTATTTCGACGAATATATTAAAGGCTGGCGCAAATTGCTGTTTACCGGCAAGGAAGATAAATTTTTGATCGAATACCCGGTCGCATCCGCTTCGGGTTTTACTTTTGAGATTTATCGGCTACCCTTATTCGCCAAGATATTTAAACCATCGTTGACCACATCGCTGCAACTAAGCCCTGATTTCCCCAAACAGGTATTGCATTTTAAAGGCTTGCAGTTCAGCGAGCCGGAGCTGGAGTTTTCCAGCAAATATTCGGCGATGAATGTCGTGCCAAAAGACTTTCATCCTATGCGGGGGCTTACCAGGAACAGCCCCTATGACAGCAACCTGACCGGGGTATTGTTCGACAACAAAATAAACCTCGGCGTGATCTGCCCTGATACCGATGCCCAGGTATTCTCTTCATTCCTGAAACTTGAAGTGGTCAGGATCAGTGCTAATAAGGTAAATGAAGATTATCTTATCGATTACCCCGGCTTTTTTGAAGCTTATGGCGTCAGCTTAAACGTACCGGACGTAAATGGCGAAAATTGGTTTAATTGCCCTGAACCTACGACTAAGCAAACGTTACAGGAAATGGCGTTCGACCTGCGTGATAAGGTGATCAATCGCATAGATCAAAGCCTGAAGAATGAAATAAAAAAGGTGTTGGTAATTTATATACCAGACCGGTGGTTAACTTATACTTCTTTTCACATCGAAAATGAACATTTCGATCTGCACGATTATGTCAAGGCTTACTGTGCTGAACAAGGGGTAGCTACGCAATTTATCAATGAGGACACAATTAAAAGCGATTTGAAATGCCAGATCAACTGGTGGCTGTCGCTGTCTTATTATGTCAAGACATTAAGAACGCCCTGGATATTGCAACATCTCGATAAGAATACGGCTTTTGCGGGTATCGGTTATAGCGTCCGAAGCGGCAAAGAAGAAAACGGGAATATAGTTTTGGGATGCAGCCATATTTATAATTCACAAGGCCAAGGGCTGAAATACAAGCTATCCAAAGTGGAAGATCAGTTGTATTGGGACAAGCAAGAACGTCCGCATTTAAGCTATAATGACGCTTTCCGGTTTGGCCTGTCCATTAAAGAGTTGTTTTTTACTGCCATGAATGAATTGCCCAAACGCGTAGTGGTACATAAAAGAACGTATTACACCGATGATGAGATCAACGGCCTCAAAGATAGCCTGCTCCATAATGGTGTGCAGGAACTCGACCTGATCGAGATCAACTTTGCCGACGATATTCGTTTTGTTGCGACTAAAATAAAAGAGGGGATGCCGGTAGCCGACAACTTTGCGGTGCCGCGCGGGACCTGTATGCAATTCGATGATTATTCCGCGTACCTGTGGACACATGGCATTGTGCCTTCAGTACGAAATCCTAACTATAAGTTTTATTTGGGCGGTAAATATATCCCCGGACCATTGAAAATTACCAAGCACCACGGGAAAAGTAATATCGGTGTCATTGCAAATGAAATATTAGGCTTGACCAAAATGAACTGGAACTCTTTTGATCTGTATAGCCAGCTACCGGCAACCGTGAACTCATCTAACGAGATCGCGCGTATCGGACGGTTGCTATCCAAACGGGAAGGAATTACTTACGATTACAGGTATTTTATTTAGGTCATGGATGCGTATGGTATACTGGAAATTACGGATAGGTCACGACCAATATGTGAAGACCGCTTCAATCAGCTGATCCGGGAATTTGAACGTGATTACCTGGTCTGCAAGAACTATCACGAAAGATTAGCAGTGCACCGAAGACCTGCAGAGTTAAAGAACGAGTTGCTTAGGGAATTGAATGATGATATACAACGACTGCACCGAAGGGAAGAAATAATTGATATTGACGTTAAAAAAAAGGCACAGGGGCACGCTACCAGCAAGATAAATCAAATTTGGACGGAAGACAAAAGGTTAAAAACATTGTACAATGCCATAAAACGATACTGCGATCTGAGGGATAAGGATTTTAATGTGATCGCTGTACATATAGCGGAATACCGGGCATTGAATAAACTGTTTTTCAAAATTCAACGGTCTGTCAACAAACCTTATATTAAAAAGAATACAATGGGACTATGGGTACAATCACTTGAAAATATTCCGGCTGAAGCGCACAGGGACTATTATGTTTATTTACTGGATTATGGCTGGTCGGAGCCTTTGGCAGATGTGCTAATGCAAAATTTTGCTAAAATGGCAACGTTGGCAGCGGAGAACCATGCAGTAGTGATACGAGGCACGAACAGGGTTCATTTTGAAGATGAAGTATTATCTTACCATAACATCAATGGTGAAGACGCCGAGGACTTGTTGCCTGCGATCCTAATTACCAATCGTAATCCTCATAAATTCAAACATATCGATCAGCCGGGACAGGCTGACCCGGTAGAGAATGATCTGCGGCTCATATTGATCCCTTTAAAGCGGTTTTGTCATACCACCACTGAGGTTGTACAGTTGGTGGAGCGGCTGTTTACGGACATCAAGCAGCAAAAAGCATTGAAGGACTTTAGGATCGCCAAGGAGATTACTAAAGATTACCGGCGGGCCAAAGCGGATTCGATCATATTAGCACCCAGCGAAGGCAAGGAAATACCAATTGAAAATGTGATCTTGTATTTGCAGTCAGGACGGCGGGATAGCTTAATGGTTGAGAAGATCGTATTACCGATACATTTTGAAGATCGAAGCGGCGGCGAATTTGAAAGACTGGCGTTTGCCTTTATCAATAAAACTAAAACTTGGGGTACGCTGGAATGGTTGGGGCAATCCGGCGACGATGATGGACGGGACATTTGGGGCGTTACAAGCGGCAAGAGCTTTTGTTACCAATGTGCCAATTATAGATCGCTGGTAACCAAAAAAGTAACAGATGATATTGATAAACTGGTCAAAGAGGGACATATCCCGGATTGCTTTGTTATAATATGCGGCGGCCGGGTCAGTGCGAACAGCCGCTCCATGATCAAAAGTTATGCGTTGCAATTTGGGATCAATGAAACAGAAATATGGAGCGGTGTCGAGTTTGAAGAAAAACTAAGAAAACAGGCACCAGACTTGCTAAGGCGGTTTGTACATGGTGAGGATTTCCCGGAACTGTCTGCCGCAAATGATTCAAAAAATGGCGATTTAAATATTAATTTAGATTAGAATAGCTGGATTTTAGAAGAAAGCAAATGCCAAAATTTGATATTCCCGATATTGAAAAAAGAACCTTCACCGGCAGACAAAGGGAGCTAAAGTGGTTGGATGAGCATCTTTTTAGACGCAATAATTCTTTCATACCATTGGTTGTTCATGGCCCTGCTGGAGTTGGTAAGACTGCGTTAGTCAGATATTGGCTCTCAACAAAACGGTATTCCGGTTCTCCGCTTTGGTTGAATACATCAGATTACAATAAAGATAAATTAAGAAACCTGATTGAAGAAGATCGCCATACCCATCTTGAGAGTTCTTTGATTGTTATAATTGATGCAGATAGCCCTTGGAACGATCAACAATATGAGAATGTCACGCGCGAAGTTTTCAATTATAAAGCCGTTTCGTCGCTCATTTTTATCAGTCGCCACTCAGTCAATTTAAAACGTTATGACGAATTGAATCTGCAGCCGTTGGATGAACTTGATTCTATCGACCTCGCATTTAATTTAGCACCCAATTTAGCATTGGAACTGTCAGTAGAGGATTTCACAGATGCTGCCGTTGCTTCAAAAGGCTATCCACTGGCATTGACTTTATTGCTTTCGCTCATCAGAAAAGATGGTGCCGGTTCCATAAGCGACCTGCTAAGACAACCTCTATATGAGTTATCTGGTAATATTCTCGTTCCCCAAAAAGAGATTTTAACAGTAGTTCCTCCGATTATTTTCTCGGCAAATCAGCGCCTTGTTGATTCGTTAAAAAAACAACCGGCCGACTTGCACAAGTTAACACCAAGAAATTTTGAGAAGTTGTTAGCCGAGTTACTCGCAGATATGGGTTGGGAAGTGGAATTAACAAAACAAACCAGAGACGGGGGAACCGACATACTTGCTTATTTGAATACAGATATAGGCCGACTGCTGTGTTTAGTGGAAGCCAAACATTATCGTCCCGACCGAAAAATTGGCATCGATCTGGTAAGAACGCTATATGGTACGCTATGTGACGCCCAGGCAAACAGCGCCATGTTGGTTACAAGTTCAACCTTTACGGCTGATGCACGCGAATTTCAGCAAAAACACCAATATCAGTTGACGTTAAGGGACTATGCGGATATTGTCAATTGGATATTAAAGTATGGGAATAAAAGGGTTTCGTAATATCATTGCGGAAACTTGAATAATATTCAACGTTAATAGATTGTTTCCTCCTTATATTTGTATAGGCATGAAACCTTATCGGTATTGAAATGGATACAAATACTCAAATCATATTAATTCCTAAAGACTCTACTCCCGAAAAAATAGAGACTTCAATTGCAGCTTTCAACCAGCCACTAGCGGACTTGCTAACCCATATTGGATTGCCAACTGAAAATCTTCTATCACCTATAGACGAGCGGCGAAAAATTATCTTCTCGCTGGAAAGTGCAATTTCAGTATTGCCGGTAGAAGATCGTGCGAAAGCAGTGTATTTATCGAAGTTTACTGTCGCTGTGGCAGTCGGTTTATTCGATGGTGCAATAAACTTTTTGTGGGATGAAACCATAAAGGCACTTCGCAAACTTGTATCAGAATTTGATCTACAATATTTCCTACTTATTGCGCACTCGGTTAATAGTAAATATAAATCTTACACCGCTGCGGACGATTTAGAAGGAATTAGTGACCATGATCTCCTGGACATCTGCCGTAGAATTGGATTTATCAGCGATATAAATTATAAGCGCCTCGAATATGTAAACTATTTAAGAAACCATGCGAGCGCTGCTCATCCAAATGACAATGCGGTAACCGGGTTTGAAATGCTCAATTTGCTCGAAGCGTGCTTAAAGTATGCAATCACAGCAAAACCGGATCATTCGGTAATTCAAATTAAACAGCTATTTAATAACATTCGGACAAAGGAAATCCCGAAAGAAGATTTTGCTGCGATTGGCGATGACTTGATAAAACAATCACAGGAGCGACTTGACGACTTCCTGGTTTCAATTTTTGGGTTATATGTTGATACAAGAACAGAACAGTTTGTCAGAAAAAACATTGACCGCCTAACACCTCATATCTGGTCCGCAGTTTCTGAAGATGTGAAATACAAAGTGGGAGCTAAATTTGGAGTATATCGTCTAAATGGGGATGTCGATAGAAAGGATTTGGTACAAAAATTTCTGGAGACGGTTGGAGGTTTAAAATATAAGGACGAGGATAGTTTAGCGGGGGAACTTTTGGAAAAATTACAAAATCTGAAAACGGTCCATTTTGAATGGAATAATTTTTATAATGAATACGCACATGCCAAATCGATTGCTAATTCACTTCCAGCCGGAGGCATACCGGACGCTATCAGGAAGCTATTTGTGAAGGTCATAGTAATTTGCTATGTTGGCAATGGTAAAGGCTACCGTCAGGGAATAGATGAAAGCGCAGCAGTTTATTATAATCAATTTATAGAAGGCTTTACCGTTTCTGAAATTAAGGAGTTCCTTTCTTTATTTAAAGATGCTGAATTTGTAACTGATTTTGATTACCCTCAACCTGACGGTCGGTTAAGAAATATCACAAAATTCTTTAAGTCAAAAACTAAGGACATCTATATTAATCGGGTTCTTGATTTAATCTTAGAATATCCAGCCAGAAAATTACAATCATTAGCCGACGATAAGCGGTATAAAGAAGCAATGCAATACGTGAAATAGCTGTTGCACACAATTACTCAAAATATAGCATTTGATATGGAAATTCTCGGGTATGTTGTTGCCAGAAACATGGCGCTTGTTGCAGTTAACGCCCAACATATTGCTACAATCGGGCCGGACAAATTTATAATCCCAAATGCTAAAAAGGCTTACCTGGTACGAGACAATATTTTATTAGCAATGAGGGGCAATCCCTATAAAACAACTTATATCAAGAAATACCTGCTCAAATTAGCAGAATTAAATAGCATAACTTCATTCCATTCTGTTCGTGAAGATATCAATGATGTATTTAATACCGCTCAATCGAAGATCAGTGCTTCCATAGAAAACATAAAAAAGGCCATCGAAGAACTTAAACGTGACGATGGTCATATAGATACAAGAGAAGTGGAAAAGCGCTTGGATTCTCAGGAAGAAATTGAATTATTACGGGATATTACTTCTTCTACCTTGAATAACCACAACTCGTTTACAATAGTTTCATTATTTGGCCATGAGGAACCAGAAGGTATAAAGATTGTACATCTCGTTGCAATAGGCAGTCAAATTTCTGATGTTTATAAAACCGATTTGCCAAAAGATCAAGTCTTTTTGCAATTTCTGGACGATACAACCAAAGATAACGCGCAGTTGCAAAACGACCTGGTTAAGCAGCTAACCCCTTTTTTGCCACCCGGATGGGAAAATGATGAAAGACACGTTACCAAGTTATTGGAACAAGCAAAAAATGTAATAACAATAGGTATAAATAAGTTGTCGCCTCCTAATGAGCGACCCAATATTGTATTCTACGAACTTAGCGTACGAACAGGTTTTAAATTTTCGGAACCCGAAATAAAATTGGTTGACATTGAATACAACTATAGCAAAGATTGATGAGATTAGATTAGAAAACATAAAATAGCTAAGCAACTCTACTTTCACTATAGCAAAATAATAAATTAAGATGCAGGTGGTATTAATGAAATCCCTATCCAATTTTCCTGGCTGAAGAAAAAAACAAATATTCATTTCCGCGGCACTTTCAAGAATTAGCCTGCTTTAGAAATAATTATATAAATAGGAGAGGGAAGTGCACTATTGCACTACGCGTTAAGCACTAATGCCCGTGCGTCTATTTTGGACAGCGCATCATTTCTTTTGTATTGTCTTACAACAGCCGTCATGGCGAGTTTAATCCGCTGATTGGACGCTGCAAGACGAGCGGGGTCAATTTCAATGACCTTGCCTGCGTTTACAGTATCGAACGATATTTTAACTCTTTTGCTCATGTTTCTATTCCAAGTTGTTGTAGTAACGATAGTTCTCTAACGTATGTTGCAAAAATATAAATTTATTTTCTTTAATACTAACAAAATGAGTGGGATATGCTGCAAAAATTAATGTGTCGGTGCTTGCTAAGTTTGTTTCAGTCGCATCGAGAACAATTAAGCCTGCCGCTTCCCCATCTTCATATTCAAACTTTTCTCTTTCATAAATCTCCGCGATCCATATAAACTTAGGCATTTTCACCAATAGTATCGCATTTTTCAATTCGGGATCAAAGTCGTCGAGATTTGCA
>JABDBM010000044.1:10897-33036 GCA_013288685.1 Bacteroidota bacterium | reverse complement strand
AATCCGGGTAAACCCCGCAATTTCCACGGACCACCGTGAAAAGGAATATCGGCGCAAAACCAGGCTGTATAATCGCGGCCTTTAAAGTGGGTAGTTGCTTTTTGGCAATGCAGTCCACCAAAAGTGGCTGTATCGTTACTCATTTGCCAATTAATAACCGGGTAGGGTTCGGCTATTTGATAGCTGTTCATCAGTCTTTTTTCTATTCTAATCAGTTTGTTTTGCTCGGGGAATAAGTAATATTGAATACCGCTGCCACCGTTTTTTTGAATAATATGTAAGGGGGCATCGGGGCCGTTCGCAGCCGTTTGTTCCTGTATTTGCCGCTTTACGTCTAAGGCTGCAAGCCTGGCATCGTAACTTTTATATGCGGTTGATTTTTTGCCTGGCAGCAGCATCATGTTTTCGGTATAAATATTTGTTGGCTGGGTGGTATCGCGCAAGTGCGAAAATTTGTAATGGATGATGATGCTTGCGGTATCCGGTTGTTGTGCCCGCGCAAAAAAAACTGCCACCAGTAAACAGGTTATTAATAATTGCTTTTTCATGAACTTGTAATTTTTAAGCAATGCTATGCTACGGATACAGCACCTTAAAAACTTTGGTACGAATGAGGGTTTTCCATTCGCAAAAGACGGATATTTGTTATCCCGGATTGCAAAAATTGCCTGTTTATCCGCCAAAACACTATATTAACATCAATAGTTTTTTTATAAACCAGGCTTAGCATACCTTTGATAAATGCGCCATATTAAAGCCAAACATATCATCGAGATACTTGTCCACCTGGCCTTTTGGATAGGCGTGTATTATACGCTGAATTCGCTAACCAGCTCGAGCATTAGGGTACAGGTAAGCCACAACGGCGCGGATACAGAACGATTCGCGATGAATACTATTTTTCCTCCTGCGCGCTTCACAGTTATTTTTCTTGCCATGCTGTTTTACGGCAATATATTTTTGATTTTTAAAAAGACGCTTCGCTATAAAAACTTCACTACAGGTATTGTTATAGCTGCTGGTTGGTTAATACTAACCTTTGTGGCCAACTATATTTTAGTTGGCTCTAAATTAAATGCAAGCGGCCCGCTAATGCCGCCACCGGTCCCGCCAACGCACCTATCCATAAAATTTTCCACAAACCATGGTACGCCTTCAGACCCTCCACCCAATGGCAGGCAACCCAAACCCGGACCTGGGTATCTTGCGCTGGATAATCAAGCTTTTTTTACCGTTAATAACAGCTGGATTCATATTCAGCTTAACATGCTGCTTATTTTTTGGACCATTGCCGGGCTTTCGGTAGCTTATTTCTTTTTGAAGGAATGGGCCCGAAATGAATTGGCGCGTAATGAACTGGCGGCCCACCAATTAAGCACTGAGATCAAATTTCTTAAATCACAGATTAATCCGCATTTCCTGTTCAACACGCTCAATAATCTTTTCTCGATGGCGCAGGAAAAGGGGAATGACGACCTTGCAGATGGTATTTCGAAGCTGTCGGGAATGATGCGTTATATGATTTACGAAAGCAATGCCGAAAGCGTGCCCCTGGCGGATGAAATAGCATATCTAAAAAATTGTATCGCTTTAAACAAATTGCGCTACGCCGATGAGGAGGCCAAAGTAGCATTTAGTTACCCCGAACAGCTTCAAAATGTACTTATAGCGCCGATGCTGTTTATCCCGTTTGTAGAAAATGCATTTAAACATGGCGTATTAATAAACCAAAGTTCGGAAATTGATATTGCTATTACTTTATCCGGAAACTGGCTATTCTTCAATTGCGAAAACGAAAACTACAGCTTTGTAAAAAAGATGGACGATCAAACCAGCGGCATAGGACTGGAAAATGTGAAAAGACGCCTTGAACTGGTTTATCCCGGCAAGTATGAACTGCTGATAAAAAATGACGCCGGCAAATTTGCCGTTACGCTTAAAATTGACCTTGAATAAACTCACGCCTCACCCCAGCCTTCTACAAAGGAGAGAGCGTTTAAAAGTAAAAAGGATATATAACCCGGAATGATAAACTGTATAGCCATAGACGATGAGCCAAAGGCACTGGAGGTAATAGCGCGCTATTGCCGAAAAATGGATTCTATTTGTTTGAAAGCTACTTTTCGTGAACCTATAAAAGCAATCGAGTATCTGCGCAACGAAGCGATTGACTTGATTTTTTTAGACATCAATATGCCCGATATAAACGGTGTACAGTTGTTTACTACGCTTGCGGTTAAGCCCATGGTTATTTTCACAACCGCATACAGCAGCTACGCTGTTGAAAGCTATAACCTTAATGCCGTTGATTATTTATTGAAACCCATAACCTTTGAGCGGTTTTTAGCAGCTGTAAACAAGGCCCTGGATTTATTTACCCTGAAAAATAAAACAGGCAGTAAAAATGCAGGCTCCGATACCGTTTTTATAAAAAGCGGCCCGCAAACCTACCAGGTTAAAATTGCCGACATCCTTTATTTGCAAAAGGACGGCAATTATATTACCGTTCACCTGAAAGATAAAAAAATCATGATCCGCGAAAATATGACGGATATTTTTGAAATAGTGCCCGAAGAACAATTTGTGCGGATACATAAATCGTTTGTGGTAGCGCTAAGGCATATTACAATGATTGAAGTTCACCAACTGGTTATTAACGGCGAGAAAATCCCCATCGGCAGCACTTACCGGGAAGACTTAAAGATGAGATTAGGAATACAATAGCAGTTTTTTTGTTATTTGTTTTTAATGCTAAATTAGCGAAAAACAGTTTATGCGTATAAAAATCCCCTTCATTGGTTTTCTGCTCCTTTTGTGTATTTCGGCAGGCGCCCAAAAACTACATCAGTACAAAGGAAGTTTGGTTTATACCCTTGGGCCAGATACCTCCGCAGTGGGCAACTTTGAAATAAACGGAAATGAGTTTAAGCTGACCGTTGTTTCCCTGAGTCCGAATGTCAATGTAAGTAAATTAAAAGGTGCGTTTTTCCCGGATGGGCAGTTAAAGCACCTGGAGGGCAATAATTATATACCAGTTAAGGGTAAAGATTCAGTGCTTTATACTTTTAAATTAAATTACGATAGGGATACTACCTTTATCGAAACAAAAAGAGGAAGCAAAAGCGTTATCCGTAAATACCCTGTGAAAATTATGGTGGCCAATAGTTTCGGGGGCGATGTGCTTGTTTTTATGCCTGCGTTGCTGGTCAACTTTGCTCCTAAAAACGTTGGCGACAGCGCAGTAAGCAACCACATAGTGTTCAATAGTCCAAGAAAGTTTATCATTAAAAAAACCGGCGACAGGAAAATGCTTTTGGGCAGTGCCGTTATGGGCATGTTTACCGTATTTTTGGATAACAATGGCCAACTGCAATCGGTTGACGGTATTGGCACTTCATTTAACATCAAAGGTACAGCAGGTCCCTATTTAGATATCGATTCTGTGATAACCGCAAGCCTTAAACACCAGCAGCTGCATCCCAAGCTTGCCATTATTAATCAACTCGATTCTGTAAAAACAACCGTCAATTCGGCCGATATAAAAATTATCTATTCCCGTCCGTCGGTAAGAAACAGGGTGATATTTGGCGAAGTTGTACCCTGGAACCGCGTTTGGCGGACAGGTGCCGACGGCGCAACAAAAATATCCTTGAGCAAACCGCTTTACTTTAATGGCAAAGAACTTCCGGCCGGTGACTACTCCATTTTTACATTACCAACTCCAAATGGCTGGACGTTAATCTTCAATAAGCAAGCTGATATATGGGGAACTGAGCATAACGCAGCTTATGATTTCTTAAAGATTCCGATGTTCACTGAATCCCTAAATGAGCCTGTAGAATTGTTAACATTTGCGGTAGTTTCTGAAGGCAGTAACGGTGGTTTTATTAGCGTTAGCTGGGATAAGTTAAAAGCGGATGTTAGCTTTACCACGAAGCCATAGTGTTTCGTAGTAAGCTGGCATCCATCAGCGTTCGTAAGGATGTTCGTTAACCCAGTGAAAACCTCGTCTGATTAATAACGAATTTTCCCAGTCGTTTAATCCGAGTTTTACATTAATTTTATTATTGTCCAGGTTCCCCTGTAAAATCAAAACATTAGGGTCGATATACTGGTAGGTTAATTCACCAGATGGCTTCGCACTTTTATCCCTAAACAAAACAAGTTTGTGATTTCCTTCCTCATTTTTGTAAAGAAAATTCAAGTGCTCATGGTTTGATAATTTTACATTTATAGCATCAGGGGTTATTGTTACCTCGTCCCATTTTAATAGAACAGTATTATCCTTTGGCGTTTGCGGGTTATTCATTTCTATTACGTTATAGCTTCCCAAAAGTTTGTCTGGCGGAATCCTGTATTTCCGGACGTCCTTAGATAAACCGGCGAAAACGATACCTCCAATTAAAACAATTAGCACTAAATACTTAATTGAAATTAGCGCCATAGTTTTCCATTTATTTTTAAACAATAATGGGCTGCTATTTTCTGGTAATATTACCCGGTTAAGAAAGAAAAAAGATAACAGCCGTTTTGCGTCTTTGGCAATTATAACAATACTCATGACAAACAACGTGGTCGACAGAATTTTAACCGGGACATCAAAGCAGTAGTTTACAGCTACAATATTGGCGGTTACTACAGATGCTAACAAACCGCCTAAAAGCGTGGTGCGCCTAAAAAGCAATAATGGAACGCATCCTAACTCGGCAATCCCCATAAAATAATTGTAAGTGCCGGAATAACCGAAAAAAGTCCAGGCCAGTGTCATGGGCGACGACTGTCCATAAGTTTCATTAAGGCGTTCGGGCGAAGGATAGAAAAACTGTGTCTTAAAAATTTTGGAAAAACCATAAATCATCATGATTGCAATTAAATAACATCTCAGTATCACTATTAACCAATAGAATAACCGATCATAATTTTTACGCCGGTCTGTAACCGACCAAATTGCAGTTCCAATAGATGCTAAAAAGCTTATAACCAATAATAACAGGTAACTGCCGGAAGTATCACCACTGCCTTTACCATCAAAATTAACAACCGGCAAATCAAAAAAATGGTGGCCCACCCAGGTCGCAGCAGCCTGAAACGGCTGAATATACCATTGATAAAAACCCTGTATCCAAACCGCATTCACCAATATGGCCATCGAAAAAAAGACGAAAAAAAAGCGAAGTAATACTTTTTGCCACAAGGGCCAGGCAGTTAGGTTTTCAGTCATGAACAGGTTTTTATGGTGGAAAGATAGGGGTTTATAGTAATTGTTGGTAGTTAACGTAAGTTATGAAAAGATATTTTGGTAATTATTGAAACAAACCCATAAAGAAATATGATTAGACGACAATGTGAAATACCCGCTCCAAACTTTTCATCCAAACAAAAAACACTAAATTAGCCACAAATCAAACCATCATGATAGTGGTAAAAAAACAACCAGGTCGTCCTCGGAAAAACTGATAGCGTTTACTTAAAAATAATTGATGGAAAAAGAAATGTTTGAAGTGAGGTGCCATTATGCAAAAACAGATTGACCCCTTCGAGACAAAAGCCGCCAAGATAATTTTTTTCGGAGTGATGGGTATCGTTCCGGCACTTGTTTTAGGCATCGCTGTTGTAGGTTTCTTTACCGCTCCTTCTTCGAGGCAAATGGCAATTGAAATGTTTTCAACAGAAACGGTGCATGGCGTTGTGGATTCGGTGTACAATGACGTACCTAACCACAGCCGCTGGATGGTGATATTGACTAATGGAGCAGAACATGAAGTTGAACCACCATGGCTAATCGACATTAAAAAAGGAGATTCATTAAGCAAAAACAAGGGATCGTTTTTATTCGAGGTTTACCGCAAACCAAATAAGAAATTGGTTTTGGATTATAGAACGTTGATTCCAGCAGAAAAATAATGACTTCGCTTGTCTGCTCACGCCGCTTCAACTGGCAGTACAAAAATAAATGCATTAAATATTTATTTATAAATGAGATAGTTATTAAATGTATAACTTGAACCAAACGTAAAAAATAACATCCGCCCGTTAAAGTGTGCCACTTGAACACAAACTGTTGTGAGCGTTCCGCTAACTATTACCAACAGGTTTATTGATCAATAAAAATCACGTGCTATGGTATGTTGTGATTGAAAGATAAGCGATTATGCCTTAAATTACCAATAGTTGCTGGCCTCCCTGCTAACAGATATTTTAGTCCTTCTCATCTGCATCAGAAGACAAGCTCACCTCCAGCCATTCTTCCATTTCTTTATTTCTTTCAGCATCAGCTTGTTTTATCCTGGCAACAGCATCGCTGCCGAGAATCAGGTGTATGGGCGGTTCGGGATGTTCTGCCAGTTCAAACAATGCTTTTGCAGCTTTCGCAGGGTCACTTTTCGCAATGAATGTGCTGCTTTTAAACTGTGCCACTCGCTGGCCTACGGATGTTTCATAGCCCTCAATGTCCGGTGCGGTGTCCATATCGGCGAAGATGCTGGTGCGCAAACCGCCCGGTTCTACGCTGGTTACCCATATCCCCAGCGGCCTTACCTCTTTGGCTAAAGCCTCGCTGAAACCCGTAAGGCCAAATTTGGCAGCCTGGTATACGGTGAGTGCAGGATTGCCTGTCCGGCCGCCAACCGAACTTATTTGTAATATCCGGCCAGAACGTTGCTTGCGCATATGGGGTAACACCAGGCGGGTAAGCGCTATGGGCGCATACAAATTGGTTTCCAGCTGACTGCGCACTTGTTCATCGGTATAAGCTTCCGCCGCACCCAATACGCCTATGCCGGCATTGTTCACCAGCACGTCTATCCGATCGAATTTTTTAATGGCTTGTGCAACTGCCGCACCGATTTGTTCCGGGTCTGTAACATCTAATTGAATCAGCTCCAACTGATCGGGATATTGTGCGGCGAGTTCACTTAGTTGCTCCGGTTTTCGTGCAGCGGCGGCTACCAGCCCGCCACCTGCCAGCACCACTTCAACTAAACTACGTCCCAAACCGCGGGAACTGCCGGTAATAAACCAAACTTTCAACATAGGCTTTGTTTTAAGCAAAGTTAAATAATCGGCCCTTGCCTGTCACTCTTTTTTCAGCCAAACCCGGTAAGGACTAACCTGCCCACGATTGCCGATAGAATAAAAAGGTACTGCGGTAAACTTTATAGGCTTCCGGGTACTGTCTGTTGCGTTACCGGTTATCACATTTACACCGTTCAGCAGGCGCGGGCGGTAGGTAAGGTTTAACGCATCTCCCGGTTTTACCGAATAGCTATTCACATCAGCATTATCAAGACCTTCCAAGGCATACACCACCGGACCCGATTCAAATGCTATTTTTCCCTGCACAGTTTTTACTGCTTCATTTGGCGTTATTGCCCTTGGCTGCATAGGCAAATTCAATAGCACCACATCGCCTTTTTTCCAGGTACGGCTAATTGCCGCATATCCGTTTACGGGATTAACAGGTATAGCTTTCCCGTTAACCGTGAGTGTTACCTGCCCGCTAATGTCCGACTGATATAAACCGAACGGATTTTCCCTGCCTTGTGCCCAACCGGGTATCCTAACATTTAACGTAAAAGAAGCGGGTAAGGCAGGATTAACCGATATTTTAACACCGCCCTTCCAGGGGTATTGCGTTTCCTGGTGTATCCTTACGTTTGTTTTTGCATCGAGCTTAATATTTGCGCTGCTGCTGATAAAAAGGTTCACATATACCGCCTTGCTGTTATATCCGTAAATATATTGCGGCAATGCCGATACCATTTTAAGTATCATAGGCGGGCAGCAAGGGCAACTATGCCAGGCCCAGCGTGGGTGATTGATTGCCGCAAGCGGGTTTTCATAAAAATAGTGGTTGCCATCCAATGAGATGCCCGAAAGCAAATTATTATAAATCACGCGCTCCAGCTCATCCATATACTTGCCGTCGGCGTGCAGCTCATTCATTTTTTCGCTAAAGAATCCCGCGCCTATAGCTGCACAAGTTTCCAGGTAGGCCGATTCGGGCAGAAAATAATCCCTGCCAAACCGTTCGCCATCAGCTATGGCGCCTTCGCCGCCGGTTATAAACATTCGCTTGCCTATCATGTTGTTCCAGTAGCGGTCGGCCGTTTTAATGTAGCGTGCATCATTATTCATCAGGGCCATCTGGGTTACTCCGGTAGCGAGTAACGTGGCCCTTACAGCGTGCCCCTCAATGGTGGTTTGCTGTAATACCGGCATTTGATCCTGGTTATACGAGCTATCGCTTTTACGTGCATGGCTACCGTCGGCTTCGCCGTAATTGCCGCGATCTTCAATCCAAAAACGGGCCAGCTCCAAATAATGCCCTTCATTTACCGGCACGTTTATTTTTCGCTTCAATTCCGGGTGATCCTTAAATAGTTGGTACATGGTTAACATGGCCCACTCTGGCCCGGCATGCCCGGGGATAACGTTCAGCTTTGGGGCCGGTCCTATTTGTGTATAGATGTAGTTGCTCAACTTCACCGCAACATTCAGTAGTTTGGTTTTACCAGTGGCTTTATAATAATGTACGCCGGCTTCAACCAGCATGCCCGAGTTATAAATATCGTGCTGCCATTTGTCGTCGCCGCCATTGATGCCCCAGCGTTTATCAGGACGGGTAAGAGTAGTATAGGTATTCAGGTAACCATCGGGGTCGGCGGCTTGTGCCGCTGCTATGCGGTTGATGTAGCCGTCCAGCTTCTTTTCGAGCTTCAGGTCGGGATGTTGTTGCAGCATATCCGATGCACCGGTTATGGTTTCATAAACAAGGCCATCGTACCAGGGCGGGCCGTCATGAGCGTCAATGTTTTTCTTTCCCTGCGCCACGAGGTCGAAGTTTAAAAAAGCGTTGCGCGTGCGCCCGGTTTTCGCTTTTTCTTCTTTAATATCCGGTCGGTCCGGGTCATATTTTCCTTCCAGTTTATCGAGCACATCAAACACAGTTACCGCGTCCCAAACCCTGTATTTGGGTGACCAAAAAGGATCATCAATGGCAACATTTGCCAGGTTCAACGGATGGATGACTTGAGCTTGTTTAAGGCGCTGCGCCAGCGCCACCTGTCCCGAAATTAACAACGAAACTAAAAGAATCTGATTGATAAAATGCGCTGGTTTTTGCATAATTGGTTTTTGTGAGGGAATTCAAATGTGCGAAAACTTAAGCCGAACCGCAAATGGTATTTGCTGACGGATTTTACTTTCGATGACTGAACCTCTTTCTGTATATTCAATTCCAAATAACCTTTAAATGATTTTTACTTATTTTGGTGCCTTTTCACGTGGTGGTCTGGTCGCATCGTTTCAGTTGCTCACTATTGCCAGTTTCACCCTCGTGGTAGTTGCTATTACCGCATGCCGTAACCATAGTAACAAAGGTGCCACGCTTACCGATGGCGCAAATCAAGTACTACTGTTTAACGGAACCGGCGTTTCTCCTAATGACGTTGCAGCCATCGAAACAATCCTCGATAGCAACCACATCAACTATTCAACCGTTAATTCTTCGGAATTAAACAGTATGAATCCATCACAAATTATGAAATACCGGTTGTTGGTTATCCCCGGAGGGAATTTTATTGAAATGGGCAAAAGCCTCACACCAGGAGCAGCCTCGAACATCCGCCAGGCGGTACAGCATGGTTTAAATTACCTTGGTATATGTGCCGGTGGTTTCCTTGCTTGCAATTCGGCATATTACAACGGTTTCAACCTTACATCAGGCTTAAACTTTGGTTTCTATTCCGCCGAAAACAAAGGCCTGCGCAAGGCAGCGGTCGCCATTACCAGCCCCGGAGCACCAACCCTCGATCAGTATTGGGAGGATGGCCCGCAGCTTTCAGGCTGGGGCGTGGTTGTAGCTAAATATCCCGATGGCACTGCGGCCATAGCAGAAGGAAAATGCGGCAACGGGCTTGTAATTCTCACCGGCATCCACGCCGAGGCCCCGGCGGACTGGCGAAACGGGATGATCTTCCATACGCCCGCCAGTGCTGACAATGCCTATGCAGCGACGCTTATTAGGGCAGCGATGAATGGTGTATTGCTGCCGCATTATTGAGCCGACTCGCCAACAAGTATGATGGCCAACAAAACTCATCCATTAATTATTTCATTATAGAAAGCCACGCGATTTATATCCTAAATAGCCTATAGTTTTTGGTGAACTGTAAGCGGAATGTTCACAACTTGCCCGCAACCGCAGCAACTCCTCCTGACGGCAAGTTTTGAGTGCGGGAATTGTTCCTGCTTCCTCATTCAATTCAAATGCCTGTACTCGCTCGGTGATTTTCCTGTTTTTGATTTAAATACTTTTGTAAAATGCGAGGGGTGTTCAAAGCCAAGCCCATAGGCAATTTCGCTGATAGAATTATTGGTGCCCCACAATAATGATTTGGCTTTGTCTATCAGTTCCAGGTGGATATGTTCCTGTGTAGTTTTGCCGGTAAATTTGTTTAAAAGGTCCGACAAATAATTGGGCGACAGGTTGAGACGGGAAGCAAAATATTTAACATTTGGCAGGCCGGTTTCAATCAATGTAGGGTGCGAAAAATAATCTTTTAACAATTTTTCAAACTGCTGCACAACATCCGAGTTTGCTTTTGCCCTTGTGTAAAATTGCCGGTCGTAAAAGCGGTTGCAGTAATTTAAAAGGAGCTCGATATTACTGACGATGAGGCCCTGAGAGTGCTTATCAATATTTTGCGAATATTCCTTTTCAATTTTTGCCAAACAATCTTTAATAATCAGTTTCTCTTCTTCCGAAATATGCAGGGCCTCATTGGCTTCGTAATTAAAAAAAGAATACTGGTGCATTTTCCTACCTAAATCGGTGCCATGGATCAAATCAGGATGTATGAACAGCGCCCAGCCTTCTTCAACCTTAACATCAGGACCGGGCGCTAAGACTTGTCCGGGTGCAGCAAACATCAGGGAACCTTCATTAAAGTCGTAATACCCTTTGCCGTATTTTAACAGACCTTCGAATTTTTTGCAGGATATGGTATAAAAACCAAAACGGTAAAAGGCATCCTCCCTGGGGCGTTTTGCATAAAAATCCACATGGTCTATCACACTTACCAGGGGATGCCGGGGAGGCGCATATTTTACCAGCTTATGCAGATCGCTGATGGATTGAAGATCGATGTATTTATCCGGCATATTTTTTAATTGTATAAATCTACCATAAAAAAATCCGGGCGCCCAAAATAAAGGCGTCCGGATTTTTTAGATTCCTGTTTGAGCGGTCATCATTTTCTTAAACGCCGCATCGTCCATTTGCTGCCTTGTCTGTATCAATTGAGCGGCGTCATGACCTACCGGATAACGCAATTTTTCGGACCCGTCGGTAGCGGCTTCATAAATGGCACCGGCCACTTCGCCAATGTTTTCAGACATGGGCCAATTATCCAGCATCTTAACAAATTTATCAAATGCGGGCCGGTATTCATCCAAACCATTAACGCCGAATAGGGCCATTGAACGCCCGGAAAACTCGGTTTTGTAGCCGCCTGGTTCAACTATTTTAAAGCTTACCCCAAGCGGATTTAGTTCGTATTGCATTGATTCAGTCAACCCTTCTACCGCAAATTTAGTTGCATGATATAATGAGGAGAAAGGAAAAGTAACCCTTCCGCCTACCGAAGATACGTTAATGATGATGCCGGATTTTTGTTGCCGCATACCCGGCAATACGGCTTTTATTACTTCTATCAATCCAAACAAATTGACATCAAACTGCTGTTTAACCTGTTCTTCGGTTGCTGCTTCCAATGCACCCAGCGCACCGTAGCCTGCATTATTCACCAATACATCAATTTTGCCAAACTTTTCGATACCTTCTTTCACCGCGTTTTGTATGCTAAGCTTATCGGTTACATCCAATTTGCTAATAAAAACGTTGCTAAGCGAAGATAGTTCTGTTTCTTTTTCGGGCGAACGCATGGTGGCTATTACATTCCAATCATTTGTACTAAATAATTTAGCGGTAGCTTTTCCAAAACCCGACGAAGCACCTGTGATTAACACTGTCTTTTTCATTGCTTTATATTTTAAATTTGTAAAGCAAAGGTGCGGTTAAGCATTTAACCCGATTTATATGTTTCTACTGATCTCTTATACATTTCAGGGAGAAATAACCAGTCTTCACGTTTCTATTGCGCAAACCGCTGAGTGTATCGCGCTCACGGTAGCGATAAGGCGCAATGATAAGCATAACTTGCCCGCTAAATTATTTTGGATACGCTATCTTTGATTCATGTACCACCAGGAATTCGCCCCACCCGAAGCTCTTCAGAATACCATAAAGTGCTTTTGGTACAACAAAAGAGACTCCGGAGAACTACAAGCAAATTTTGAGGTACAACCTGATGGCTATGCTGAGATTATTTTTTATTTTGGAGGTGCACTCAGCATTTCCAATAATGGAAAACTGCAGTCATTGCCTTCACCGTTTATGATGGGACTGCTCAATCAGCCAGCTGTTTTTTATACTAAAAACCGTTTAGAAATTATTGGTATCCGTTGCTTTCCCTGGACCGTATTCGATTTGCTCGGGCTACAGCCCGGTAAAGATGGAGTGCGCATATTTGAACATCCGATCGCCAAAATTCAATCCACGCTGGATAAATTAATTCAAGCTGGTAAGGTAGACGACGCGCTGGACGCAGTAAAACAATATTTGCAGGATGCACAGAAGGGGATTCCTAACAGCAGTATGTTGTTTAAAGCAGGATTTGCTATGAGGCAGGCGAAGGGCGCCATGCCGGTAAGCCAGGTAGCGGCGGCGGCTCATGCTACAGTGCGCACGCTGGAAAGGAATTTCAAGCAATCGTCCGGCTACAGCGTTAAAGATGTATCCGGGCTGATACGCTTTGAGCAGGTACGAAATCAATTATGGCATTATCCGGATACAAACCTGGCCGGCTTTGCTCATGAGCTGGGTTATACAGATCAATCCCACCTGAGCAGGGAATTTAAACGCTACAGCGGCACTACACCGGCGGCATTTGCGCGAAACGCGAAGAAAGGCAAACAGGCTGTGGGCAATAATTTTGTCGCGTTTATACAAGCCTAACTTAGCAACATTCGGGAATTTTGTGCTTTCAAATCATTCTAAATGAAAGCTACAACTGAAACAAATAAATCAACACAAAATAATACTATTTACGATGTCATCATTTCCGGCGCAGGGCCTGTAGGTTTGTTACTGGCCTGCGAACTGGCCCTGGCCAAATGTTCAGTGCTGATAATGGAAAAGGCAGAACATCCGAATTCGCCTTTAAAGCAAATGCCTTTCGGGATACGTGGGCTCTCGGCGCCTGCTATTGAAGCGCTTTACCGCCGGGGCCTGCTTGAAGAACTGGAGATACATAAGCGTCTTAAAAACCCTCACCAAAATGCCGTACAAGGGCCTCGGCGGCAGGTTGGGCATTTTGCCGGCATTCCGTTTCATGAAGGCGATATCGACACCTCACAGTGGAAGTACCGTCTTCCAAGCTCGACCCAAACCAGTTTAATTTCTGAAATGGAGGAACTGGAAACGGCGCTGGCCCGCCGGGCAGAAGCCCTGGGTGCAGAAATAAAACGAGGGCATGCCATTACCGGCTTTCATCAAACCGCGGATACGGTGACTGTCCTATCGGGGAACCAATCTTTTCCAGGCAAATGGCTGGTAGGCTGCGATGGCGCCCGAAGTGTTGTTCGTAAGTCGGGCGGTTTTGACTTTACAGGTACGGAGCCTGAATTTACCGGCTACTCTGCTAAAATTGACATCGCCGACCCGGAGAAGCTAAGTCCTGGCCGAAACGTAACGGAAAGAGGCATGTACCTCCAATCGCAACCGGGCTATGTGGTGATACAGGATTTTGATGGCGGGGCATTTCATAATTCAGATAAGCCCATTACGCTTCAACAGGTGCAGGAGGTGCTGCGCCGCATCTCAAATACCGATGTTACCATCCGCGCACTGCACTTTGCAACCACATGGACCGACCGGGCAAGACAGGCCACCACCTACCGCAACGGACGGGTACTTTTGGCCGGCGATGCCGCGCACATTCATGCGCCATTAGGCGGCCAGGGGCTTAACCTTGGGCTGGGCGATGCCATGAACCTGGGTTGGAAACTTGCCGCAACCATACAAGGGAAAGCCCCGGATAGCTTGATAGACAGTTATTATGCCGAACGGCACCCCATTGGGGCGCAGGTGCTGGATTGGTCGCGTGCACAGGTTGCCATCATGAAACCAAGCCCGGAGGCCCGCGCATTGTATGCAATTGTGCGCGACCTGGTGAATACACGCGATGGAGCCACTTACTTTGCAGGGCGGGTATGGGGTGTTAACACACACTACAATCTCAATAGTGAACACCCTTTAGCCGGCGGCAGCGTTCCTAACTTTGAGTTGGAAAATGGTGTAACAATTGGCGAGCTGATGCACGATGGCCGGGGAATACTGCTTGATTTTGACGGCAATGCTTCAATACAAACTTTAGCGAGCGAATATGGCAGCCGAATAAAGTATGTTTCGGGCAAAGCAAAAAAACAATTAGGCTTAAGCGCCGTATTGATACGCCCCGATGGCATTGTAGCCTGGGCCGCTGACGGTGAACCGGATTGCAGCGAACTCCAAAAGGCTGCCGCCCGCTGGTTTGTTAGCAATTAAGTGCGCACTTAGCTTTCACTTTAGCCTGTTCCACTTTTAAACCGCGGCAGCAGAAGCCGCACTTTGCGGGAACAATTTCATTAACGGCAGAGCGATTTAAATCAGTCGACTATATTATCAACTGTGGCAGGGACTTCGAAAAGTACCATTTAGGAAGTGTACCTGCAGACCTTGATACTATACATTATTGGCAATGGGAAGGAGGCTCCCGTAAACTAAAGTGGCACGGTATAAAAGTTTCAGCTGATTCATTATTCTCAATCACAACAGGTTAAAATGTCCAGCCCCACGCCACCAACTGACTTAAGTCCGGGTACAAATCGTAATTTTATTTATAACTTTTGATGCTAAAATCCGCTGTCTGCAGACTGCATCTACCGACAGCGGTACAACTTATTTTTATGATTAGAGGCATTATTGGTGCCCTATTCCGAACGCAAACTTTTAACCGGGTTAGTTAGCGCACTGGCAATAGCCTGGTAACTTACGGTAACTATCGTAATAAAAATAGCCGCAGTCGCCGAAATCAAAAACGCCCAGGGCCCTATGGTAATCCGGTACTCGAACTTTTGCAGCCAGCCCTGTAAAAAATAAAAGGCAATGGGCGATGCAATTACGCAGCTAATAACAACAAGCGATAAAAAATTGCCCGATAGTAAAACCCAAACCTGTGGCACCGATGCACCCAGTACTTTTCTGATCCCGATTTCTTTTTTCCTCTGCTCCGCTACGTACGCGGCAAGGCCAAATAAACCAAGGCACGAAATAAATATCGCCAATCCGGCAAAAACACTTGCCAATGTCCCCACCAATACCTCAATTTTATAGGTGGCCGCAAAAGCTTCGTCTGCAAACCGGTAGTCGAAAGGGAACGATGGATTATATTTATTGAATATCGCTGCGATTTTTTTTGTAGCCTGTTGCCTGTCGGCGTTTGGGTTCAACCGGTACATAATGGCGCCTGTCCAGCCCGGGTTGTATACGTAAATAGCAGGCCCGGCCGAGTAAAACGGCGACCCGACAATTGCATTTTCTACCACGCCGATAATGCGCATGGGTTTTTTTGAATAATCGAATGTGATCAGTTGGTTCAGGGGGTCCTTTAACCGGAACCTTGCCACAGCGGCATCGTTAATTACGAGATTTAAAGTGTCGGGGCCGGCATCACTTGTAAAATCGTGCCCCGCTATAAACTTCATCCCGGTTGTTTTAAAATAGCCCGACGAAACGGCGGTGGTGGCCATCTCCATCGATTCGCCCACCTTTTTACCCGGGAAGTTTAATATGTTGAACGAAGCCGGGTAATACATCATCCCGCTGGCCGCTTTGGTAATGCTTACCACCTGGCCGCTTTGCAAAAGATCATTTTTAAGCGCATCAAAATTTTTGTTAAGGTCGCTGCTATTGTTCACCATTACCAGGTTTTCGGCATCGTAACCTTTGGGCCTGTCTTTAGCATATTTTATTTGCTGGTAAATAATCAGCGTACCGATGATGAGGGCAATGGAGCAGGTAAATTGTACCACAACCATTATTTTACGCGGAAGCGCCGCCCGTTTGCCCAACTGGATAGCGCCTTTTAAAACTTTTACCGGGTTAAAAGAAGAAAGATAAAACGCGGGCCGGCTGCCGGCCAATAAGCCCGTGAATAGCACATAACCCATCATTGCACCCCAAAATGTCAGGTTGGTATAAGGGATGCTGATATTTTCGGATGTTATGGTATTGAAACCAGGCAACACCAACTGAACAAGCACTATCGATACCACAAATGCAACAAAGGTAAGCAATAACGATTCGCCTAAAAACTGGATAATCAAATCTCTGCGCGACGAGCCTATTGATTTACGCACACCTACTTCGCGCGCACGTTTTTCGGCCCGGGCGGTTGATAAGTTTACAAAGTTGATGCAGGCAATTACCAAAACCAGTATGCCTATAATGGCAAACATCCGCACGTACTGGATAAAGCCGTCTACCGCTTTGCCGTTTTTAAACTGGGCAAGCAGTCGCCAGTTTTTTGCGGGCTGCAAAACCACCTCTATTTTATTAGTTGGATCATGTTGGGCATAAATGTTTTTTATTTTGCTTTCAAAGGCAGCGGCATTTGCACCCGGCTGCAATTGCACATATTCAAGGTACGAGGGATTTCTCCAATCCATACGCTCCTTTTTAGTATTTGGGTAGGTCTGCTCCACATAGCTATAGGGTAAAAGGTACTTGAATTGTAAAGTTGAATTTGCCGGTACATCTTTCATTACACCCGTAACCTTAATGTTATTGATGTTGTCAATCCTGATCACCTTATTGATAGGGTCCAGGTCGCCAAACAAGGCTTTTGCAACCGATTCGGTTAACACAATAGCGTTAGGATCGCTAAACACCGAGTTCACATTTCCTTTCAGCATGGGGTAAGGAAATACCCGCAAAAAATCAGTACCAACGGTTAGCCCAACGGGGTCGAGTTTCTTATCGCCGGTAACCAGGCTATGCTGCCCGCCCCAATCTGTTTCCGAAGCATATTTTACCTCCGGGTAGTTCTTGCGGAATTCTTCGATCAGCGGCACCGCCGAACCGCTTTGTGTCTGTATCTCGCCGCTATGATAAAAATTGAGCTTTACCTGGTACAACTGGTCGTAACCGGGCAAAAAGCGGTCATAGGCATACTGGCTGTATATCCATAAGCCAATAAGCAATGCTACAGCCATCCCTGCGGCCAGGCCGGCAATATTGAGCGCGCTGTAAACCTTGTTGTGCAGCATATTGCGCCATGCGATTTTTAAATAACTCTTAAACATATAATTTCGTTTTAATTTCTCTGCAGACCACAAAGACGTGGTTTTGTGAGACGAAATTATTGCCGAAGGACGGGAATAAGGTTCCAAAAAATAAAATGGTCGCTTTTTTTTAAGGTAATTTTTATATTCAGCAGGGCTTTTGCCTGTCATTTCGCGGAAAGCGCGGTTAAAAGTAGTTTTGGAGTTGAAGCCCGAATCGAAAGCTATGCCGAGCAGGGTAATCCGGTCATAGGCGGGGTCCTGCATTTTTTGGGTTACCTCGCGGATACGGAATTCATTAACAAAATCGCTGAAGTTTTTTTTGAGCGCCACATTCATAATGCGCGACAAATCATGCGGGTGCATTTCCAGCGTTTCGGCCAGTGAGGCTAAACCCAACTCTTCATCCCGGTAATACCGCTCAGTTTCCATCACTTTACGCAGCCATTTAGCCTTCTGCAGCAGGTCGTCCGGTGGTTTTGGCTTTGAAACCGGTTGAGCAGGCACAGGTACACCAATGTTGGTTTTTGAAAAAGCGGCAGCTGTTATCCAAATCATCATTACCGCTAAAAGCAGGTATAACGGATAATAAGTTTGTATACCTAATTGTGAATGGTAATAAAAGATATTTACTCCAATGAAGGGTATCCACAACAGCCAAACCCGGCTGAAGCCTGTGAGCAAGCGCCGCAGCCAGCGTAATTGATACGGCGACCGGTCGATTATATTCACCTTTAGCCGCCAGTGAAAATCTCTTATCAGCCTGCGCGACAGGTAAAGGTAAGTAATAACCGAAGTTACCGCCAGCAATTGCACTACCGGATTCAGTTGCCGAAAGATTAGCGTATCATAAGTAGGCACGCCCGTCTTTATGCTCTCCCTAACCTGCAATACCAAAACACACTGTTCCAGCAACAAGGGGCTAAAATGCAGCAAATCTTTCCATTGGAATTTAAATTCGGGCCGGGTAATTTTAAGAACATAGAAGTAGATGAGGGGGCCAAGTGCAAACGAAAATTGCAGCGGCAGCCAACTAAACCAGGTACCCACCCTTATATCAATACCCAATACCCAGATCATCCGCAAAATGATGGTTGCCAGGGCAAGAGCCATCAGCCGGTTTGCGGTAAGATTGATTCTTTTGGTGAACCACAACTGCAGGGTAAGGGTCAGCCCGATAAATATCGTTCCCAGCAAGGCCAGGTCATCGAGGGCGATATGGGAAGTGTGTGTATTCAATTCGTTTTTATTGCGTCAATCACTGTTCCAAGTTAATAACATATTGATATATAACAAGTAGTGCGTTGTTTATTTTGCTATTTGTAACAAAATCGGACATTGGACTGTTCGATTTTGAATCCCAGATATAAAATGCGTCCCGTATCTCACCACGGGACGGATCACGTCAGTTTCAACCAAATATCTGATCGCATGTTTAAGTGATCGGTAGTCATTATTGGAAGGCGGCTAATTTGGCAACCAATGACTAATGACGTTATTCTATTCACTTCTTAAACTTCTGACCGGGTTGGCTAATGCTGCTTTTATGGTCTGGTAACTTATCGTTATCAGCGCAACCACCAGCGCTGTTGCACCTGATAGCGCGAAAATCCACCACGACAGGCTAATCTTATAAGCAAAACCCTCCAACCATTTGCTGGTGGCCCACCAGGCTATCGGGAAGGCAACAAGGCTGGCGATTAAAACCATCTTCACAAAATCGACAGAAAGCAGGCCCATAAGTTGCTGCATACTTGCGCCCAAAACTTTCCGAATGCCTATCTCCTTCACTTTCTGCTCGGCGGCAAAGGCGGCAAGGCCTGTAAGCCCCAGTGCTGATACCAATATGGCTATGCCCGCAAACATGCCGATTAATACCGATGATTGCTGTTCCGACTTGTATAGGTTGTTGTAATCGTCGTCTACAAAATGATATTCGAAAGGTTCATCGGGCGAGAATTTTTTCATTACTTTTTGGGCAGCGGTAATAGCTGCCTTTGTATTGCCAGGACTTGTTTTGACATAAGCCGCTAACCAGATGTTACCATTTTTAATGATCATGGGCCCAATCTTATCGTGCAGGCTGGCGTAGTGGAAATCCTTTACAATGCCGGTTACCACCCCGGTATCGCCCTGGTGAATGAACCGCTGCCCGATATACGGTTTATGAAGATTGGTTAAGCGAACAGCTGCTTCATTAAGCACTACGTTGTGCTTGTCTCTTACCGAATTGGTAAACCAGTTGCCATCCGCCATTTTCAGTTTCATCACCCGCTGAAAATCCGGGTCGGCCGCCAGCGTTGTGAACGTAGGATTGAAATCTTTCGGCCGGCCGTCCCAATCAAAGGCGTGAGTGCTCCGGTTCCCATCGTCGACAAAATAATTGGCTAACGAAACATCGGCAGTAGCGCTATTTTCTTCCAGGTCCTGTTTGATAGCAGCGAGTATTGAGGGCGCGTTTTTATCAAAATCATTGCCAAAAGCGCTGTAAGGGATGTTCACCGTAAATACGTGCGAGCGGTCATACCCCAGGTCGGTACTTTCAACATAATTTAACTGCCTGTAAATAACCAACGTGCCTACTATAAGCACAACCGAGATGGTAAACTGCACCACAACTAAAGCTTTTCTTAAACCGGCATCCTTAAAATTGAGCATCGTTTTACCCCTGAAAACCCGTAACGGTTGAAACGATGAGAGCAGCAACGCAGGGTATAATCCGTTTAAAATAAAAGATACCATGAGCGTAATCCCCACAATTTGCCAGGCCAGCGGCGAGAAGACCGGCTCACTGAAATTTTTCCCGGTAAACTCTTTGAACCATGGTATGCACAGCTGCACTAAACCAAATGATAAGGTAACGGCGATAAGACTTACCAGTAACGATTCGGACATAAACTGACCGAACAATTGCAAACGCCCCGCGCCTGCTATTTTCCGTATACTCACCTCTTTAGAGCGGGCGCTGGCGCGGGCAGTAGTCAGGTTTACGTAATTGATACAAGCCGTAAGCAAAAGCAACAAAGCCAGTGCAATAAACACATTCGTTATCATCCTGCTGCCATGTTTAAACGGATAGCTGAGCAGCCCCTCCTCAAAGTGCATATCCCTGATGTTGATCAGCTCATAGGCGTTTTTATCTTTTGACGTTGTATTTTTGTGGTTCCGGTGTTCTATTGCGGTAAGCCCGGCGGCTACCTTTGCGATGTTCGCACCCCGTTTTAGCTTAAAAAATGTGTTATAGTTTGAACTACCCCAATCTGTTGTCTGTTTGAGTTCTTCCTGATCGGTCAGGAATGCCGCCATTGGTATAAATACATCGTAGTCAAAGCTGGAATTGGCAGGGTTGTCTTTAACAACGCCTTCCACCTGGTAAGTAGTTTTATCAATAGTCAGCAGCTTACCAACGACTTCCCCGTTCCCAAAGAACTTCCTTGCAGCCGATTGGGTCAATATGAGGCTGAACAGATGTTTATTAAAGGCCGCTGGCGTGCCCTCTACAAAATCGTAATTAAATATCCTGAACCAGTGGTCATCAACCCGGGCGACTTTATTTTCCTGTATTATTTTATCGCCAATATGAAAGTTCGTGTTAGCATAATCTTTCGGTCGCAAACGCGTCATGTCCTCAATTTCGGGTATTTCCTTAACAGCAGCATCGCCCAATACGTATTGTGCCGAACTTAAATGCCACGTTTCGGTGGGCGACATGGGCCATACTGACGTAACACGGTAAATATTTTCGGCGTCAGGCTGACCGCTGTCATAACTCATCTCGTTCTGCACCCAGATGGCTATCAGTATTGCCGCAGCCATGCCAATACCCAGGCCTGCAATATTAATAACCGTCATTCGCTTATGCAGCCATAGGCTGCGCCATGCGATTTTTAAATAATTTTTAAACATATAACTGCGATTTAATTTCTCGGAAGACCACATCGTGGTGGTTTTATGAGACGAAATTATCGCGTTAGAGCGGGAGTAAGGGCCCAAATGATAATTTGGGCTTTCTTTTTTTAAATCGCTTTTATATTCAGCAGCACTTTTCCCGGTCATCTGCCGGAATGTGCGGTTAAAAGTAGTTTTGGAGTTGAAGCCGGAATCGAAAGCGATGCCCAGCAGCGTTAGCCGGTCATAAGCAGGGTCCTGCATTTTCCGGATTACCTCACTGATGCGATATTCATTAATAAAATCATTGAAGTTTTTTTTGAGGACTACATTAACCAGCCGCGATAATTCGTGTGGGTGCATCTCCAGCGTTTCGGCCAGTGAGGCTAAACCCAACTCTTCATCCCGGTAATACCGCTCAGTTTCCATCACTTTACGCAGCCATTTAGCCTTCTGCAGCAGGTCGTCCGGTGGTTTTGGCTTTGAAACCGGTTGAGCAGGCACAGGTACACCAATGTTGGTTTTTGAAAAAGCGGCAGCTGTTATCCAAATCATCATTACCGCTAAAAGCAGGTATAACGGATAATAAGTTTGTATACCTAATTGTGAATGGTAATAAAAGATATTTACTCCAATGAAGGGTATCCACAACAGCCAAACCCGGCTGAAGCCTGTGAGCAAGCGCCGCAGCCAGCGTAATTGATACGGCGACCGGTCGATTATATTCACCTTTAGCCGCCAGTGAAAATCTCTTATCAGCCTGCGCGACAGGTAAAGGTAAGTAATAACCGAAGTTACCGCCAGCA